>NZ_JBPDVG010000005.1:0-175212 GCF_051851525.1 Lonepinella sp. BR2357 | reverse complement strand
AATTATTAAAAATAACCAAAACCAACTATTTTGTCTACTAGAGCATAGTGTATAAAAAAGTGCCAACTATTTTGTCTACTATGCCTTATAACACAAATAGCCACTTTGAAAAGTGGCTATTTGTGTTTTTATATAGCATTTTATGAAATAAATTACAGGTTATAACGTGGCTTGTTTCATTGCTTTCACAAATTCCGCTAACTCTTTCAAACATTGAGCGTGATTATCCAAATTTTTCTCAATAATCTTCACCGTTGCCGAGCCTGAAATTGCCCCCGCTACGCCCATAGCTAACGCATCACGCACCTGTTGTGGTTGAGCAATACCGAAACCTTGCAAAATCGGAGGTGCATTATAGGCTTTTAGACGTTCGACTAAATCATCTAAATTTTTCGCATGACTTTGGTTTTCCGCACTGGTGACACCGGCACGAGAAACCAAATAGGTATAGCCTTTGGATTTTTCTGCCACGCCTTTAATGGTCGCCTCGTCCGCATTCGGTGGGCAAATAAAGACAGGTTGAATGTCGTATTTTTCTGCGGCTTGAATATAATCTTGACTGGCTAATAACGGAATATCCGCCACGAGTACCGCATCCACGCCCACGGCTTGACAGCGTTGATAAAAACCGTCTAGGGTTTGCGCATAAATTAAATTGGCACAAAGCAATAAACTAATCGGAATCTCGGGATATTTTGACCGCACTTTTTCGATCAGTTGAAAACTTTCTTCGGTACTGCAGTTTGCTTTTAAAGCACGGTTATTGGCCGCTTGAATTACAGGGCCATCTAACAAAGGATCCGAGAAGGGAAAACCGAGTTCTAAGGCATCTGCACCGTTATCTACAAGCGTACAAATAATCTCAAAAGAACGCTCAAAATCAGGATCGCCTAAGGTAACAAATGGCACAAATCCACCTTGATTTTTTGCTTTTAAATTGTCAAATAGGGTAGCAAAACGACTCATTATAGGATCCCTCTTTCAGTAAAAATTTTATCTACGGTAAAAATATCTTTATCACCACGACCTGATAAATTCACCACCAATAATTGTTCTTTTTCTGGTGCTTGTTTTGCCATTTTTAACGCATGAGCTAAAGCGTGGGAACTTTCTAGAGCAGGAATAATGCCCTCGTGTTGAGCTAATTCTCTGAACGCCTCTAAGGCCTCATCATCGGTAATGCTAGGGTATTCGGCACGTCCAATGCTGTTTAAATAGGCATGTTGTGGACCAACGGATGGGAAATCTAAGCCAGCAGAGATGCTGTAAGATTCTTCAATTTGGCCGTCTTCCGTTTGCATAATCGGCGATTTCATGCCGAAATAAATACCCGGTTTTCCCTCACCTAATGGGGCACCATGTTCACCTGTTTCAATGCCTTTTCCTGCCGGTTCAATACCGATTAGACGTACGCTTTTTTCTTCGATAAAATCTGCAAACATACCAATCGCATTGGATCCACCGCCTACGGCTGCAATTACGGCATCAGGTAAGCGTCCCTCTTTTTCTAAAATTTGGCGTTTGGTTTCTTCGCCGATCATTTTTTGGAATTCACGTACAATGGTCGGGAAAGGGTGAGGGCCGGCTGCGGTACCGATTAAATAGTGGGTCGTTTCATAATTGGCTGCCCAGTCACGCATGGCCTCACAGCACGCATCTTTGAGTGAGCAAGATCCTTTTTGCACAGGCACCACTTCCGCCCCCATTAATCGCATACGAAACACGTTTGGTGATTGGCGTTCTACATCTTTTGCCCCCATATAAACCAAACAAGGCATACCAAGCATAGCACAAGCGAGAGCGGTTGCGACACCATGTTGCCCCGCCCCTGTTTCGGCAATAATGCGAGTTTTTCCCATGCGTTTTGCCAATAAAATTTGGCCTAACACTTGATTGGTTTTGTGGGCACCACCGTGTAATAAATCTTCCCGTTTGAGGTAGATTTTGGTTTTGGTGCCTTTGGTGATATTTTTACACAGGGTTAATGCTGTCGGACGACCGGCGTAATTTTTGAGTAAATCTTGAAATTCGGCTTGAAATTCGGGATCGTCTTTGGCGTCCACGAAAGCCTGTTCCAGTTGTTTTAGTACAGGGACTAAAATTTCTGGCACATACATGCCGCCAAACTCCCCAAAATAGGGATCAAGTAAAGTATCTGTCATTATATTTCCTTACATAAATAATTAATTATTGAATAGCTGTTATACTATTGCACTAGTACATAAATGTAAAGGGATTTTGTGAAAAAAATAGCACAAGACTGACTTGTGCTATTTGGGGTGGCATTATTTAATTAATTTTTGCTCTTTCACAAATTCTTCAGCAAGATGATATGAACCGAAAGAATTGAGATGATCTAAATCTTGGTATAATGGAATGCCATTAAAAAAGAAATTTTTAGGAATATAAGCATTTAAATCGACTAAATGGATTTGTGGATAATCTTTTATGATTTCCATAAATTTTTTATCGCCCGCTTCATATTCTGCGACTCGTTCTTTTTGACTATGGAGCAGTTCGTCTAAATCAATAGAGAAACCTCGTTGGATTAAATGGTGCATTTTCATACCAGAGTAAGGTGAACGGGGATTATCCCTAAACACATACAAGGTTTTATTTTTGCTTAAAATATAATCTAAAGTGTCTCTAAGCGCTTTTTCACCATTATCAGTTCCTAATAATGACTCCCAACGACCAGCCAAAAGTATTGTGTCATATTTATCTAGATTTTTTGAACCGTAGCGTCTAAATTCATTGCAATCTTCATTACGATGAGAAAAATCATTGTAAATAAATTGGCAACCGCCTACGGCATAAAAATCAGCAGACCACTTTTCTTTTTTCCCAACGTAATCCACAAATTCTACATAATGCAACATATGCGAATCTCCCATGGCAAGAATATGAATAGGTTGGTCGCTATCACCAATCTGACAAAAGGCTTTATCGCCGTAACATTGATTATTTTTCACAACATAAGGGGAAAAATCAACACTCGTTGGCATATTTCTTGTGTGGTTCAGTAAGGTGATAGTTGGAATAAATAACGCCACATAAACCCCAAGTATCATTAAAAATTGTTTAGTGGATAGATTTTTGATTCTACGGATAGGCTGTTCAATCACATAATAAGAAATGATTGCGCCAACCGCTGCAATAAATAAGGCAAGGCAAGTTAGTTCCAAAGATAAAATAGAGTGAGATTGATAATATCTAAAGAATGCCAAGATCACCCAATGCCACAAATAAAGCGAATAAGATAGCAAACCAATTCTAACCGACCATTTGTGGACTAAAATATTTTTTGTGCTGTTATAGGGGAATAGAATTAATAACGCAGTAATAAGGCTAATCGCAATCTGCTCAATATAGCCGTCCCCTATGAGATAATCTTTCGGTATCGCCAAACAAACTAGCATTGCAATTAATAAAGCGTAGGTAGTTTTTCCATTACCTTGTTTCACGGGTAAGAAAGAAAATAATGCCCCAATTAACAGTTCATAAGCTCGTAAATGAGGAAGATAATATTGTTGTAAGTGAGTTGGAATAAATTTCGCCAACAGGCTTGCTACAATTAAAACACTAATTAAAATAATGGCAGATTGAACATGGCGGATTTTAGTGGTGATTTTAAATAATGCAAACAATAACGCAGGAAAAACAAAATAAAATTGTTCTTCGGTAGCTAATGACCAAAAATGCAATAAAGGGGTTTCATAGCCTTCAACATTGAAATAACCGTTTTGTCGAGCAAAATACATATTACCTTCAAAGGACAGAACAGATCTTAAAGAACGTAAAAACGGAATAGTATCTTCTCGAGCCAATAAAAAAGAACCTATCGCCAAGGCAACCACTAATACCGTAATTAAAGCGGGCAAAATCCGTTTGGCACGGCGTTTATAGAAAGTTAAAAAAGAAAAACGATTTTCTTGCATTTCTTGGCTAATTAATTTGGTAATCAAATAACCTGAAATCACAAAGAAAATATCCACCCCTAAAAAGCCACTGGGCAATAAATAGGGATTAGCGTGATAAATAATCACGGATAACACAGCGATGGCACGCAGTCCATCAATATCAGAGCGGTATTTTAAACTCATTATTATTTCCTTTAATACAGTGTTGCCAAAATAATCTGTTCAGGATCGATTTTTGCCCAAACCTGTTGCCCGACATCAAATTCTTGTTGATGTGGTGCCGTGGCACAAAATTTGAGTTGGTCATTGATTGCCAGTAAAACTTCTTTGCTATCGCCTTTGTCTAAAATTGACGAAACTTGAACAGGGAATAGATTTTTTTCATCTGATGGATATTGGCTTATCTCCGTATGAATTTTCACCCATGGTGCTTTGATCATCAACATGACTTCCTTGCCCCAACTTAGCTGTAAACGCACCGCACTTTTTTGCGTAATCCACGCATAAATAGGTTGAGAAAGAGAGGGTAATTCAATTTCTACCATGGCATTAAGTTGATGAATGATGCATTGTTTGACTTTGCCAAAAAGCTGATTTCTGGCACTACTTTGCAAAGAAAATCGAGCCGTCGCACTGAGTAAACTATTTAATGGAATCTGTTCATCTTGCAAAATATTAAACGCTTTTTCTTGGGTTTGTTCTAATAAATCATAGAGTTGTAATAGACGTTCAGCATAAGTGGTTAATGCAGTACCGCCACCATTTTTGCCTCCCACGTTACGTTCTAAGATAGGTTTAGGGCTGATTTCATTCATTGCGGCTAAATGATCCCACGCACTTTTATAGCTGACTTTGGCATTTTTCGCTGCTTGATTGATGGAACCACATTTTTGAATTTCTTTTAATAAACGAATGCGTTTGGGATCCACAAAAAGTTCTTGCTGTAATTTTATAGTAAGTAAGATTTCGGTGTGCATTTTTTCGTCCTATTAAATGGTTTTGGCTATTTTAAAGGAAATCATTTGATTCTTGTAGCTTTTCTTTTCGAATTCATTATATAATTTAGGCGATAACGTTAGTCATTATACAAGGAGAAAAAATGAAATTAACGATGAAAAAACTCGCATTAGTTGTGGGTGTAGGTTTAATCATGAGCCAAAGTGCGATGGCAAAAGTCACTGTTTTTGCTGCTGCGTCAATGACCAACGCTTTACAACAAGTGGCAGATGATTATAAAAAAGTCAAACCAAGTGAAGAAGTGGTGTTCTCTTTTGCGTCTTCTTCTGTGTTGGCCAAACAAATTGAACAAGGCGCACCGGCGGATATTTTCGTTTCAGCCGATTTAAAATGGATGGACTATGTGGCAGAGAAAGATGCCATTGTTAAAGATAGCCGTGCTATTTTAGTGGGTAACAGCCTTGTGATGATTGCACCGAAAGACAGCAAAATTGACAGCGTGGATTTAAGCAATGACAAATGGCAAAAAGCCTTAGACGGTCATTTCTTAGCGGTGGGCGATCCTGATCATGTGCCGGCGGGTAAATATGCTAAAACCGCATTAACCCATTTAGGTCAATGGAGCAGTGTAGAGAGCAAATTAGCTCGTGCTAATAATGTACGTGCGGCATTGGCATTAGTGGAACAAGCGGAAAGCCCATTAGGTGTGGTTTACGGTACTGATGCCGCCGCAAGTCAAAAAGTGAAAGTGGTTGCCACTTTCCCAGAAGATAGCCATCCACCAGTGGAATATCCGGTGGCATTAATCAAAGATCACGACAGTGCAGATGCTAAAGCCTTTTTGGATTATTTAAAATCTGATGAGGCGAAAAAAGTATTGATTAGCTTTGGTTTCACAGGAAAATAACTAAAAAATAAGCAATTATATGTTATTCATGTGACCTACGTCACAAAAATGAACATTGCTATTTGCAATCATAAAAATATTTCATTATTATGACCGCACTTAAAACAAGTGCTATGATAAATAGCCAGACATATTTTGCTTTCCGAGTAGTGCCTTGAAATATAGGCACTTTTTTTATGTCTTATTTTTACCAACCATGTTGTCCATTATGCTAGGTAAAAAATAACCCTGTACTTTATACAGGGTTAAAATCATAGCCTATTTTATCATTAAAGCACTTTCACAATGCTTTCACATAAGTGACGAATATTGTCTTCCGTGATGCCCGCAACATTAATTCGGCCAGAACGTACGGCGTAAATGGCAAATTCATCTTTTAAGCGATCCACTTGATCAGCGTTTAAGCCACTGAAAGAGAACATGCCATTTTGTTGTGTGATAAAGCCAAAGTCTTGGTTGGCACCAAATTCTTTTAGCAATTCAACAAATTTAGTTCGCATGGTTTTAATGCGGTTACGCATTTCTGTCAATTCTTGCTCCCACTGTTGGCGTAAGACAGGATCAGCTAATACCACGGCGACGGTTGCAGCGCCATGTGAGGCAGGGTTGGAGTAAAGCGTGCGTACAATGGCTTTGACTTGGGTTAACGCCGTGGCGGCCACTTGTTCGGTTTCTGCCACTAAGGTAAAGGCGCCAACACGTTCACTGTATAAGCCAAAGTTTTTAGAATAGGAGCTCGCAACTAATAGCTCTTTGTGGTTGGCGGCAAAGGTGCGTAAGCCAATGGCATCTTCCTCTAAGCCGTTGCCTAGGCCTTGATAGGCAAAGTCAAATAACGGTAACCAACCATTTTTGGCTGACATGTCGGCTAAGGTTTTCCATTGTTCAGGTGTTGGATCAATACCTGTTGGGTTATGACAGCAACCGTGTAATAACACCACATCGCCCTCACTTGCATTGCTTAAATCCGCAATTAAATTATCCCAATCTAAGGCTTTGCGTTCAGCATCATAATAACGATATTCACGAATGGTGATGCCAACGGCATTGAAAATCGCATTGTGGTTTGGCCACGTTGGTGAGCTGATCCACACGTTTTGTGCTTTGGTTTGGCGTTTAATAAATTCTGCTGCGATACGTAATGCACCAGTTCCACCAAGGCTTTGGACGGTTTTGGCGCGACGGTTTTTGATGATATCAGAATCTTCGCCGAACAATAACCCTTTGGTGCGTTCGTTAAAATCTGCCACGCCATCAATAGCGAGATAGTTTTTGGTGGTTTCAATATCAAAGATGCGTTTTTCAGCCTCTTTCACCGCTTTCATAATTGGCGTGTTGCCGTGGGCATCTTTATATACGCCGATGCCTAAATTGATTTTATTGGCACGATTTTCAGATTTAAATGCCTCGCCTAAACCCAAAATAGGATCCGCCGGTGCGGGCGTGATATGTTCAAACATAATGCTAGTCCTTTTAAAATGTAAATAGTTTGTTAACGATGTAAAATTTATACTCTTAATGACTTGAAATTGCAAGTAGTTCTTCTCGGTGGTTAAACCATTTAACGCCAGATTGCGTTAAGTGTAAAAAAGTGCGGTTAAAAATCGCTAAATTTTAATTTATCCATCGCCCATGCAAGTCCTGATTGATAATCTTCAGGCAATTCATGGCTTAATTTTTGTAATTGTTGGATCAGTTGCGTTTTGTCAACATGGGTCAAATTAATATGCCCCACTTTTCGCCCCGCACGGACTTCTTTACCATACCAATGTAACTGGCTGAATGGCGTATTGAGCCAGTTCGGGTTGTGTGAGGTGCCGATAAGATTAATCATGACACTTGGTGCAAACACTTGCAATGTTGGGGTCGGTAAATCTAATAATGCCCGTAAATGCAGTTCAAATTGACTAATGGAACAGCCCAGTTGCGTCCAGTGTCCGCTGTTATGCACCCGTGGCGCTAATTCGTTGATTAGCAACTGATTATTCACCACAAAGCATTCCATCGCCATCACGCCGACATAATCCAGTTTTGCCATCACTTTGCCAAGCATCTGTTCTGCTTGCGCTTGTAAATGGGCATTGGAACCGTCGGCTACGCTATAACGCAAGATGCCGTTTTGTTGTAAATTGTGGGTGACGGGGTAAAAACGGGTTTCACCGTTGCGGAATCTGGCACCCACAAGAGAAACTTCACCATCAAAGGGAATAAATTTTTCTGCAATCACTGCGCCGAATAAGTCATCTGTTATCACGTCTTGATTTTCTGCAGTAACAATCCATTGTCCTCGGCCATCATAACCACCTGTACGGCGTTTCACCACAACCTTTTCACCTATGTCTGAAAAAATTCGCTCAAAATCCACCGCACTTTTTAGCAATGCCCAAGGGGAAGTGGGAAGATTGAGTTCATCTAATAGGGATTTTTGGCTAAACCGATCGGCTGTCGTGGCAAAGACTTTTTGATTGACAAAATTGGCATGGTTGCCCAACATCTCTGTTAAGGGCGTGGATTCCCAACGTTCAATTTCTGCTGTAATAATGGCGTCTTCGGGTAAATCAAAAAGGGGAGCGTTAAAGGCCAACGGCTCAACCTTAATATCTAACGGGGCGCCCGCATAACGCAACATTCGCCCAAGTTGACCATTGCCTAATACGTAAACGGTTGGATATAAAGTACTTTGTTGCATAGTAAAAATCTCAAAAAACGTACCGCACTTTTATGGCAAAGTGCGGTTAAAATGGATTAACTTCTTGGATCGGGATTATCCAACACGACATTGGTTTGATTTTCACGGAATGCTTGTAAACGACCGAATAATGCGGTATCCCAAGCGGCTAAAATTTGTGCTGCTAACAACCCCGCATTGGCTGCACCCGCAGGCCCAATGGCCAAGGTGCCTACGGGAATCCCTTTAGGCATTTGCACAATCGAATAAAGACTATCTACACCGCTTAACATTGAGCTTTTTACAGGAACGCCTAATACAGGCACCAAGGTTTTTGCGGCGATCATTCCAGGCAAATGCGCCGCACCGCCTGCACCCGCAATAATCACTTTATACCCCTTTTGCGCCGCATTTTCTGCAAAGTGAAACAATTTATCAGGCGTGCGATGGGCAGACACGACTTCAACATGATAAGGCAGTTGCAATTCATCTAAAATTTGCGTCGCCTCGCACATGGTCGCCCAGTCGCTTTTGGAGCCCATGACAATGGCAATTTGTGGATTTTGAGTAGACATGTTTGATTTCCATGAGAAAAATAAATGATAAAAAACAGGCGTTAGAATAACACAATCTTGTAGTCCTAGGCAAACGATTGCGAGCGGTGGCGTAGTTTTTCATGGCTTTTAGTTAACATGGAAAAGGGGTTGTGAGATAGTTGCAATCCGTTGGGTGTTTTGGCATAATAAAAGGGAACAATTTCGTGGTGGAAATTGTTCCCTTTGAGTTAAGTTAAATGGATTCTACATTAGGCCAGCGGTATCACCCTTGAGTGATACGCATAGTAGAATAATAATCAACCACTTAACTATCATTAATATAGTTTTTAGTTTCATATTTTTATCCTCATTGGTAAAAATTAAAACAACAAGGATCTACTTGCAACCCATCAGGGGCTAACTGGCGGATTGCAATGCAGATCCACCTACTTTTGAGCTTTCTCAAAAGCAGATATATTATATAAAACCTTGTATATAAGTACAAGGTTTTTATTTTTTAATCACAAGATAATTGATAATGTTCGATCACAAAACTTTTCTTAAAAACCTCACGCACGATTCGGGTGTTTATCGCATGTTTGATAAAACCGATACGGTGATTTATGTGGGAAAAGCTAAGGATCTGAAAAAACGCCTGTCGAGCTATTTTCGTGCCAATTTATCCAGTAAAAAGACCGAGGCATTAGTCGCAGCCATTTATCGTATTGAAACCACGATTACAAGTAGCGAAACCGAGGCACTGTTGCTCGAACATAATTACATCAAAACCTATCAACCACGCTATAACGTATTACTGCGTGATGATAAATCCTATCCTTATATTTTGTTGACCAAAGAACGCCATCCGAGATTGACCGCCTATCGTGGTTCAAAGAAAATTGCAGGGGAATATTTTGGACCTTACCCTCACGCAGGAGCGGTGCGTGAAACCCTGTCACTTTTGCAAAAATTATTTCCCGTGCGGCAATGTGAAAATGCGGTGTACAATAACCGTTCTCGTCCTTGTTTGCAGTATCAAATCGGGCGTTGTGCTGCGCCTTGTGTGACCGGTTTTGTGACGGATGAAGACTACAATACACAAGTGAATTACGCTCGTTTATTTTTGCAAGGTAAAGATAGTCAGGTGTTGGAGCATTTAATCGGTAAAATGGAAAAGGCAAGTGCTACGTTGGATTTTGAAAATGCCGCTCGTTATCGGGATCAAATTCAAGCGGTGCGATCCATTATTGAAAAACAATTTGTCAGCCAAGACAGGCTAGATGATATGGATATTATTGCCATCGCTTACCAGTTGGGCGTAGCCTGCGTACAGGTGCTGTTTATTCGGCAAGGAAAGGTATTAGGCAATCGTAGTTATTTCCCCAAAGTACCAGCCAATACAGATTTGAGCGAGTTGACCGCAACTTTTGTAGGACAATTTTATTTGCAAGTTCACCAAGGGCGAACCGTGCCGAATAGCATTGTAGTAGATCATAAATTAGACGAAAAATCTGAATTGGAAACCTTGCTTAGTGAGCAAGCGGGTCGCAAAGTCGTTATTCAAGATGCGGTAAAAGGCAACAAAAGCAAATATTTACAGCTCGCCCAAATGAACGCCAAAGCAGCGTTGAGCCTGAAATTAAAAGAAACCAGTTTAATGAGCGAACGTTATCAAGCCTTACAACATCTGCTCGGTATTGAAAAAATTAAGCGGATGGAATGTTTTGACATCAGCCATACCCAAGGCAGTCAAACCGTGGCATCTTGCGTGGTGTTCAATGAAAACGGGGCGTTAAAATCCGATTATCGCCGTTTTAATATTGAGGGTATTACAGGCGGCGATGACTATGCAGCCATGGAACAAGCCCTGAAAAAACGCTATGATCGGGAACTAGAAACCGACAAAATCCCTGATGTGATTTTTATTGACGGCGGCAAAGGGCAATTAAATCGGGCTTTGCAAGTGTTTGAACAGTTAAATGTAAAATGGGATAAAAAAAGACCGCACTTAATCGGTGTGGCAAAAGGCGTGGATCGCCGAGCAGGGCAAGAAACCCTGATTTTAAGCAAGTTCGGTAAAGAAATTCATCTTGATCCCGATGATTTAGCGTTGCATTTAATTCAACAAATCCGCGATGAAAGCCACCACCACGCCATCACAGGACACCGCAAAAAACGTCAAAAAGCCTTTACCCAAAGTGGCTTAGAAACCATTGCAGGCGTAGGAGCAAAACGCCGCCAAGCCTTGTTAAAATATCTCGGCGGTATGCAAGGGGTGAAAAAAGCAACCTTAGATGAAATTGCCAGCGTCCCAGGGATTTCCAAAGCGTTGGCGGAAGTGATTTTTGAAACCTTAAAAAGCTAGAGTAACCATTTATGCAACCGATCATTGAAATCCACCCATTTTCCCCCGTGTTATCGCCACAAGCGAAGGTAATGATGATGGGGACATTCCCTCCAACCGCTGAAAAGCGTTGTATGGAATTTCATTACCCGAATTTTCAAAATGATATGTGGCGAATTTATGGTTTAGTGTTTTTTAACGATAAAAACTATTTTCAAGTAGAAAATGAAAAACGTTTTGATCCTGAACGCATTAAATCATTTTTAATTGAACGAAATATTGCCGCTTGTCCAACGGTACGAAAAGCAATTCGTGAACAGGGTAACGCCTCTGATAAATTTCTGAAAATTATTGAACCCGTCAATTTATCTGATGTACTTAAACAGTTACCAAACTGCCAATGGATTTTTACCACGGGTGGAAAAGCGACAGAAATATTATGTAATTTACTGCCAGATAAATTAAAAGAACCAAAAACCAATGAATTTATTGATTTCCTATTTGAGGGTAGAGAACTTAAATTATATCGCTTACCATCAACTTCAAGGGCTTATCCATTAAGCCTTGAGAAGAAAGCAGAATCATACCGAAATTTTTTCAAATTAGCGGGTGTTTTATAAGGAAAACAAAATGTTAGATAACGCATTATTAGGCTTAACCCATGAACAGCAACAACAAGCCGTAGAACAAATCCAACAATTAATGGCTCAAGGGATCCCAGCAGGGCAGGCGATTAAAATGGTGGCAGAGCAGTTGAGAAAGGAATTTACTCAGGATGAGAAGTAAAAAACTGCGGTACAAAATACCGCAGTTTTCCCTATTAAATCAAAGGATTAAAAAATAATACTACCAATCAAAGCAAATCCAAATCCAACTAAACCAATCAATGTTTCGAGTACTGTCCACGTTTTAAATGCCGTTTTGGTATCCAGTTCAAGGAAACGGCTAATTAGCCAGAATCCACTGTCATTGACGTGAGAAAGTACGGTTGCACCCGATGCAATGGAAATCACGATGAAACAGAGATCGAGTTCGCTGAGCCCAGTGGTTGCAGCAACGGTTGGGGCAATTAATGCTGATGTAGTGGTAATGGCGACGGTGGCAGAACCTTGAGCTACACGCAAAGCGGTGGAAATTAAAAATGCCGCAATAATGACAGGTACACCCATATCTGACAGCATATTGGCAACGACATCGCCAATGCCACTTGCACGTAAAACACCGCCAAACATACCGCCAGCTCCGGTCACTAACACGATTGCACAAATTGGTCCAAGAGCATTGTCACAAATTTTTTCAATTTGTTCTACGCTGCGTTGTTGTTTTAATAAAATGATGGTCACTAACAACGTGATTAATAATGCAACAGGTGTTTTACCCAATAAACGTAGGCTTTCAACCCAAAGTGCAGAACCGTCGATTAATTTCATTACGGAAAAGGTATTTAACACGGTATCCAACATAATCAAGCAAAGTGGCAGTAATAAAATAAACATCACTTTGCCGAATTTAGGCGGATTTTGCACCGCAGTTTCATTAATCGGTGCGGCATTTAAAAAGGATTTTGGAAGCGGTAAATGATATTTATGACCTAAAAACTTGCTGTATAAATAAGCACCAAAATACCAAGTCGGTAGGGCGATGACAATACCAACTAGGGTAAGTAAACCAATATTTGCCCCCAATAAATCCCCTGATGCCACAGGGCCTGGATGCGGTGGTAAGAAAGCGTGGGTAACGGCAAAGGCTCCCGCAGCAGGAAACGCATAACGGAATAATGATCCGCCAAATTGTTTGGCTACGCTAAAGATAATCGGCAACATCACCACAAGACCTGCATCAAAGAAAATCGGGAAACCGAATAATAATGATGCCACACCTAATGCAAATGGGGCTTTTTCTTCCCCGAATTTATTGATTAGGGTGTCCGCTAGCACTTTGGCACCGCCTGTAATTTCAAGCAGTCGACCGATCATAGCCCCCAATCCGACTAACAATGCTACACTAGCAAGCGTTCCGCCAAAGCCATTTAACATTGTCGAAATAATTTTATTGACGGGAATACCTGTCACCAAAGCCGTTAATAGACTGACTAAAACCAATGCCACAAAGGCGTGAACTCTGAACTTGATGATTAACACCAGTAACAGAATGATGGATGCAATAAGTGTTAAAATTAACATAGTATTTTCCTTCTGATTGAATTGTTACTGGTAACATTATCATTTTTTGGATTTAGGTAAAGTTTCTTTTGTTAGAATTGTGACATACATCACATTTTTTTTAGAAATAGTGAAAATTTACGCAATGGAAAATAAAAATAAGTGATCCAGATCACAAAAATAAATGTTACCAGTAACCATTATGGCGTTTTTTTGGTTAGAATAGAGAAAAGACAGAATTTAAGGGGAAAATGGATGACGGAGAAAACATATCAAGGCTCAAGTTTTATTTTAATGGGCGTTTCTAGCACAGGCAAAACTTCCGTTGGCACAGCGGTTGCCAATAAATTGGGGTTAAAACTGATTGACGGGGACGATTTGCACCCGAGAGCCAATATTATCAAAATGCGACAAGGGCATCCGCTTAATGATGAAGATCGTTTGCCTTGGCTAGAACGTATTCGAGATGCCGCTTTTAGTTTGGAGCAAAAAAGCGAAAAAGGCATTATTGTGTGTTCAGCCTTAAAGAAAAAATACCGTGATTTGATCCGAGATGGCAATGAAAATGTCAAATTTCTGTTTTTACACGGCAGTTTTGAGCTGATCCTAGAGCGAATGAAACAACGTAAAGGGCATTTTATGAAAGAAGAAATGCTAAAAAGCCAATTTGATACCTTGGAAATTCCACAAGCCGATGAGCCAGATGTGATTGCCATTGATATTGAGGGTAGTTTTGATGATGTGGTGGAGCGGTGTGTTAGGGCGTTACAACCTTTCTTGAATAAGGAATAGCGGATGTTCAGTTTTTGTGTTAATTGTATTTGAGTAATGGTTGTATACAAGGGGCGGATCGATGTATCCGCCCATTTAATACGGAGCATGATTTTCGGATGAAAACATCGGTTCGCCCCTACAATTATTGTAAATTCTTCTTCTCTTCCAACTCTTCCCAGCGCTCAAACGCTTGTTCAAACTCTGTTTCCAAATCCGCTAACAGTTGCAATTTTTCACTAGTATAACCGTGCTCCTGTTGGAAAAATTCAGGGCTACCCACTTCCCCTTGAAGTGCGGTGATTTTTTGTTCTAATTTTTCTAATTGTTGCGGTAATTGTTCTAGCTCACGTTGTTCTTTGTAAGACAGCTTGGTGGCTTGTTTTTTCGGTTTTTCAGAAACTTTTGGATTTTGCACCGCAGTTTTTTCCGCTTTTTCAGCGGTTTTCACCGAGCCATTTAACGCTTTTTGAGCCAACACATTCGCTTGTTGCTGTTTGGCGTCAAAATAGCCGCCCACATATTTATTCAACACGCCCTCGCCCTCAAACATATAACATTCGGTAGCAACGTTATCAATAAATTGACGGTCATGGCTGACGATAAGGAGTGTGCCTTGATAATCAGCGAGAATTTCTTCCAATAATTCAAGGGTTTCCACATCTAAATCGTTAGTGGGTTCGTCCAGAATTAATAAATTATTCGGCTTTAATAATAATTTTGCCAACAATAAGCGATTACGTTCACCGCCCGATAGGGCTTTGACAGGGGTCATGGCACGTTTGGGTGGAAATAAGAAATCTTGTAAATAGCCTAACACGTGGCGTTTAATACCGTTGACTTCAATATCCTGTTTGCCGTCTGCCACGTTGTCCATAACAGATTTTTCGGGATCAAGATCCACACGATATTGGTCGAAATAGGCAATGTCTAATTTGGTACCACAACGGATTTTTCCTGAAGTGGGTTTAAGTTGTTCGAGTAATAGTTTAATAAACGTCGTTTTGCCACAACCATTGGCTCCCACTAAAGCAATTTTATCGCCCCGCATAATATTGGTGCTGAAATTGGAGAGCAATTTTTTACCGTCAATCTCAAAATTGGCGTTTTCGAGTTCAAACACAATTTTGCCGGAACGGCTAGATTGGTCGAGTTGTAATTTTGCTGTACCAAGCTGATCTCGGCGTTGACGGCGTTCTTCTCGCAAGGCTTTTAAGGCACGCACACGCCCCTCGTTACGAGTTCGCCGAGCTTTAATGCCTTGCCGAATCCAGACTTCTTCTTGTGCCAACTTTTTGTCAAATAGGGCATTTTGCAATTCTTCCACTCGCAGATTTTCTTCTTTGGTGGCGAGATAATTGTCGTAGTTGCCCGAATAGGAAACAAGCTGTCCACGGTCAAGATCCACAATGCGTGTCGCCATTTTACGAATAAAAGAACGGTCGTGAGAAATAAACACAATACTGCCTTTAAATTCCAGTAAAAATTCTTCTAACCATTCAATCGCATCTACATCCAAATGGTTAGTAGGTTCGTCTAATAACAATACATCAGGATTGCATACTAAGGCCCGAGCCAAGGCCGCTTTACGCAACCAACCGCCCGATAAATCCGACAATTTGGTGTTAGGATTTAGGTTCAGTTTAAGCAGCACCTCCTTGATTTTATTATCAAATTGCCAACCGTTAGCGTGTTCTAATTTAGCTTGCACGTTGGCGAGTTGATTGAGTAGGCTTTCGCTATAATCCTGTTCTAATTGCGTGGATAAATGATGATATTCTTTCAATAAATCGGCTAAATGCCCAATCCCCTCTGCCACATAATCAAATACGTTACCGCTTGCTGTGCGTGGCGGATCTTGTTCTAAACGAGAAACTACTAGATCTTGGCTTAATAGCAATTTGCCATCATCCATGACAGTATCGCCAGCCAGAATTTTGAGTAGGGTAGATTTACCTGCGCCATTTCTCCCCACTAAACAAACACGCTCGTTGGGTTCAATATGTAGATCGCAGTGATCAAGCAAAGGGTGATCGCTAAAAGAAAGGTAGCCGTTGGTTAAACTGATTAATGCCATAATATATAAAAATCTAAGAAAATATATTTTATTCTAGCAGTTTTATGTGTTTTTTTATAGGAAAAATCTAAAGGCAACAGAGGATTTTTCAGGAATTTTAACGAAAAAAATGCAACTTCTCAGTTGCATTTTCATTAGGGATGTTTAGGATTTATGAACAAAATTTTCACTTGTTTTGGAATCACAACTAAGTGAAGTTACCTTAAGCACTAGGGATTACTTAAGATGGAAACCATTATAGCTTATTTATTTTGAATAACAAGTGACATTTGATGATTTTTGACATTTTCAATCAGGTCAGACAAGGAGAGTCCATTAGGTAAGTGTAAATCCTTGTCAATTTCATATAATGGTACGATCACAAATTCCCGATTGTGCATATCATAATGGGGAATAGTCAGTCTTTCTGACTGAATAACCAGTTGACCATAAAGTAATATATCTAAATCTAAAGTGCGTTCGCCCCAATGACGTAAACGCACTCGGCCTTGTTGATTTTCAATCTGTTGTAAGGCGTCTAATAATGCCAGAGGCGCAAGTTCTGTCTGAAGTTTTGCTACGGCATTAACATAATCGGGCTGATCCTGTGGACCAAGGGGTTTACTGCGATAAAATGAACTGACTGCTAGCACTTGGGTTTGAGGTAAAACCGCCATAGCCTCAATAGCCGCATTCAGTTGTTGCACTGGTTGATTTAAATTACTGCCTAAGGCAATGTATGCAATGGCCATGGGTTAGTCCTTTTTCAGTGAGCGTTTGCGGGCATAACGTTTTTTCGGTCGTGGCGCATTTTTATTTTGCTCTTTGATTAATGCAATACGTTGTTCGGTATTGCTAAACTGATATTCATGCCACCATTTGGCCAATTCAATGCTTTCACCGCCCTCAATTTCCGCACGCATGGCTAATAGGTCGTAAGCCGCACGGAATTTCGGGTGTTGCATGGTGCGTTCAGGGAATTTGCCCGAACGTTTGGCAAGCTGTAATTGCAACATCCAAATTTCACGAATGACGCCCGTATGTCGACGAGGTACAGCAAGGGCACGGCACAATACGTCCATGATTTCATTTCCGGCTAACGCATAGGCGTCGTGGTTATTTAATCCACCCTCATTTTTTAGCGTATCGACTTTTTCACGTAACGGATACCAAAAGAACGCCGCAAATAAGAATGCGGAGTTAATCCGTAAATTATCGGCGATACGTTCGTCGGTGGATTTCACCGAATGAATCATCATGCGCTCCGCTAAACTGTCGCCTTTTTCGGTAAAATAAGGGCGCAGAGTAGGGAACAGTTGCTCAAATAAGGCGTATTGACGCAATAAATGATAGGTTTTTTCACCGCAGCCAGTTTGTAATAACTTCAAACTTTCATCAAATAAACGAGCTGGCGGGATATTTTTCAACAGCGGTGCAAGTTCGACAATTGGCGTTTCGCTGGATTTGTCCAAAAACATATCTAATTTCGCCATAAAACGAATGGCTCGCAACATGCGTACGGGATCTTCTTGATAGCGAGTGACAGGATCGCCGATGAGACGTAATTTCCCCGCTTTCAGATCGTCAATGCCTTGATAGAAATCGTAGATGACATTATCTTTAGGGCTGTAATAAAGGGCATTTACGGTAAAATCACGGCGTTCTGCGTCTTGTTCTAATGTCCCGTAAACATTATCCCGTAAAATCATGCCATCATCATTTTGTTTCGCTTGTTGTTCGGAGTGTTTGACTTCGTGATTGGCTCGGAATGTGGCGACTTCAATAATATCTCGCCCAAACATAATATGGGCTAAACGGAAACGGCGTCCGACTAAACGGCAACGGCGTTGGAAAATGGCTTGCACTTGTTCGGGGCGAGCATTGGTGGCCACATCGAAATCTTTCGGTACTTTACCTAATAACAGATCTCGTATACAGCCACCGACAATATAGGCCTCGTAGCCTTGACGATTGAGTTTTTCGACCACGCTTAGGGCATTTTTACTAAACAATCGAGCATGAATAGCCACTTGACTTGCCTTGATCATTGCATTGGCATGGCGTTTAGTGCTTACCGATTTCTTGTTTGTGTGTACTGTTCGTTTCGGTTGTGGTCGTTCCGTGTTGTTTGGTTGAGCTTGCTTTGAATGTTTACCAAACAAGTTTTTTATGTACGTTAAAATAATAAACTCCGTAAATAAAAGATTTTGTGAATAAAATCAACGGACGTATTTCATTACGTCCGACGTTTATTCTGTATAGCCTAGCTTGTGAGGGAATGTTGATTAAAATCCCATTTGTTTTTCACGCACTTCGGCTAATGTTTTACAATCAATACAAAGATCGGCCGTTGGACGAGCCTCTAAGCGACGAATACCAATCTCGACACCGCATGAATTGCAGTAGCCAAAATCTTCCGTCTCTAATTTTTTTAAGGTATTTTCGATTTTTTTCATTAATTTGCGTTCACGATCTCTGGCACGCAATTCTAAGCTAAATTCTTCTTCTTGGGTCGCACGATCTGCGGGATCTGGGAAATTAGAGGCCTCATCTCGCATATGGTTTACGGTACGGCTCGCCTCACCGACAATCTGGTCGTGCCATGCTTGTAAAATTTTACGGAAATGAACGATTTGTTTTTCATTCATGTATTCTTCATTTTTTTCTTCTTGATATGGCGACACGCCTGCTAAGGCTAAAAGGCTTAAAGAGGCTTTATTCGTGTTTGTCATGTTGTTCTCCAATCAATAATATTCTGTCTGAGCGATCCATCTAGCGACGTCAAACACCTTAAGTGATTCCCCGAAAATTAATGGGGGGTAATTTTAAAGGCGTTATAAATACCAGAAGTTGCTAAAATAAGCAAATAAAATTACTGAAACAAGGCGATCTTTACACAGTCTTTACATAAAAATGTGATCTCCATTCCAAAAATGAAATAAATTATTTAGGCTTTTTGATTTTTTAGCGTAGGCTTGAAAGCGGTATCGTTTATTCTTGGTTCAATACAAGAAAAATAGTGAAAAAGCTCAAAAGTGCGGTGAAAAATGCAGAATTTTTTTAAATTACGCCCTCAGATAAGAATTGATAAAATCAGTGGTTATGCGATTTTATCGGTATTGTCTTTGTCTTTTTTACCTCGTGATTATTTGCTTTCTTGGCAAGCAAGTATGATCCTATTTGTCTTGTTGTTAGGTGGTCGATTGGCTCTAGCCATCATCAGCGGACGACGTTGTTTAGACTGGCTTAAAACGTGGCTAAACAGAGCCTTGATGATGACGATCTTTATTGGTTATGCCCATTTCACCGCCACACAAGCCTTGCAACAGGCGGAAGTTCCGTTACAAAAAATACAGGCTCAATTTCAAATCAAGGCTATTCAACATCAGGGAGAATACACCTCGTTAATTGTCCAGACGGCGCCCTCATCATCTCAGCCCGCAAGGCGGATTTATGTGAATTGGCATGTGGCAGAAACGCCTCAAATTGGGGAGGTATGGCAAGGCACATTGGCCGTAAAACCTATTTCTTCACGTTTAAATAATGGGGGATTTGATCGGCAAAAATGGTATATGGCGAACCATATTCAGGCCGTTGCGAATATCAAAAGTGCGGTGAAAATAGCCCAAGATTTTTCCTGGCGAGAACAACGCCTCGTCAACAGCATGGTGCAAACCCAATATTTATCTCAACAAGGTTTATTATTGGCTTTAGGCTTTGGTGAGCGAGCGTGGATAACACCCACGACGTGGAAAATTTACCAACAAACCAATACTGCGCATTTAATCGCCATTTCTGGGTTACATATTGGGCTCGCCATGGCGTTAGGCTTTTGGCTAGGGCGAGCGTTGCAATATGTATTGCCTACGCGATGGATTCGGCCGATATTTCCGTTACTTTGCGGCTTGCTGTTGGCATTATTTTATGCCAATTTAGCGGGATTGGCGATCCCGACCTTTCGTGCCAGTTTAGCTTTATCCGTGATCATTTTACTGCGTATTTTGCGAGGCTATTGTACGCCGTGGCAGTTGTATTGCATGGTGGTGGCATTGTTGCTTTTAAGTGATCCGTTAATGATTTTGTCCACCAGTTTTTGGCTGTCGGCCAGTGCGGTGGCTTGTTTGATTTTGTGGTATCGCTTATTTCCGTTGAATTTACTGCTTTGGCGAGGGCAACCCATTTCCTCAAAAGTGCGGTGGATTTTAGCCCTGTTTCATTTACAACTGGGGTTATTTTGTTTTTTTACCCCTGTTCAATTAGCGTTCTTTGGTGGATTTTCTTTACAAGGTTTAGTCGCCAATCTTATTGCGGTGCCTTTGTATAGCTTTTTGTTGGTGCCATTGGTATTGTTGGCGGTATTGACTGGCGATGGCCTTAATAGTTGGCTATGGGCGGATAGGTTAGCGGATAGCATTACTCAGTTATTAGCCTATTTTCAACATAGTTGGATTGGCTTATCTGATTCACAAATCCAGTATTGCTGTCTGATTTTTCTTGTCGGCATCATGGGAAGTGTTTATTGGCTTTATCACCCGAGAAAACTCGTCCCAATAAAGCTGTTCAGTTCATTATCTCGGCCCTTAGGATTATCGTTTGCCTCGTCTAGTCCGTTGCCCGCTCGTTTATATCGGCTTGTTCAACTGGGCGGTTGTGGTCTAATTGGGCTATTGAGCCTATCATTGATATGGCGTGGCGGACAGCAACCCAATTGGCAAGTGGACACCTTGGATGTGGGACAAGGGTTATCAACCTTAATCGTGAAAAATCAGCGGGGGATTTTGTACGACACCGGCGCTAGTTGGCAAGGCGGTTCCATGGCGGAATTAGAAATTCTCCCTTATTTGCAACGGCAAGGCATTGCATTAGATTATGTGATTCTTAGTCATGATGATAACGATCATGCGGGAGGTGCAACGGCCATATTAAAGGTATTTCCTGAGGCCATATTGGTGACGCCCTCCACCAAAAACTATGGGGAAAATCACCGCACTTTTTGTCAAACTGGCCACGATTGGCAATGGCAAGGGATTGAATTCAACGTATTGTCGCCTGAGCAGCCAGTAAAACGGGCAGAAAATGCCGATTCTTGTGTATTATTGGTCCAACAAGGCACACATCGAGTCTTGTTAACCGGAGACGCTGATTTGGCCACGGAGCGACGCCTTATGCCACAGTTACCTAAAATTGAGCTATTACAAGTGGGTCATCATGGTAGTAAAACTTCAACGGGAGCGGATTTTGTTCAACGAATTCAACCTGATATTGCCTTGATTTCAAGTGGGCGCTGGAATCAGTGGAAATTCCCCCATGCCAGTGTGATAGCCCATTTAGAACAAGTGCAAAGTGCGCTGTATAATACCGCAGTTTCGGGGCAAATTTCGGTACGGTTCTATGGGGATAACACAAAAATTGCCACCGCCAGAAATGCGTTTAGTCCTTGGTATCAGCAGATTATTACTGCTCAACAGGGGGATTAAGTTGGATAATCCTGAAAAAAATTGTACAATGCCAACAACTTTTTAAATGAAGATGTGATTATGAAAGAAAAAGATATTTCGGTATTCAAAACCTTTAAACGCCTATGGCCGACCATTAGCGTATTCAAGGCGGGGTTAATTGCTGCCGCCATCGCTTTGGTGTTAAATGCGTTGGTGGATTCAGGGTTAATTTATTTATTAAAACCTTTATTGGATCGTGGTTTTGGCGAAGCGGATCATGATTTTCTCAAATTAATGGCTGTCTTGGTGGTGGTGTTTGTGCTGTTTCGTGGTGTCACCAATTACATTGCAAGCTATTGTTTATCTTGGGTTTCAGGCAAAGTGGTAATGACCTTACGTCGCCGTTTGTTTAAACATCTTATGTTTATGCCTGTGAGTTATTTTGACCAAAATCCAACCGGTCGCTTACTTTCTCGTGTGACCTATGACAGTGAAATGGTCGCCAGTTCGTCGTCTAGTGCTTTAGTGACCATAGTGCGTGAGGGGACTTATTTAATTTCCCTCTTTGTGGTGATGATTTATACCAGTTGGCAGCTATCTATTGTGCTTTTCGTCTTAGCACCGATTATCGGCGTACTGATTGGTCTCGTCTCTAAAATTTTCCGTCAATTAAGCCGTAATATTCAAGACAGCATGGGGGCTTTAACGACGACCACGGAACAAATGTTAAAAGGGCATAAAGTGGTGTTGTCCTTTGGTGGTCAACCGGTGGAAGAACAACGCTTTAATGAAGTCAGCAACGATATGCGACGCAAAGGGATGAAAATTGTGTCTGCTGACGGTATTTCTGATGGTGTGGTACAGCTTATTGCCTCTTTTGCTTTATCTGCGGTGCTTTATGTGGCGACGTTTCCTGAAGTGATGAGTGAACATTTAACTGCAGGGTCGTTTACAGTCGTGTTTTCGTCCATGATGGCGATGATGCGCCCTTTGAAATCCTTAACCAATGTCAATTCGCAATTTCAACGTGGTATGGCGGCTTGTCAAACGTTGTTTGAATTTTTGGATTTAGACACCGAAAAAGACAGTGGCAGCTATGAAGTGGATCGGGCGAAAGGTGAAGTGGAATTTAAACAGGTAAGTTTCACTTATCAAGGCAAAGAAGACAAGGCATTGAATCATTTTTCTTTACGTATTCCAGCAGGTAAAACCGTTGCTTTAGTGGGTCGCTCTGGATCGGGTAAATCCACGGTTGCTAATTTATTAACCCGTTTTTACGATATTGATAAAGGCGAGATTTTACTGGATGGCGTGAATATTCAAGATTATAAACTCGCCAATTTACGTCAGCAATGCTCCGTGGTGTCGCAACAGGTGCATTTATTTAATGATACCGTGGCGAATAATATTGCTTATGCGGCCACAGAGAAATACAGTCGTCAACAAATTATTGACGCCGCACATGCTGCACATGCCATGGAATTTATTGATAAATTAGACAACGGATTAGACACCGTGATTGGTGAAAATGGGGCAAGTCTATCCGGCGGACAACGTCAACGTTTAGCCATTGCACGTGCTTTATTGCGTAATTCGCCAGTATTGATTTTAGATGAAGCGACCTCAGCATTGGATACAGAATCGGAACGTGCCATTCAATCAGCCTTAGAAGAATTACAAAAAGATCGTACGGTTTTAGTGATCGCCCACCGCTTGTCGACCATTGAAAAGGCCGATGAAATCGTGGTGATTGAGCATGGTGAGGTGAAAGAACGGGGCAGTCATGCCGAGCTTTTAGAGCGGGGCGGGGCGTATAAACAATTACACGCCATGCAGTTTTCGCATTAAAACATAGGATAAATAATGAATTTTTGGTATACCCATTCCAAAATTGCTTATCTTTTATTACCACTGGCTTGGCTTTTTGGCTTAATCAGTGGTTTGCGTCGTTTTTTATTTAGAGCGAAGATTTTAAAATCCTACCGTTCTCCCGTTCCCGTCATTATCGTCGGCAATTTAAGCGTCGGCGGGAATGGCAAAACCCCCGTGACGATTTGGCTTGTGGAACAGTTGCAAGAAAGGGGAATAAAGTGCGGTGTGATTTCTCGTGGTTATGGTAGTCAATCTGATCATTATCCACGCTTAGTCAGTGCTGATGATGATCCCATTCAATCGGGTGATGAACCTTTATTAATTGCCAAACGAACGGGTGTGCCAGTTTGTATCTCGCCTAATCGTCAACAGGCGATTGAATTATTATTAGAAAAACACCCTTGTGAGGTGATTATCAGTGATGATGGTCTGCAACATTATAAATTACAACGGGATATCGAAATCGTGGTGATGGAGGCCGAACGAGGACTAGGAAATGGATTATTATTACCCGCTGGCCCATTACGTGAAACAGCGAGCAGATTAAAAAATGTCGATATTGTCATTACAAATGGGGCAGAGAATGGTTATTCTAATGCGGTGATGACACTTGTTCCGCATTATGCCGTTAATTTAGTGACGGGTGAAAAACGTTTATTAAGTGAAATAAAACAGGCACAAGCCATGGCGGGTATTGGTAATCCAAAACGTTTCTTTACTATGTTACAGGGTTTAAATATTCAGCTCACCCATACTCAACCTTTTGTCGATCATCAAGCCTATCAAGCCACATTATTTACTGGCTTTGATCCAGAACAACCCCTATTAATGACCGAAAAAGATGCCGTGAAGTGCGGTGCATTTGCACAAAAAAATTGGTGGTATGTGCCCGTTGAGGCAGAAATATCCGCTACCACAAAAACACCGCAAAAAATCACCGCACTTTTTGATCACATTATGCGTTTAATTAAGGATAAAACATGACAAATTTTAGCGTAATTATTCCCGCCCGTTTTGCCTCCAGCCGCTTACCTGGTAAACCGTTGGCAGACATTGCGGGCAAACCCATGATTCAACATGTGTGGGAAAAAGCCCAACAATCGGGGGCGAGCCGTGTGATTGTGGCAACGGACAACGATCAAGTGGCACAAGCGGTGCAAGCCTTTGGTGGCGAAGTGTGCATGACTTCGGAAAAACACAATTCAGGCACGGAGCGTTTGGCAGAAGTAGTACAAAAATTAGGCTTGCCTGCTGATGAAATTATCGTCAATATTCAAGGGGATGAACCCTTAATTCCGCCTGTCATTGTGCAACAGGTGGCAGAAAATTTGCAGAAATATCAAGTGAATATGGCAAGCCTTGCGGTAAAAATTGATGACCCTGAAGAGTTGTTTAATCCGAATGCGGTGAAAGTGATCACCGACAAAAACGGCTATGTGTTGTATTTTTCTCGTGCGGTGATTCCTTGGGATCGGGATCAGTTTGCTTTGTTACAAAAAGGTAAACTTCAAGAAAAACAACTTCAATTACAACCGCACTATTTACGCCACATTGGTATTTATGCCTATCGTGCAGGGTTTATCCAGCAATATGTGCAATGGCAACCGACAGCGTTAGAGCAAATTGAAAGCCTTGAGCAATTACGGGTACTCTGGCATGGTGAACGTATTCATGTGGAACTGGCAAAAGAAGTACCTGAGGTGGGCGTGGACACGCCTGAAGATTTGGAAAAAGTGCGGTGTATTTTGGGTAAGTTGTAGTGACTTAAACAAGTAACAAATTTTTCTTTACAAAATAAGTGGCTTTCTATATCATGCCTCTCTTCTTTTACATTAAAAAATAAGTTGAACGATTATTGAGGTATTTTATGAAGAAAGCACTTTTAGTCACATTATTAGGTTCTTTAGCCCTTTCGGCACAAGCACATCGAGTTTGGATGCAAACAGATCACACTCACGGTGGGGAAATTTTAAAAGCCGATTTAGGTTATGGCGAATTTCCCACTTTAGAACAAATTCCCGAAAAACGGTTACATTTCTTTGAACGTGGCGTGACCTTATTTACCGCTCAAGGCAAACAAAAATTGGTACAAAAAGGTGAACATAACTACCATTTTGAAACAGAAAAAGCCGTACAAGATGGCAGTTATATCGTGGCGGCAGAATATAAACCAACATTCTGGTCTAAAAATGCCGAGGGCTGGAAACAAGCGGATATGAAAGACACACCAAATGCCACCTATTGCGAGTTGACTTCTATGTACGGTAAAAACATTGTTAACGTTGGACATGAAAGTGCGGCGGTGGATGTGATTACTAAGCAAGTCGGTCATGAATTAGAAATCGTGCCAATGGATAATCCAGCCAATATCAATGTAAGCGATTTGTTTAAAGTGAAAGTGCTTTATCGTGGCGAACCTTTGCCAAACGTGACGTTAACCGCTACCTTTGATGGCTTTGATACGGCAGATAACACCAAAACCCACAAAGTGGAGGCGCAAGCCTTTTCTGACGTGACTTTAGACGATGGCACAGTGAATATTATTCCATTGCGTCAAGGTTTTTGGAAAGCACAAGTGACCTATGAAGTACCATTTAAAGATCCAGCGCAATGTCAAGTGGCGAAACATTATGCAACCTTGACCTTTAATATTGGTAAACAATATCACTAATCAACTCATCAATATTACATAAAAGAAAGGAACAATTTTTCGATAAAATTGTTCCTTTTTTGCATTTAATACATACCACCTTGTATTATACTTGCCCTTTTCCTTGTGGATAATCTATAAATTTGCCATAAAACTGCGGTTAAAAACTGTTAAATACCGTCATTTTTCTTTATAATCAACGCAATCATTTCATTGTCGAGATTACTATGTCTGAAAATTCAAATTGCATTATTATTGCTATTACGGGTGCCTCTGCCTCGGGGAAAAGTCTGATTGCCTCTACGGTTCATAAAGAGCTGTGTGAAGAATTGGGTTGTGAGGAGATTGGGATTATTGCGGAGGACAGTTATTACAAGGATCAAAGTCATTTAGATTTTGAAACACGCATTAAAACCAACTATGACCATCCTAATTCCATGGATAGAGCATTACTCATTGAACATTTGCAAGCCTTGAAAGCGGGGCAAGCGGTGGATATTCCCGTGTATAGCTATGTGGAGCATACCAGAACGCAAAAGGTGACACATTTTACCCCGAAAAAGATCGTGATTTTAGAGGGCATTTTATTATTGACAGATGAAAATGTGCGTAGGGAAGTGTCCATGTCGGTGTTTGTGGACACGCCGTTGGATATTTGTTTTATCCGCCGTTTACAGCGAGATATGGTGGAGCGTGGACGCTCGATGGAATCAGTGATTGAGCAATATCGTAAAACCGTGCGACCAATGTTTTTGCAATTTATTGAACCGTCTAAGCAATATGCGGATGTGGTCATTCCTCGTGGCGGCAAAAATCGGGTCGCCATCAACATGCTAAAAGCACAAATTCTGAATTTATTAGGGAAATAGGAGCAAACCAGATGCGATTATGTGATACCGATATTGAAAGATACCTTGATGAGGGCGTGATTTCCTTAACGCCACGTCCAGATAACAGCAAAATTAACGGCGCCACCATTGATGTGCGGTTGGGCAATTCATTCCGTGTGTTTCGTGAACACAGCGCCCCCTTTATTGATGTGAGTGGCCCAAAAGAAGAAGTGGCGGCTCAACTGGATTTGGTCATGAGTGATGAAATTATTATCGGCGAGGGTGAGGCTTTTTATTTGCACCCTGGTGTGTTAGCCTTGGCGACTACCTTGGAAAGTGTGAAATTACCGGCTAATGTCATTGGTTGGTTAGATGGGCGCTCTTCTTTGGCTCGTTTAGGGTTAATGGTGCATGTCACGGCGCACCGTATCGACCCAGGTTGGGAGGGCAAAATCGTGTTGGAATTTTACAATTCAGGCAAACTTCCTCTTGCGTTACGTCCAAATATGGTGATTGGCGCCTTGAGCTTTGAGATTCTTAGTGGCCCTGCGGCTCGTCCTTACACGAGTCGTGAAGATGCCAAATATAAACATCAACAAAGTGCGGTGGCGAGCCGTATTAATCAGGATTAACGCCATGCTAAAAAAAATAAGTGCGGTACTTTTTTTGACAATTTTTGCGTTTTTTACTTTGCTTTATGTGCAAAAGGGAAAAATAGAGCAAAAATTCACCGCACTTTTAGCGGAAAATGCGGTGCAAAGCCGTCAAGTTGAATTCCATTTTTTTCCGCCTGTTGCCGTAGAATTAAAGGATGTTCGCTATGTTTTTGGCGAAAATCAGCAAATTTTGGCACGATCTTTACGTGCTGAATTGAGTCTATGGCATTTGCTGCAAGGGGAAATGAATTTACAGGCTTTTCAGCTAGAGCAAGGGCAGTTATTTTATCATCAGTTGGCGTCCCCTGATTTAACGGCGCTAGATGTACAACTTCACCCTGAGGCACCGCTTTCTTTGCAAGATTTATCTGTTTGGCTAAAATCTGTTCAATACAATCAACTCAGGTTGCCGAATGTTAAGATCCATTTATCGGCAAAAACCGCACAGCAAGATCATATTACGCTCAATTCGAAATTCTCCGTAGCGTCCAATCAAATCCATTTTTCCGATTTAGATAGCCAATTAAATTTGCAGAATAAACGCTTGTTTAATCAAGATAAATTAGTATTCCACGCCGAGCAAGGTGAGTTGATTTTTCAGCCTCAACAGGATGAGCTTATCTTGATTCAGCCAACCTTTAATCAGATTAAATGGGATAAAATTGAAACCGATATCGATCGTCAGGTGGATTTAACCATAAGGTTCAACGCCGAACGACAGGCAGATCAAGCCAGTCTATTATTGGTATTGGATAAGCAGCAAGATCAATATGTGTGGTCAGCCAATGGCAAAAATTTAGGCTTGGAAAATTGGCTAACCGCTTTTAATATTCCCGAATTGACTATTGGGCGAGCCAATGTCGATATGCGCTTAATCTCTGATGAATGGCTACCTAAGCAAGGGGATTTTTATATTGAAGTCGTAGATGGCAAAGTGAAAGGCGTCAATATTTTGACCTTGATTAGTCAATATGTGCCAATCAATTTTGATGAAAACAGTCAAAATATGGATACGTCATTTGATTTTGCACTGGCTAAATTTCACTGGCAACCGAGTTTTCTTCAAGTGGAAAAAGCTAAAATTCAACATCGTTATTTTGTGTTGAATACGCAAGGTCGGGTGGAATTCAGCCAAAATCGTTGTGATTTTAATGCGGCTATTCATAGCCCTGATCCTCGCTATCAATCCTTATCCTTGCCCGTGCATTTTTTTGGCAACTGCCAGTCGCCAGAATACAAAGTAGACATTCAGCGCAATTTCCGTGATCAGCTCAAAAATTTCATTAAAGAGAAATTAAAATAATGTTATCCCCTAAACAAGCCGAACGTATCGGCTATTTTCGTGTGGTGGCCATGGCCTTTGCTGCTTTTGTGTTTAACACCACCGAATTTGTCCCCGTCGCCTTGTTATCAGACATTGCCAACAGTTTTGCCATGGAGGTGGCAGAAACGGGGTTGATGATCACGGTTTATGCGTGGATCGTCTCTTTGGCCTCTTTGCCGTTAATGTTAGCCACCGCAAAATTAGAACGGCGAAGTTTATTGCTCAAAGTCTTTGTGTTATTTGTAGCAAGCCACGTGTTATCCGTGTTAGCTTGGAACTATTGGATCCTATTGTTGGGACGTATGGGCATTGCTTTTGCCCATGCCATCTTCTGGTCAATTTCCGTGGCCATGGCCATGCGAGTGGCTCCAAAAGGCAAACAAACCCAAGCGCTTGGTATGATTGCCATGGGATCGGCTATGGCCATGGTATTAGGTTTGCCGATAGGGCGAATTATTGGTCAATGGTTAGGTTGGCGAGCAACCTTTACGGTGCTTGGTGTGGTGGCGTTTGCGATCATGTTGGTATTAGCAAATTTATTACCACGTTTACCGAGCCGTAATGCGGGTTCCTTGTCAAGTTTACCGTTATTGGCAAAACGCCCGTTGTTAATCGCGACCTATATTGTGGTGATGTTGATTGTCACCGCCCATTTCACCGCTTACAGTTATATTGAACCTTTTGTGATGAATATCAGTCAGTTAAGTGAGAATACAGCCACCCTGATTTTGTTAGTTTTTGGCGTGGCAGGCTTTATCGCCAGTTTTTTATTCAGCCGTCTTTATCGTTTTTTCCCAACGGGTTTCGTAATCGTGGCACTCACCATTATCACCAGCGCATTGCTTACTTTTTACCTTGTGAGCGATTATGTCACCTTGCTATTCGTGCAAATCTTCATCTGGGGTATTGGCATATCCGCCATGACTTTGGGCTTACAAATGCGAGTATTGCAGTTAGCCCCCGATGCCACTGATGTTGCTACCTCCATTTTCTCTGGGATTTATAATATTGGGATCGGTGCTGGTGCTTTGGTGGGTAATCAAGTCATGCAACATTGGGGATTAGCAAATATTGGCTTTGTGGGAGCGACTGTGGGTGGCGTAGCGGTGTTAGTGTTTGTATTGAGTTATTTGAAATATCGTACAAAAAATTAATGAAAAAAAACCGCACTTTTTCACTAGCTCATTAAAAGTGCGGTTAAAACTTTTGCGTTTTTATTGATCATATTTCTTATACGCCAACCACCAAACCGCCACCGCAAACAGCGTAGCAATCAAATAAACCCCATGATAATCAATCACATCAATTAATCGGAGAGAGAAAAATCCGCTGATATAAGTGCCTAATAAAATCATGGTAAATTGCAAGGCCGTGTCCACCGTTGGGAACACGGCTTTGTCCATTAACATGGTTAATAGCAAGGCGAATAAAATGCTGTATCCGGCACTTAATAAAATAATCGGCAAGGAAAAAAGGTAATCCTGATAGATTAAAGAGTCCTCAAAATAGAAACTGAGTACCACGGGAATTTGTAGAAATAAGCCCCATGTTAACAGGGTTCGGCGGGACAGTTTTTTCAGTAACGGCACACTTAACGGCGTGAAAATAATAGACACCACAGGAATCACAATGCTCAACATAAAGCCGATTTGTTGCGGTTGCCAATTTAAGCTAGAGAGTTTGGGGACAAAACTCGTGGCGAGCAGACTGTAAGGCACGCAAGACAAGAATAAAATCACCAGCCACGCATAGCCCGTATTCGGTGCTTTCCAAAATTGGATCAAGCGTTTAAAGAAAAAGCCGAGGCTGTATTGGTTGGCGGCAATGGTTTCCGTGTTGGTTTCCCGATAAAATAGCACTTGCAGAAATACGATTAAGGAAAACAGGCAAATAAATAAAATCGCCATATTCCAGCCATAATGTTGATAAATAAACAAAAATAAGCCACCGCCCAGCATTCTGCCTAATCTTGTGCCGATAATTTGGAAAACCCCGCCGTAGCCACGTTGATTTTCGGGGAGTAAAATCACGGTTAAGCCCAAGGTGGCACAGCCGAAGATGACACTCATTAGGCTTAAACAGGCACAAATTAACATCAATAAGCCAAAATTCTGTTGCGGATCAATAAAATACAGCCACAAAAAGGACGCAAATAACAAACCGCTGGACAACAATAACCATGTTTTAAATTTGCCGACCGATTTGAGATAAAATTTTTCTAATAACGGCGTGATGACCACTTTAATCACTTCAAAAATGGATAACAAATAAATCCAGCTAATCAATTTTAGATCCATATTTTGGTCTTTTAACACCGTAATCAGCCCGATCATATAAAAGCTGATAATAATAAATTTGAAATTAGAGGCGTTAAATAATAACGACCATTCTTGCCAACTACATTGTCTATTTTTGTTCAGAGTATTCTCCATCTTTTGTATCCTTATTCCTTAACCTGTTTTCGCCAAAAATCCGCATAAATGCCTTGTTGGGCTAATAATTCCTGATGTGTGCCATGTTCGGCAATGCCGCCGTTATCCAACACATAAATCTGGTTGGCTGCCACAATGGTGGATAAGCGGTGGGCGATAATCAAAATGGTTTTGTCTTTGACCAACGCATTCAAGGCTTGTTGCACAGCGAGTTCGTTGTAAGTGTCCAGTGCGGCGGTGGGTTCGTCTAAAATCAAAATCGGGGCATCTTTTAAAATCGCTCGGGCAATGGCTAGGCGTTGTTTTTCGCCACCTGAAAAATTCGTGCCAATATCAGCGACTTGGGTGTGGTAGCCTTGTGGCAGTCGCATAATAAAGTCGTGGCATTGGGCAAGTTTGGCGACCTGAATCACGGTTTCATCATCGGCATCGGGTTTTGCCATGCGGATATTGTTCAAAATGCTGTCTTGGAACAAATACACATCTTGAAATACCACGGAAATTAGACTCATTAACTGGCTTTGGTTCATGTGGCGAATATCCATACCGCCGATTTTAATACTTCCTTTTTCAGGATCACCATGTCTGAGCAATAATTTTAGCAAAGTGCTTTTGCCACAACCACTACTGCCCACAAAAGCCGTCAGCGTTTTTTCGGGCAAGGTGAAATCTATCTGATTTAACACCGCACTTTTTTGCGTTGGATAAGTAAAACTGACCTGTTCGTATTGAATATCATAATTTGTTGGCAAAGTTTCTGCCGTTTGTTCAGGTAGTTCGGGCAGGCTCATTAAGGCTTGTAATTTTTCACTGCTGATCATAAAAATTTCCAGCAAAGATGCCATTTGCACAAAGAAATTCAACACATCCGCAATGCGAGCAATCATCACCATCACGGTGGCTAACATTAACCAATGCACCGATCCTGTGGTCACCCAAATCGCCCCGAGCAATAAAATCACCAGCAAGCCGAATTGCACGGTGGAGGTGATAATCAAATTGGGGATTTCGCCTTTTTTTGTGCCAATACGTTGAATCACTGCCACATCTTGTGCCACTTGATTAAACAGATTTTGTTTATCCGCCAGTTGCAAGGTGGATTTCAGTACGGTCAAACCCTGGGTAAATTCCACCGCCTCGCCTTTGAGCTTGCTATTGGCCTCGGCTAAAATGCTGAACCCTCGCCGAAAGGCTTTTCTACGCCATAAATAAAGGGGAATAATTAACGGGAAAATCAGCACAATCAACAGGGCAAATCGCCAGCCGCCCTCAAAAAAGCACAGGCTTATCGCCGTTCCCAAGGGAATCAACATGGCGTACAGAATAATCGTCATCAACATAAAGGCGAAATTCGCCGCTTCGTTGATACTTTGCACCAACACCGCATTAATTTCACCTGAACGCAAGGCATTCAAAATAATCAACGGCACACGACGGAGTTTTTCGCCCAGTTCGGTGCGTAATTGATACACGGCTAAATGAGAATAGCCTTTTGTGTCGTAGGTTTCCGCTTGCATGCGTAACAACATGGCGAGCAATAATAACAGCATGATAACGCCCAGATAACCATAGGTTTGCGTTTTATCCGCTTGTTCTAGGCTAAGAAAAAACGGATAGAGTAGGGCAATGGCTACCCCAAACAGTAAGGCGGAAATGGCGGTTAAGCCCAAGCCGATAAGTAATTTTCCTTTTTGATCCGCAGCACTATTCAATAAATGCAACAAAGAGGTTCGCAGATCTTTGCTGTGAAAGGTGTCTTGGTTAATGTAATGGTCTAATTTCATGGGTTCGCCTCCAAACTCGCCCCTAAAACCCAATGGCTGGCTTGTTGGTAAGATTGCCATAATTGCTGATAAACGGCAGATTTCTCAAGCAAATTCTGATGTGTTCCCTGTGCCACAATTTGCCCTTTTTGCAGATAAATAATTTGATCGGCGTTGACCACATTATTTAACCGATGTGCCACCATGAGCACGGTTTTGTTGTGCATTAAGTTTTTAAACGCTTGCATTAATTTGAGTTCATTTTCCACATCGGAATACGCTGTGGGTTCGTCTAACAGCAAAATCGGGCGATTTTGCAAAAAGGCTCGGGCAATGGTCAAACGCTGTTTTTGTCCGCCTGACAGCAGTTGCCCACGTTCGCCTACGGAGGTTTGATAACCTTGTGGCAGGCTCATAATAAAATCGTGAATATGGGCTTGTTGGGCAGCGTTGATCATGTCCTGTTCCGACACCTTGTCTAAGCCATAACAAATATTTTCCGCAATCGTGCCTGAAAATAAAAAATTATCCTGAAACACTACGGAACACAGCGACATTAATTGTTCAGGGGCAATTTGTTTAATATTCACGCCACCAATACAGATTTCACCACTGCTGACATCCCAAAATCGTAACAATAAACTGAGCAAGGTGGTTTTGCCTGAACCTGATTCGCCGATAATCGCCGTAAAGCTATTTTGTGGCACGGAAAAGCTCATATTATTTAAAAGTGCGGTGTTTTTTTCGAGAGTTTTTTCTGTTTCATAAGCAAAATTAACCCCTTTAAACGCAATATCAAAGTGGCTCGGTAATTGTGGATTATCACTCACGGGTAAACTGGTCATAGTTTCAATGTCGTTAATCCGTTCAATGGAGGCACGGGATTTTTCCATTAAATGAAACAAGCCCATATAAGGGTGCATGGTTTCAATTAAGCCCGTGGCTAGCACAAAAAAGGCAAACAAAGTGAAAATGGAAATCACGCCTTGCCAATATAACATTGTGCCGAAAGCGAGCAGGAAAATCATAATCGGCATGGGTGTAAACAAAATACGGTTGAGGCGAGCCGCCCATTTCATGGACTGCAACCAAGTTTGAATCACCTGATTAAAGTGAATAAGCGACTGTTGAAAACGCCCGTAGGAACTTTCGCCCGCATCAAAGGTGCGAACCGTTGCCATGCCTTGCACATATTCAATAATGGCACGATTCACTTGGGTTAACGCCAATCCATATTGACGGCGAAAAGGTTGGCTACGGGACATCATGAGTTTCAAAATGAACAACATGGCTAAACAGAACAATAATACCGACAAGGCAAATTGCCAATTCAACCAACTGAGGGCGAGAAAGACAAAAATCGGCGTGCTGTAGGCTTCCGCTTTTAAGGGCGGTGCATCGGCGACAAAAGCATGTAGTGCTTGCACATCATCAATTAAGACTTTGGATAATGCCCCCGATCCCATGGTTTGCACTTCGCCCAATGGCAGGCTACCGATTTTTTGGGATAAACGTTCACGCAAGATTTTTTCCAGTTGGAACGCCGAATAATGAGATTGATCGTGAGCTTTGATTTTACAACTGTAATGTAACACCGTCAGCACAAACAAACCGAGCAAATAAAACAGCGGAAATTGTTGCTGTCCCACGTCGTACACAATGCCAATCATTAACAACCAAATTAATAATTTCATTAGTTGGGCGAGGCTCGCCAACAGCATGGAAATACGCAGTTGTTTTTCCACAGGACGGCAAATTTCCGCATGTTTTATGCTCATGTTTTCCCCTTAGTTAAAAGCGTAATTCGGTGGAAATGCCGTATAAACGGGGTTGTAATTGTTTTGCTCCCGTGTATTGATCTACAAAAACAGTGGAGTGATCGTTAAAGATATTATTAGCAAATAACATCACTCGTCCTAGCTTGAAGTTATAGGCTAGATAAGCATCAGTATGGGCGTAAGATGACACTTTACCTGTTGCCGTGTTGCTAGTGTTGGAGTAATAACCGTCGGTAAAACGTGCATCTACGCCCATTTCCCAACCTTTCGGCAAGGTATATTTTGTGCCTAGGCTCAAGGTGTAACTTGGCGAACGGCTTAATTTGTTGCCCTCATAGGCTTGATGTTGGCTATATTGTTTAATTTTGGTTCTTAACAAACCGAGTGAGGCGTAAAGATCCCAATTTTCAGTGGCGTGCCAATTTAAACTCATTTCTGCCCCGTAAGTGATCGCTTTTTCAGCATTATCAATTTGGCTACCATAGAGTAATTGCATATCTTTATAGCGGTTGTAGAACACATTAGTGTTGAGTTCAAAGCGTTTATCTTCACTTAACCAACGGTGATAAAGCTCGTAGTTCCACACATATTCAGGATCGTATTGATAGCTGACAATCGGTGGGAAAAAGGTAACTGCCGCACCGCCTGGGTTATAGCCACGTCCCACTTTTACGCCTAAACGATGTTGTGAGTTTGGTTTCCATGCCACATCAATTTTCGGTAAAAAGACTTTATCAGTTTTATCACGATTAATCACAAAAGGATTGTTACCGCCGTGGCGAGTATGGTGTTCTTGCTCATAACGAGCGGATAGGGTGGCATCAAACCAATCTTGCGAATAGGTGATTTCACCGAAAACCGCTTTGGTGGTGCTTTTGTCGTCAAAGTTATGTCTGCCGCCATAAAGTGGGTGCATATCTACCCATTCATCATGTTTGGATTGGAAATAATAGGCCCCAATCAAACCAGAATAAGGGTTGTCTGGAGATTTAAATTTGAATACAGGTTCAATTTGAATATCATGTCCTTCAAGGTAAGCAGGGTTGCCTCGTCGTGTTGGCGGAGCGGATAGGCGGTCATTGCTGTATTTGGTGTACAGCACTTTGTTTTCCCATTTCCAACTGTCGGATAGTTGTAAGCCTGTATCCAAACTAAAATGATGCGATGAATTTTCCCATACTGGCATTTCGCCAGTACCGCTTTTCCCCTCGGCTTGCGGTGAGCGAGAATCAATGTAGTTATAAGTGAATTTGGCATAAAAATCAGGGAAAGCGGACGGCAACCACAATAATTTAGCACGAATGGTATCGGTTTTAAATTTGCGTGGGTCGCCTGCCTCGGCATAGCTCGGCATATCCGCAAAACTTGTCCGCCCTTGACGCTCAGCGGATAAACGGAACAGCAATTCATCTTTGACTAATGGACCTGATAGCATTACCGCATATTGACGATAATTTTGATTACCGAAACTCAGTTTGGCAGCCCCTTCAAATTCATTGGTTGGATCGTTGGAGGTCATAATCACTGCCCCTGCAATGGCATTCCGCCCTTGTGCATAGCTTTGCGGACCACGATAAATCTCCACCTGTTTCATATCCCACAAGGATTTTGTACTGAACGCCAATTCGTTGTAATTGGTAGAACGCCCGTCAATAGACACATTTAAACGTGGACGAGAACCGCCGAAAAACGCCACCCCGCCCGTGGCTTCGCCAGCACTGTTAATCCCCCGAATGGTCGGTAGTTCATTGCCTACGCCCGTATCTAAAATATTAGCCGTTTTTTGCAATAATGAGGCAATGGAAATTTGATTGGCTTTTTCTTTGAAATCTTTATCGGTATGCACCGCAAGGCTTGAGCTTGTTTCGTGGGTAGAGCGTTCAAATTTTTCGCCCGACACCACAATTTGCTCTAATTGATTTTCATTGCTGACTGTCTTTTCTGCCCCAAGTGCGGTATGATTAAACGCCATAGAACAGACACCAACAAGCAATATTGGATGTGTTTTAGATGATCTACTCATAATTAAAGTTCCTTCTGAAAAGTTGATCTGAGATTTAACGTTTACAAATTTCGTTGATAATTACGAATATTGTAAACTTAATACAAATTTTGTAATTTTGCAAATGATAATTCATATCATTTATATATTTTTTATTGGAACAGTGATATTTCAAATAGGGTGGGGAAATGGATAAACAAGATTTGATTAAAAATTGTACTATAAGACTTTTTTCTCAATATGGCTGGGAGCGTGTTTCCGTAGGGGATATTTGCCAACAAGCAGGCATTAGCCGAGTGACATTTTATAAATATTTCAAAAATAAAAGAGAGTTAATCAAGCAACTTTTCTTAGATCAAATTGTTGAAATGAATCAACAATTTGAACAGTTAATTGTGGATAAATTGCCCCTCGATCAAGTGATTCATGCCATGCTCGACATGCAAAAACAAGCCATGACAAAACTCTATTCGCAACCCATGGTGTATGATTTGCAACATCATAAGGACAAAGAACTCACCGAATTTTTTGCTCAACTAGAACAGCAAAAATACCAATTTATGCACTATTTCTTCGCCCAATTACAGAAAAATCGCATTATTCGTGATGATTTTCCCGTGTTACTGATAGAAGTCTTTATCCGCAAAGTGGACGAACTAAAACGTGATTCCGAACTCGCCGAATGTTATCAAGGCAAAGAACAGCAATTTTTAAAAGATGTGTTGAGTTTGTTGATGTATGGGATTGCCGCACGGCAAAGGGAGGAGTGAAGTGAAGTGGATTGGATAAAAGTGCGGTGCAAAAAACGTCAATTTTTTGCACCGCACTTTTTTGTTTCCCTACCGTTTCGATTTCTTAATAAACTTCATCAACCGTTTCCGTTTGCGTAATTGGGTCGGCGTGAGTGTATTGCGTTTGCCTGCAAACGGGTTATTGCCCTCTTGGAATTGAATCCGAATTGGGCTGCCGATAATTTTTAGGCTACGGCGGTAGTAGTTGGATAAATAACGTTTGTAACTGTCAGCCAGTTTATCCATTTGGTTGCCGTGTACCACAATAATCGGCGGATTGTAGCCACCGGGGTGAGCGTATTTGAGTTTAATACGGCGACCATTTGCCAGTGGCGGTTGGTGTTCGTCCGTTGCCATTTGTAAAATGCGGGTGAGTAGGGAAGTGGTCATTTTTTGGGTGGCACAAGCATAAGCCTCTTGCACCGATTCAAATAAATTGCCTACGCCGCTGCCGTGTAAGGCAGAAATAAAATGCACACGGGCGAAGTCGATAAAATCTAAACGGCGATCTAGTTCGGATTTGACCCGATCTTTGACTTCTTGATCTAAGCCGTCCCATTTATTCACCACGATCACTAGCGACCGTCCAGCATTTAAAATAAAGCCGAGTAACGATAAATCCTGATCGGAAATGCCTTCACGGGCGTCAATGGTAAGCAACACCACATTGGCGTCTTGAATGGCTTGTAAGGTTTTAATCACTGAGAATTTTTCCACCGTTAAATGCACTTTGCCCCGCTTGCGTACGCCGGCGGTGTCGATAATGGTGTAATGTTGCCCGTCACGCTCCATTGGGATATAAATACTGTCCCTTGTGGTACCCGGTAAATCATACACCACCACCCGATCTTCGCCTAAAATGCGGTTAGTTAGCGTGGATTTGCCGACATTTGGACGACCCACAATGGCGATTTTGATGTTTTTATTTTCAGGCTGTTCTCTTTCTTCTTCAAGGGCTTCATCTAAAAGTGCGGTGTCATTTTCATCAGAAAAATCAAATTCGTTATCCCATTCGTCTTTTTCTGTTTCAGTATCTTCGTCATTTTCCACCGCAGTTTCGGTGGCGTTAAATTGAGCAGCGAATGGTGCAAGTACATCTTCAATTAATTGCGTCACGCCACGACCTTGTGATGCCGCGATTTGAGCGATTTCGCCCAGTCCTAATTGATAAAATTCAGCACAATGGGAATCGGCATCAATGCCATCGGTTTTGTTGGCAACCACCACGGTGGTTTTGTTTTGGCGTTGGCGTAAATATTGAGCAATGCCAATATCCGCAGGGGTTAAACCCGCTCGAGCATCTACTAAAAATAGCACGATGTCAGCTTCTTCAATCGCGAGTAATGATTGCTCTGCCATTTTTTCTTCCACGCCTTCTTCGGTGCCGTCAATACCGCCCGTGTCAATCACAATAAAATCAAAGCCCGCCACATTGGCTTGCCCGTATTTGCGATCTCGAGTTAAACCGGGGAAATCCGCCACTAAAGCATCACGGGTGCGAGTAAGGCGGTTAAATAGGGTGGATTTGCCCACATTTGGGCGACCAACAAGGGCGATCACGGGAGTGGGTTGGGTAATTTCTGTTGTTATAGTCATAAAAACCTTAAATAATATATGAATTTGTAAGGGCGGACACATATGCCCGCCTTTACGAGAGTCTTTATATTTATTGACATTATAGCGGATTTTATTACAGATGAGAAATAAGCAATAAAAAAGCACCTAAAAAAACTAGGTGCTTAAAAGGTTGGCGGAATGGACGGGACTCGAACCCGCGACCCCCTGCGTGACAGGCAGGTATTCTAACCAGCTGAACTACCACTCCGCATCATAGGAGTTAAAATGAAAATAAAATTTGTTGGCGGAATGGACGGGACTCGAACCCGCGACCCCCTGCGTGACAGGCAGGTATTCTAACCAGCTGAACTACCACTCCGCACTGGTGAAACGCATAATAATAGCGAATGAATGTTCCGTCAACCCTTTTTTGCAATCTTTGATTTGCTTGCTTAATTAATGCACGGTTTCCGGACTTTCTAGGCTAGGGTTTAACCGTTTAACCCAAAGGCAGTTGTCTTTGCTCTTTTTATTAATCAACTTAATGTAATCTTGATGGGCTTGAATTTCATCTTCTGTCAGCATTAAAACGGGCAAATCTTGCCGAATATTCACCGCACTTTTTGTTTGTTGTGCGGTATTGAGAACATTGTTCTGGTTGTCGTTCTCCACATCATCAAATAGATTTTTTTGCCCCCCTGTCATGGCCAGATAAACATCACCTAGAATTTCCGCATCCAGTAAGGCGCCGTGCAAGGTACGTTTGCTGTTGTCGATATTTAAACGATCACAGAGAGCGTCTAAGCCGTTGCGTTTGCCGGGGTATTGTTTGCGTGCTAATTGCAGGGTGTCGGTGACCAAACAAATGTCGTCGGTTTTGATATTTAAATGATGTTTGCGAAATTCATAATCCATAAAGCCCACATCAAAGGGGGCATTGTGAATTAACAATTCGGCACCGCTAATAAAATCAATAAATTCTTGCGCAACGGCGTTGAAATCTGGTTTATCTTTCAGGTCATCATCAGTAATGCCATGAACTTTGATGGCCTCAGGATCCACGGGTCGATCGGGTTTAATGTATAAATGTAGTTTGCGCCCAGTAAAACGGCGGTTAATCATTTCCACGGCACCGATTTCAATAATGCAATGTCCCTCGTAATGCGCACCAAATTCGTTCATCCCTGTGGTTTCGGTATCCAGTACAATTTGGCGATTGGTATCAATGTTTATTGTCATAATTTCTGTATCTTTGTTAGAATATTGGCTCTTATTGATTTATTTTAACAGATTTATGCAAAAACAAATTGAAATTTTTACGGATGGTTCTTGCTTAGGCAATCCGGGGGCAGGTGGAATTGGCGTTTTATTGCGTTATAAACAGCATGAGAAAACCCTGTCGAAAGGCTATTTTAATACCACCAATAACCGCATGGAGCTGCGTGCGGTGATTGAGGCGTTGAATAGCTTGAAAGAACCTTGCACGGTGATTATTGCGAGCGACAGTCAATATATGAAAAAGGGGATTACCGAATGGATTTTTAATTGGAAAAAAAACAATTGGAAAGCCAGTACGGGCAAGCCGGTGAAGAATAAAGATTTATGGGTATTATTGGATCAGGCTATTCAACGACATCAAATTCAATGGCGTTGGGTAAAAGGCCACGCCGGTCATAGAGAGAATGAGACCTGTGATGAATTGGCCCGCCAAGGGGCGGAAAATCCGAGCTTGGAGGATGTGGGTTATCAAGATTAATTAATTTAAACGATTGAATGTTTATTTTTGATAGTTAAAAATAATTACACTAATTTGTTATATTGATTTGTGCTATCTATTAATCCTGACTATAATGCGCACATCAACCAATCAATATTCACTTAACAAAAGGAAAATAATATGACAAACAGTATCGGTTTAGATAAAGCAACTTCAGCGAAAATTGCACAAGAATTAAATAACTTATTAGCCACTTATCAAGTATTTTACATGAATGTACGTGGTTATCACTGGAATATCAAAGGGGTACAATTCTTCTCATTACACGAAAAATTTGAAGAATACTATGATGATTTAGTGGAAAAAGTAGATGAAATCGCAGAACGTATTTTAACTTTAGGCTATACGCCAGTGCATGCGTTCAGCGAATATTTGAGCCAATCACGTATTCAAGAACACAAAAATGCCACCTCTGCACAAGACACGTTGCAAGGTACCTTAAAAGGGTTTCAAACTTTGTTACAACAACAACGTGAAATTTTAGCCTTAGCGGGCGACGCTGAAGATGAAGGTACCGCCGCATTAATGGGCGACTATATCAGCGCACAAGAAAAAACCATTTGGATGTTAAAAGCCGCTTGCGAAAGCTGCAACGCTTAGTTTTTTTCATGTTATTAGAAATCTGGTCCGCCCCTCAGAACGGCCAGATTTTTTTTAATCCAATTTCTTCAAATAGCCTGTTCCGAGAGCATTCATTTGCTTTAAAATCCAGACTTGTTTGCGTTTGGTTATGCGACCCGGTTTTAACACTTTAAAGCTAATCGGATTCGGTAGCACAGCGGCTAACAAAGCGGCCTCTTCTTTGCTCAATTTTTTGGCGGATTTTTTAAAATAATATTGACTAGCGGCCTCCACCCCAAAAATCCCCTCGCCCAATTCGGCAATATTTAAATACACTTCGAGAATCCGTTTTTTTGACCATAGCGTTTCTAAGGTCAGCGTTACAGGCACTTCTAAGCCTTTGCGGATCCAACTTTGGCCATGCCATAAATACAGATTTTTGGCGGTTTGTTGCGAAATCGTGGAGGCACCACGAATTTTATTGGAGCTTTGATTGTGGTCAATGGCTTTTTCAATGGCGTTTAAATCGAAACCATAATGATCAGGAAAACGCTGATCTTCCGCTGCAATCACGGCCAGTTGCATATAAGGTGAAATTTCCTCAAGACTGACCCAATCGTACTGAATATGATAATCGCTATCCAGATGGAAAAGATGTCCCAATTTTTGTTGGATCATATAAGCGGAGGTGGGAAGGGGTAATACACGTAATAACAGGGTAAGGACAATAAACCCCAATAAAAAACGCCACAAAAAGCCACCGCACTTTTGGCATAAGGTGGGGCGGGAAGTGCGGTATTTTTTGCGGGAAAATAATCGATTAAGGATTGTTCTCATCAATTTGTTGTTTCACCCAGTCTAAGAAATCTTGATCCATTAATTTTAGCATATTGGAGCCACGGGTGATAGTGGCGGCACTGGTATTGAGATTTTGCTGAATTTCCCGTTGTGGAATGTTTTTATCCAGTAATTGAGCGACAATTTGTAAACGTAATCCCACCGCATCCCGTTCGTCCGCCGTGAGCAACAGGGTGAGTAATTCTTCGTCCTTGCCTTGTGCCACCGCATGACGCAAGGTGTGAATAAAGGTACGCCACTGATCCATATTTCGGCTAATATACATGTTATACTCCCACACTATTAAACTAGTGCATATTAGTATAAACGATCTTGCTCAGTTTGGGAAAACAAAATTTGGGGTTGTTGTAAAATCTGAGGTAAGCTGACGCATAATCCGAATAAGGCCAGTTTAAACGGCCCTAATTTCATTGGGGCGATCCTGATTTGTCGGTGTTTGTACAAGGTGATAAAGCGGTGGTAACAGTTGTGCCATTAAATTAAGCTGTTGCATTGGCATATTAAATACCGCACGGCTTGGCGTGTCGTTGGTTTGTGCCAGACTGTTTTTAATGCCTTGATCGATTTGCTGAAAAAGTGCCTCAAATTGCACCGCACTTAGGCTTGGCAGGCTATCTAATAGCTGAATAATTTTCTTAGCAATAGGGTAAAATTCACTGAGAAACAGGACATCTTGCGTGAGCTTTTGCATTTGCTCACGATAGGCACCCAAGGCAGAAATATAGCCTAAAAGTGCGGTGTTTAATTTTAATAATTCAAAGCCTTGTTGCAAATGGCGAGCGTATTTTTTCGGCTCATTGTTCATATTGCTGATGGTGGTGCTTAATCTTGTGGCGTTGTCATGGGCCTCACGTCGTACAATGCGGTATTTCAAATCGTCGCCACGGCCAAATTGTAAATGGCTAATAATATGCAATAGATAATTAGCTTGGCTTTTGATCACCTGTTGGCTGACCTGATCAAGTTGCAAATATTTCCAATCCGACCACAAATAACTCACCGCAAACCATGCCAACGCAGTACCAATCAGGGTATCAATTAAGCGAGGCAACAAGGCAGCATACAGATCGAATCCCATAATATCAAAGCTGGCCAACACTTGAATGGTAATAAAAAAGGTTGAGAAACTGTAATTATTGCTACGGAAGAAATAAAACAGCGTACTGGCGATCACTACCACCGCCAATTTAGCCTCCAAAGTTGAGGTCATATAAGGCAACAGCGATCCCACAATCACCCCTAAAATGGTGCCGATAATCCGTTGTTTCAGGCGTAGTTTGGTGGCGGAATAATTGGGCTGACAAACAAAAATAATGGTCAGCAAAATCCAATAGCCCCGATCCGCTTGTAAGTGAAAATATTCCACCAACGCACAGCAGAAAAACACCACCAAGGACAAGCGCATAGCATGGCGGAACAGTTGGGATTGAAAGGTAAAATGACGGCCAATATGGCGTACAATTTGACGTAGCCCCGTGATATTTTCGGTGTAAATCGTGCGGGTTTCGGGCGTTTGTATAGGTTGCGAAAGGGATTGCAGTTGGCAATGAATATTATGCAAGTTATCGAGCAATGTTTTAATATGATGTAATGCTGAATTATCTTGGTGCTGTTGCGCATATAATTCAAAGGATTGACTGATCCCCTGTATGGCGCGTTCCAAACGGGCTTGTGGTTGATAATCTTGGGCTTTTTGCAAGGCATGGGCAATGTCTCGACAGGCTTGCGCTTGTAATTCTAACAGACGTTGAATGCGAAAAATCAAATCGGCATTTTTAAGCTGTTCGGCCAAGGTTTTATAGTCAAAATGGCTTGAATTGGCGCGTTCGTGGATTTCTTGCGCCGCCATATAATAACGGCACATTTTACTGGTGTAAGAATAGCGGTGATTGTCTCGCATACGATAAAATAGTGCGGTGCGACATTCATTAAATACCTGAATTATCTGGCTATTTTTCATGGCTAGAGTTAATTGTTTGCTTGCCAACTGCTCAATATCATCAGGATCAAAAAATGCCGCTTTGGCATCCAAATAGGCCCCCAAGGCCACAAATGCCCGACTGACTTTTTCTTGCAAGGGACGGTTTGGAAAGCATAAATGCACCGTGACGGTAATCACACTGTATAACAGGGTACCGGCTAAAATCATCAGTGGATTAATATACCAAGGCGTGTCCGGTATATAGGCTAGGGTGGTGTAAAGCGATACCACCAAAGTGCCAAACGCAATGGTGCTATAACGTTGACCTACCGCACCAATCATGGTGAATACAAAGGTCATGGCGGTCATGGAGAGGACAAACCAAATGCCCTGATTGAGAAAATATTGGGTGACTAAGGAAGAAATGGAAAAGGCAATTAGGGTATAAAAAATATTCTTTAAGCGACCAGATAAACGGTGATCTAAATCCACCAAACTGGCCGCAATTACGCCTAAAATTAACGGCATGCTTTGGTCGGTAATCTGCAATAACCAGATCAACACACAAGCCAGATTGACCGCAATGGCAATCGGCAAGATGGCAATGATTTTACTGTTGAGTTGAAGTCCCTTTTTTTGCATAGGATCGCCTTGTTCGCTTATTGTCCTTAGGCATTACGGCGTAAGGTAAATTCCCGCTCTGCGGCTTGCTGGCGAGCAAACGCCGCCAATTCTTTGCTGACCACCCGTTGCCCGACGGGGAACAAGGAAATCGGCGCTAATTTAAAATGCGCCAAACCCGTTGGAATGCTGACTAAACTGGCACATTGGCAAATGCCCACAAAAATGTGCATTAAACACAGCCACCAACCGCAGAACACAAACCATACAATATTTAAGACTTTACCTAATACCTCTGATCCAGAATGATCAGGCTCTAAATATTTCACATGTACAATATCATTGCCAAAGGGCACCAAAGACATTTTGGTAATTTCCCAACAGCTACGGGTATAAGGCAAGGTGATAATCAATATCGCACTGATCACCGTAGCCACCAACCAACCGAGTGTCACCGCAAAGCCACCGAGGACGAAATTGAGAATATTTAAGATAAACGCCATAATGCTTTCCTGTAAACAAAGACAAATGCCCCGTACGAAAGTACAGGGCGAGAGAAGATGCGCAAGGCAAGATTATTTTTGGTTTTTCACCCAATTTAAGAAACGTTGTTGGGTTTCTTTATCGGCTTGTTGATACCAATATTGCAACATTTGCTCTGCCGCATTTTCACCTTGTACGGTTACTTTACCTTTTTGCACTTTACCATTTGTACCCACAGTAGCAACGGTGGCTGGCAAGGTGGCGGTGGCTAAGGCAGGCACCGCAGCAACAGCACCAGAGGAATTGTATTCAGACAAATTCTCCACTAAGTTTACGCCTGGTAAAAAGCCTTCTTGTTTTAAATAGTCTTGTTTCACCGTTAAGGCTTTGCCTGAGGCGGTTTTTACCGTAATGCTTGGATTTTGTTTAAATTGTTCCGCATCACGATCTGTGCCTAAGTGCGGTGCAGAAATTTGAATATCTTCGTTACTACCTTGGAACGTCACCACAATCGGATCGCTTTCAAATAAACTACGATCAGATCCCTCACGCACAATTTCCGACACTCGTACTACCACTTGATGGGTATTGTTATCGTTAATTGTAAACGAACGCACATCTTTCAATAATGATTTACTGGCTTTTTGCCCATCAATGGCGAGAAAATCCAGATTAGATGAGGTTGTTACGACACCAGCGAAACTGGTAGAACTGGCGAATAATGCGACAGCTGTAAGGGTCGCAAGACGAAATTTCATATTTACTCCTTTTAATAAAGCGGACAAGTTAAAGTAACAGTTAATATGCTATGCTAATTTTGCTAAAATGGAAATAGCAGAATGCAAAAAAATTGATATTTTGTAAAAATAACAGAGGGATATATGGAAAAAACACAATTTACTGTCTATGGACGAGTGCAAGGTGTGGGATTTCGTTTTTATACATTGTTACAAGCGCAGAAATTAGGCATTAGGGGCTATGTGAAAAATTTATCTGATGGCGCCGTTTTAGTGGTTGCAGAGGGTAATTCAGAGCAGATTGAAGATATGGCGCAATGGCTCCATCAAGGTTCACCCTCTTCTGAGGTTAGTCGTGTGCTAACTCAGGTTTATGAGGGCGAGCGAGCATTTTCAGGTTTTGCGATTGAGCGTTAAAGCGAATATGGTTCACGAATGCTAAACCGCAGAAAAAAAAGCGAGCAACGTGGGACGAAACTCGCAAAATATTACTACCTAAGTTGTTATCTTTCACTTCATTATATATTTTTTTATATAATGTTCAAGTGAAATTTTTCCGTTATAATGAAATTTGTGATTTATTATTTTAATTTAACAAGGAAAATTATGGCAATTAGTGCAAGAAACCAACTTCAAGCAACCGTTCAAGCAATTAAAACAGGCGTCACCACGGATGTGATCGAATTGGCTTTAGCCAGTGGCGAAAAATTAGTGGCGTCAATTACCTCGGAAAGTACTCAGCATCTTGGTTTACAAGTTGGCTCTGATGTGGTGGCGATTTTCAAAGCCCCTTCAGTGATGTTATCCACTGACAACGATTTGATCTTATCTTCACGCAACCAATTTGATGCAGTGGTGCAACAAGTTACCGATGGCGCAGTGAATGCGGAAGTGACGGTAAAAACCACTGGTGGAGTAGAGCTGACGGCTATTATCACCGAAACCAGTGTGAAAAACCTTGGTCTAGTCTCAGGTTCTCCGGTAAGAGCACTAATTAAAGCATCACATATTGTATTAGGTGTGAAACGTTCTTAATTATTCTGTTATACAAAGAGTGCGGTGAAAAAAAGCATAAAATTTTTTCACCGCACTTTTTTATCCCTTATCCCTAAACAGTCAAATTTCTTGTTTGATAAGGCATTATTTGTATTTTTGATGTGATGAATGAGCTAAATGGTGCGACGTCAAGGACGCAAGGTGTTAAAAGCGTGCCGGTTCAAACAACCCGATTTAATGGCGATTGTAGGACGTTGTGTTGATGTGATCCACGAGTACAAAGTCGATATGATGTTTGTAGATGCCGTGGGATTAGGTTTGGGCGTACATTCTCGCTTGGTTGAACTCGGTTATACTGACCGTGTAATGGATGTTAAGGCAAGCCGTAAAGCGGATGAACCTGATGCGTATTTTAATAAGCGTGCGGAAATGTGGGACAGAATGAATCAGTGGCTCGAAAATGGTGCTGACATTCCTGATAACGATATTTTCGAAAGTGATTTGCTGATGTTGTCAGCAGAATACGACAGTTCCAGACGGCTGAAAATGCAGAGTAAAAAAGAAATGGCTCATTCGCCTGATTTGGCGGATGCCTTGTCATTTACTTTTGCATTAAATTATGTGATGCCGAAGTCGGAGCAATCCGAAGAATACGAGGGATTACGTAAAGCTCCGACTTATGGGGGCAGTATGATTGGGGCTAAGGTTTAATTGCATTTTTTATTTAAGGATTTCCAATGGCAACAAACAAAGAACAAATTGACCTGCCAGATAACGAAGAAGAATTAGAAGACGTTCATGATTCACTGGCTGAAAAGGTGATGGAATGTTTCCGACAGGCAAAAAGCTACCGTTCTTCTTTGTTGGTACAAGGTAAGACTGTGGAAGATTGGATAAGACGACTAGAGGATGCGTACCATAAAATCCACGACCCTGAGGAATTAGCAAGTCGTCCGAATATGCGTTCTTACTTTGGCTTGGTTCAGATTAAGACTAATGCAGTAGGCAGTTATATGCGGTCGAAATACGCTAACCCTGCCAATCCACCGTTTAATATTTCGCCTACACCGATTGTGGAATTGCCCGAAAACAAACGAGAGCAAGGCTTGGAAAAAGTGAAAGGGCAATTATTAAGAAAGCTGATTGAATCAGGCATACCGTCGGAGGCCATTATGGGTGAAGACGGTTTTTTATTACCTGAGGTGGCAAGGTTTATTGAAGAACAAAGTAAACAAGCGAAAGAATTATTACGTCAGGAAGAATTGCAAATTGCGACTGATGCTACGGCAAAAATGGTGAAACTGATTAAAGACCAGTTGGTGGAAAGCCATTTTGCTCAAACGCTTAGCGAAACCTTGTTTGATATTGCCTTATATCCTGTGATGGTGGTGGGCTATGAAAATGAGGCGGTGGTAGATTACCAGTGGAACAAAAACAAATTTGAGAAAGTAACAGTGATTCGTCCGACATTTCGGCGAATTAATCCAGTTAACGCATTCTTCGCACCTGACAGCACCAATGCTCAGGACGGATCCTTTTTTATTGAGCTAACTAAACGCACCAAGGCTCAGTTGTCATCTTTCATCGGCAAAGAAGAATTAGGTTACGATGATGATGTGTTAAAAGAGGTGATTGATAATGGCGATACGCACTGGCTAGGCTTAGATGCGGATGACAAAGGCGTGTTGGATTATCTGTTAGTCGATGATGAAATCCATACATTACGCTGTCAGATGATGATTCAAGGCGAAGAGCTGATCGATTATGGGGTGAAACTCAAGGACAGCGAATGTCGTGACTTTTTTAATGTAGATATTGAAGTATGCGATAACCGTGTTATTCGTTGCCAAATTGTCGCGCACCCGAAAGGCGAACGCACTTATTTCAGCGCGAGTTACAAACGCATTGCAGGCGAAGCGTACGGTATTTCAGTCGGAATGATGATTTACGACCGCCAACAATCCATTAACCGCACGCAATATTCAATGTTGCTTAACGCAATGTATGCCGCAGGCCCGATGCTTGAAATCAATGTCGATAATTTCGCCGACCCAAGTCAAATTACCTTTGAACCGTTTTCGCGCGTCAATTCTAATCCAACGCGTGAAAGCAACGGACGCGGTATTACGCAACATAGCGTACCGATGACCTTTCCGCAGTTGTTTAACTTTATGACAAATGAAATCCGCTTAGCTGATGATGAATGTGGTTTACCGTCATTCTTAAACGGCAATGCAGGATTGCAAGGCGCAGGGCAAACACTGGGTGGATTAGCGATGATGACCGATAACGCGGTGTTAGGGCTTGAAGATTGCGCCTTTAATATTGATGAATATTTTGTGCGTCCAGCGATTACCTTGATATACGCCCATAATTTATTAGGCAATGATGAGAGTGTGAAAGCGGACGCAGAAATTATTCCAACAGGGCTTTTGGGCTTAAAAGCTGAATTGGAAAAAGCGAAAGCGCTTGCAGGGCTTGTGCCACAAGCAAGTCAGCTTGCGCAACAAGGGCTTGTACCGCAGCAAATGATGGCTGATATGGTACGAGATTATTTTAAATCCGCAGGGATTGATACTGACCGCTATATGCCAAGTAACGGCGTGCAAGCCAATCCAAATGCAGCTCAGATGAGTATGGGCGCTCAATCTGGTGAGTTAGATGGACGGAGTTTAAGGGCAATGCAATGAAAATTGATTTAGACCAAGTACATCAAGGCGATCAGGTTTGGCACGACCGCTACGGCTACGGCATAGTGCAACGTGTTCAAGCAAATACCTGTGATGTGAAATTTAACGAATCCACTAAAGTACTGACGTTTACAGACGGCGGTTACGCAAGTGGATTTAAAGTATTGTGGTGGCAACAACCAATTGCCTTTACACCACGCAAAGGGCAGGACTACCGCAAGTTTCACGATTTAGTGGCAGTCCTATTTGATAATTTATATGGGGGCAAATGATGAGTTGTAATCCAAATGTGCTAACCGTAATTTCCCCTGATATTGTCGATATTCAAGGCTTTTCAGTTCGCGATGCGGTACGCGTTACCGCTTATGGCTTAACCAATGAAGAGACTATCACCTTTCAACGCGTGCATTATTGCAGTTCGCAACCACGCTTTGAACGTAATGGCTGTGCGTTGATTAGTCCAAGCAAAAGCGAATTATCATCAGCGATTGAATACCAAATCGGTACTTGCGCACCAAGTCTTACCCCTGAACGCAACACCATTATTATTCCTTATGCTGGCAATTACATCCCTGTAGTGAATGGAAACCCAACGGATTTAGTGGTGGAAGTGGAAGCGGTAAAAGACGGTGAATTTAGCAATGTAGAAGTCGGCATTGAGCCGTGCGGTTTTTGCTTAGATAAGACGTGGGAAACTACAGGGGCAGAACGTTGCAATCAGCATTTTGTTGAACAGGAAGAAATCAGCAACTGCGGCAATGTACGCTGGACTCGCACAGAAAAACGTTGCGGTTATTACGCGAGTGTGCCAATTGTATTTGATGTGGACGATGGGCATTGTGGCGATAAACAAATTGGTTATCTCTTCCACCCGAACGAAACCCGAGACCCTGACGCAACGGTAGCGATTAGCGATTGTAACGGCATTGTCGGTTATGCGTATCCACAAGCAGGTGATGGGCATACTGTGCCGATTGCAGAATGTGAAAATGGCATTATCGGCTATGCAGTAAACAATTCGGCAACCGCCCCACAAATTACGGAGTGCTAATTATGGCAATTAAACCTTTATATGTTGAAAAGCTAAAAGAACTGAGCTGTCAGCAAACGTCAGACTGTTCAGCGTGCGAACAAGCACTTGCAAAAGCAAATGAAGATTTGACCGCACAACAGGCTGAGCTTACTGATACCCAAGCGAAATTAGCAGAAGTTTCCACCGCACTTGAAACTGCGGTTGCAATGTTGGCTACAGCTAAATCAGATTTGGAACAAGCGAATGCGAAAATTGCGGAGCTTGAAAAGCAGTTAAGCGAACAACCAACAGAATGCGATGTGTTGGCAAAATACCTTGATCCAGTCCCACGCTTAAACGGCGAAACGGTGTATTACGGTTTGAAAAAAGGCATTGATTGCCCTGATTTTTCCGTCATCGCGAATAGCAGTTTAGGCGATAAGGAAATTACTCTTGTTACATCGGAGTAATGCAATGGCGAAAACGGTATTAACGCAAAGCGATCTCAATACAGACGATTTCTATGTGGAGAATAAGCAGGTGCGGATTTATCCGAAATTGCCAACGCCCACAGAATATCTTTGTTTATTTGTTTCGGGTAAGGCAAATGCCAACAGCTCGAATGAGATTTATCGCAAATTGTATGTACAAGGTAACTACGGTTATATCCATTTGGATTTTAGACCTGTTACCGTCAGTGGCAATGTTAATATTGCTACGTTACCCACAAACGCTCCAACCCCAAGTGCTACGCTAGAAGTGCAAACCTTTGACGGTGGGAATGTTTGGATTGATAAAGATTCACGCAAAATCTATGCCAGTGGATTGACCACTGGGCAGCGATATACGGTGAATATCCCTGGTTATTTTAATGTTTAAATAGGAGATTATTATGGCTACAACAAAAGTGGTTACAGAGTTAGATATTGGTAAAGGTCTTGAAATTGCAGATGCTAAAGTTCAAGCCAAAGTGGACGGTAAAACCGTCATAATTGGTGAAGATGGTGCATTAAAAGCGGTGTTTGATGTCCCTGTGGATATTCATTTAAAAAATGCAACACTTGCTGGTACAACCGTGACCTTTGAAATGGAAAATGGCGAATCGAAAACCTTAGATTTAGCTAACCTTATCCAAGTCGCTCAAGGTGAAAACTTACTCAAACAAGGCGATACTGGCTTATCGGTGTCGGCTGATGATGTGATTACGGCGATTAAAGGTGAAGAATTACAATCATTAGGCGGAAAAACCATTGGCTACTTACTTAAAACGGAGTAGTGCAATATGGCAAAGATTAAAACCGTAACGGAACTGGACATTGGCAAAGCGTTAAAAATTGATAACGATAAGGTCAATGTGGTCGTTTCAAAACAAGATGGCAACATCATCGAAATTAAAGACGATGGTTTATTTGCTAAATCAGCAGGTGGTTCAACTGATTTTGATTTATCGACTATTCCTGAAAAAGCCTTTGAAACAGGTTCAAAAGTGATTGCATTCGATCCGAAAGGTAAGGTTTACCAATTCCCACAAAATGAAAACATTTTAACGGATGTTGGCGTGTCTTTATCTGCCAGCTCGGCGACTGTAACCACAAGCGGTACGAAGTATGATGTAACCTTGAAGATCACTAATGCAAGTAATACGTCATTAAGCAATGCAGTAGCGGTACTTTATACTAACGGTGAATTATCAAATTTACGTTTGCCAGATGGTGTAACGCAAAGCGATTTGACTTTTACGGTCGCAACGCTTGATGCGTATGCAACTAAAACTATCACCTTTACGATTACCATCACCGATAATCAATATGTTTCTGCTACCGTTTCTGTTGCTGGCGATATGGTGAAATCCAACAACACAGCAAGCATTAACCTTGCTGCAGTTGCAGAAAGTGCGGCTAAAAATAATGTGTTTACGGAAAGTTGTCCATTGATTCCTGCGTATGTAGTAGGTTATGAAACTCAACCATTAAAACAGTCTGCACAGGCATCTGGAAGTTCGCCTAGAACTCGTAAAGTCAGCGGCAATGTATTAGCGAAAGAAAGCCTTAAAGGTGTTCAAATTAAATTTGATGGGGCAAGTACAGTTCTCGTACGTAGTGGTAGTGGAAATATCCCTACTTTCTTTATTAAGGAAACTTCAGAATTTAATTACCATATTTTGGAAAAAGAAGAACCTAATGAGTATCAAGAACTTGGTGCGAAATTCTACAGTTTTGATGTGAACACGGGCATTTTAACGTTTGCAGATGATTATCCTTATACCTATGCGGTTATTTATGCTCGTCCAAATAGTGCAGATTGTATGTGGCAAGCGTTTCATATTAGTGCAAGTCAATATGATGTTGCTCTGAATGTTACGCAAAATCGCATTGAAGTATCAGGATTAGACAGCTCATTGTATTCGTATAAATACGGTGCATTTGCGAATAATGTTCCAGCTTATTCTAGTATGGAAAGTGCAGCACTGCTTGATGAACAAATTATTGGCGATCAGATAAGTGATTATCGCTATGTTGAAGATAATCCAAATATTCCATTTCCTTATCGTAAGGATGAAGATCACGATATTAGCTACACATCGTTGCTTGAAGTGAAATTAGTACAAGGTCAAGCATATTCGTTTGATTTGATTACACCAAATCGTAGTGCGTTACCTGAATTACAAGGTAATGTTGCTATTAGCAAAACGAGCAAAGGTTATCACGTTGAAGTACAAGCAACGGCATCAAAAACCGATGAAGTGTATCGTGATAATGTACGAATCATCATTCAATAATTAACGAACGGACGAGCAATCGTCCGTTTTTTATAGGAGAAAATTATGGCATTTGTAACTTGTAGTCAGTTTGAAAACGCTCAAGAAGAACAAGCCAATGCAGCAATGAAAGCTGAAAAGGCATTGCTGGATTGTGCGGAAAATGCAGTGGGTGTAACCACATCACCTGATTGTCCAGATAAGGGCAAAGGCGGTGTGATTACAATTGCAAAAATCAAGCAAGCCATTGCTGGTGATGTGGCGGTGGCAGTAAAACCGAATAGCGGTTTAACTGGCAATGGCACAAAAGCAAGTCCGCTAGAAATCAAGACTGGTAACGGCTTGACGATAGATACTAACGGCTATGTAGCATTAGACAGCAATGCGACAACTAAAGCCGTGGCTAATAAAAGCTTTTTAGAGGCATTGAAAGCTAACGGTTTATTGGGCGATGGTTTAGATGTGGTTAATGGCAAGTTAATCGTGAAAACCGACGAAATTATGGACGCAAGCGGAACAGTTCATCAGTTCTTTGCGGTGAAAAAATAAGGAGACATTATGACAGATACAGTCGCACCGAGTAATATGGGAAAAACGATTCCGTTTAATAAAGACACTAAAACTTATGATGTAAATATTGCTAAAGATAGTGGTATTACCGTAAATGATTTAGGTGAATTAGAACTACGGATTTCAGCACTTGAAAGCAATCAGTTAAAACTAAAAAATGGGGCTTTGTATTTAGGCTCTGAACCAAGTAAATATAAAACGCAATATGTGGATTATATCAATGGTTCAGATAGTAATGATGGTACTGTAAATACACCGTTAAAGCATTTAAACGTGGCGATTAGTCGTGTTGAATTAGGTACAGTAGGTTCTGTTATTTATATTAAAGAAAATCAAGATCATTACTTTGATGTAAATAATATGAATTATGATATTACTTTAAATGGTTCTTGTAGTATTAATCCTTATGGCGATTATTGGACTTCAATGAATAAGGTGTGGAAAGATACTTCAACAACTGGAAACCAGACCGTTGAACCATTGTCTGCAAGTAAAGAGTATCAACCCTATAAACCACGTTTAATACTAAGAACGATTAACTGTTATTTACCTAATGACAAAACAAAGAAATTCAACCAAGGAATTTCTCTCGCACAAGGTGTTACATTAAATGCTATTGGTATAGTGTTTAAACAAGCCTATGACAATGATGGTTATGATGGATCTTGGTTCTCTTCCGTGTTTAAGGGTTACGGTAAGGTTATTACACAAGGTTGTGAGATTGAGAATACAGCGGATCGCCATTTCTTTTTAACAACAGGTGTAAGCGGTTCTATTGAGGCATCTTTGCGTTATTTTATTGCTCGTGGTACGAAGCCAATTTTCGCTGGTTCGCAATTCATTAGCACAATTAACGTGAGTTATGTTGTTGCGTCAGAGTCGGCAAATAAGAACTCACCAACGATGACTTGGGCGAAAACAAGTACATTAACCGAGTTAAAAGGAATGACCCATAACCAAACTAGCTCAAATATTGTATTTAACTGGTAAAAACCATGCCAATCCAAACCCACACAACTCTCATTCGCCAACAAACCCAACCCAATCAACCGCACTTCAACCTAAACGAACTGTTCCCCACATCAACCAACGTGGAAGTGAAACGCTATCCGCTACGGGTGATTGCATGGGGATTAACAGGAGCGGAAACGGTGACGGTGCATATTGCAAGAGTACAATCTTTAGGGAATCGTCACTGGACGTTATCCGATGATTGTTGCCCTTGCGTGATTGAACCAAGTGCGTTGGCGAATGTAGAAAATATGCCGTATAAAAAGTGTAAGCAAGCGGTGGTGTTAACTGCTGATGAACCAGCCATTCATATTGATGACGCAGGCACTTACTACTTTGAATATCACGGCACAAACTCGGTGATTATAGATCATTACGACGATCCAATCATCCCGAAAAACCGACTCTGCGACTGCGACCTTTAAAAAGTGCGGTCGTTTTTTTCATTAAAACATAGGAGAAATCAAATGAGTTTTACCCCAATGAAAGGACGTGAAAACGTTGTGAAACCCAACGAGGGAAACGGTGGTGTACGCTTTACTGATTCCACGGCCAAAGTCGCCAAAGAAATCAATGGTGGCGTAATGCCGTCTGCGAGCCGTGGTGGTAAAGGTGGCTGCAAAAGTTGTGGTCGCTAAATGAAAGCCACGGATTCCCCATTGTGGGTGCGAATGTGTTCGCCTAATCAGCCCAGTGACGAGTTGACCGAACTGCGTTTTAGCTTGTCCCACAATGAACAAATTAAGCAGGAACTGGAAAATTTTCTGTATGCCCAATGGCTTTATCTCAACACGAAAGCCCGAATGGAGCTGGATGACGCTATGCGAAAAGAATATCAACATTCTGCTCACACCGTCGCCGAGCTGACAGGCTTAATTTTCCGTCCTGATAAACCTGAAACGACAACGAAAATCTTACCGCTTGTGTAAGGTTTAACGCTCAACAAGAGTGCGGTTAAAAAACATTTTATTTTTTGACCGCACTTTTTTATCCACTCTTTTAAGGAAAGACCATGGAACAACAAGATACTCAAACTTTCGGTGCTTACATTCCCCATTATTTACGTGACGAACTTATCAAAGCTCGTGAAAAACAAGCAGAAAAGGAAGAACCGAAAGTACAACAGGAAACAGTAGCAGAAACCGAACAACCTGAACCCCCCCCTGAAAAGCCAGAGACACCTGATGAAAAACCGTCTGAAAAAGAACCGCAGTCTGAATCACCAGAACAGACTACGCCCCATTCTAAGGACGATAATGATGTCAACGCATGGAAAGGGAGATTAAAAAAGGAACAAGCAGAACGCCAACAGCTCAATGCCCGATTAATTGAAGAATCTGAGGCCAGAGAACGAGCGGAAAAACGCTTGCGTGAGTTAGAAGAAAAACAACATCAGCCAACCACTTCAACGCCAACTCAACCAGACCCAGTCGGCTTATCTGATGTCGATTTGGCAGAATTGAAAATTGTGAATCCTGATCTGTATTTCAAGCTCAAAGCACAACAATCTCAACAACAAGCTCAACGGCAATCGTCACCTGTTCCCCAAAAAACGGAAACCGTAGCTCAGCCGAACACAATCGCACCGTCAGAAACAGCCCAACCGACGATGTCAGAACGTGATCGGATTTGGTATGCGGAAATTCAGCGTGAAATTCCTGAAGTGCAAGGATTACTTGGCGATTCAAACTTTATGGAATTTGCACGCAGTAAAACCGATTGGACTGGGGCGACAGGTTTGGATTTGATTACTCAAGCAGGCAAACAAAAAGATGTTCGCTTAATTCCTGTTATTCGTAACCTGTTAGATGAGTATCAACAATCACAAACAAAAGAGCCAATGCCTGTGACCGTGGCACCACAGAAAAGTGCGACGGTTAAGGTAAAGGCAAATTCTCCCAAAGAAATGACCGAGAAAGACGAAGCACAAGCGGAAATGTTGGCCCGACAAGGGAAAACCGCCGAGCTGAAAAAATTCTTGGCTCAATTTAAGAAATAGAAGGACTTTTTATGGCTAAAAATATGCGAGCCGCCGACCTTGGCGGTGCAACCGAAGGGCTATATATTCCCGATTATGCGACGCAGATTGTCATTTCTGAAATGCACAACTGTTCTGCATTATCCCGAATTGTTAACCCAAAACACAACATTGTAGAACTCGGTTTAAACTGTGCACCAGTGGCCCATTACACCATTATGGATAACATTGAAGTTGGTGATTTCACTAATGGTGCATGGAACGGCGAAACTTGGGAGCCTGACAACCCATTCCGCAGTGGTGAAATTCGTTTATGTCACTCTGTGCCAATGAAGAAAAAATTCTCTCGTGAAGAGGCGACATTAATGTGTCACCGTTGGGAAATGTTCCAAGACGGCTATGAAACCGCTGTCGGTCGTGCCTTACGTGATTTGACTGAGCGTTACGGTTTTACCGTGTTAGCCGCTTCTGCTCACCCATTATTACGTGGCATCAAAGCAGGTGCGTTAAGCGGTAACATCAATTTAGGCGATACTGAAAATCCTATTGTGGTAGGCAAATCCAGTGGCGTACGTGCCATGGACGTGTTGCAAAACATGGAGCAAGCCTTACAAGAGGGCGGTGTCACTTGTGGCGGTAATGCGTTAAAAATCGTGGCAAGCCCAGCGTTTTATTCTCGTATTCGTGCGGAACAGTCCAATCTTGGTGCAGGTTGTTGCTTACCAGATAACCCAATTGTGACTGGCATGGTACACCCAATGTTAGGCATGGAAATTTACTCATCCTTACATATGCCACGTTATCGCCGTGCGGACGGTAAAACGGTGGAATATGTGTTAATGGTGGATCCAGAAAACATTGCGGCACCAAGTCGTTTAGACTACCTCGAATGGCAAACCGTATTAAACGATATTTACCTTGTGGGTAACTACCGTTTTGATGTGGCAGCCTTAAGTAATAAATCAATTGCGGTTGCGGCCGTCGTAGTGGAGGCTTAATTATGGCAATTTACAATTTATTTCGTGGTGGTTATGCTGTTGAATTTGGCAAGCCTTGCCGTGAGTGCGGTGCATTAGATGAAAATATGTTACCTGTTGTTGTACAGCCAGATAACCGTGTGGACGGTGCTTATGGCTACCGTGACAAGGTAGAATGGAAACAGCTTTTACGCTTGTTGTTCCAACGTTACGGTAAAGCGGTAGAAGATTTAGAAGTGGGCGATAAATTGCGTGTGTTCTTAAATCCGAACCACGCCAACATCAAAGCCATTTTCTTTGACTTCCGTGAGCCAGTGGCAGGTTTTCAATTTGATTTAACCACGGTGAACGATACCGATTTAAGCGGTAAAATCACCAAAGCCACCTATGCGGAAATGGGCGGTATTGAAACTGTTACTCAAGGTGATGCCTTTGATACGGCAGAAACCGCACAAGTGGAAGAACGTACTCAGTGGACGATTCATCCTGACAATGGCTACAACCCGAAAGTGGACGTCATTGAACTTGAAATCAAAGCCTTACCAAAAGACGTGAGTAAATTAAATGAAATGGTCATGTTAATTGCTCGTCGTTTTGAACAAGACGGCTATATGATGTAACCCAACGCCCCAGTTTAACTGGGGCTTTTCTTTTTTAAGGACAGCACAATGACACAAACAATGCAAACGGCACCGCAAAAACAAACCTTTGTTTCTGCGATTAACGGCATGAAATTTGACGTACAAAATGAACTTACTGCAGATTTACTTTCCAAAAATGAAAAGAAAGAAATTATCCACAGAGAACGAGTTTCTGCTAAAACAAGCAAAGCCAAAGGCAAACCTAACGATAACGAACAGGAAATCAGCTAATGAACATGGCAGATTTTATTCTGCGTGTCCGGTTTGATTATAACGACATTGACGCTGATCGCATTGAAGATCCACTGATTGTGGATTATCTCAATGAGGGATTAAGCGAAATGTTTAAGCTCAATCCCAATAAGTTTATCAAAACGGTGGTAGCCAAGCTAGACGACAGCGATTTGCAACAGCCTTGTTGTTGCGATTTGCTGTATTCAGTAGATGCCATTACCGACGCACACGGTAATTTTATTGCAGAGCTTAAAGAAGTCGATGACACCGCTCAAACCGCTTTTGGTAAACGTAATTGTGCGAGCCGTGAAACTGACACACGCAGTTACAGTAAAGTCAACGGCACCGATAATCAATTCACGGTCAAACCGCCAGTCAGTCCCAATGACAATGTCTATGCCCGAATGACCTGTGCGGTGAAACCGGACAAAGTTAAACTCGGTGAAGAGCTAGATGAAAGCGTGACTGAAAACTATGCGAACTTGGTGGATTATGTGTTGTATCGCTTATTCGGTGCAGAAACCGAGAGTGCGACCTCACAGCAAAAATCCGCTCAATACTACAAGCAGTTCTTAGACCGTACGTTGTTACATGAGCAAATTCGAGCCGCCTTTACACATCAAGCCACGGCACAAACGAGCAATAAAACAGGGGGTAAAAAATGAGTTGTCAATGCGAAAGCCCAGCCAAACCCATTAGCTTTAGCTGTAACCCTTGTTTAAAGCCAAAATGTGGCAATCAACCGGCTAATGTGTGGGTATGCGATAACGACGGACGAGATGTGGAATTTATTTCACTCACCGAGTTTTTGCCCCGAGTGACCCTGATTGCCAAAGGCATTCCCGATGATGTGGCGTTGGAATATCTGCGTCAATCTGCTCAAACTTTGGCTCAGGACAGCCGATTGTTAAAACGTGAATTGCATTTAGATGTTCAAGCTGGCGTGCGAGATTATTACTTTGAACAAGGCGATAACGAACAAGTGCATTATGTTCAATCGGTCACATTCGGAAAGTGCGCTGAAAAACAACATTGTTTGGATAAATGCCATTTACCTGCTATGCGTTGTGATGACCGCTTTGTGTTTGAACCCAATGACAAAATTATATTGAAAAACACCCCGAAAACGGACGGTGAAAATCAATTATGGGTGCGATATTTTGCAACACCTAGCCAAACCGCATGCGAAGTGGATAAATTGTTATTCGACCGCTACCATGATGTTGTCGTGAATGGGGCGTTAAGCAATTTATTGTATATGCGACAATATGACTTTGCTGATGCACAATTGGCCGTGTTATATGAACAACGGTTTAAACAAGGCATAGCCAAGGCCAAGATTGATGTTATGGAGCGTTTTGAAACGGAAACACCGTCAAGCCTTGCTTACAGGGGGAGAATTTAGCATGTCAGATTATTGTAAAGTGATTGAAAAATACAAAAAGTGCCAATGTTGTCAGTCAGATAATCAAGACGGACTCGCTAGTCAAATCCATGTGCCACGCCCAACCGAACGAGTGATTGAGCGTGAAATCGTCGAACTTGCAACAACATGTGAAGATTGTGGCTGTTCCAATATCAAACCCAATGGGGTGGAGTATGAAAATGCCAACTAAAGATGCAACCTTATGGGCAATGATAATTGCCTACCTACAAAATAACTTAAACGCCATTTACAGTTTTACCATGGCGTTTTTTATTGCCATTTTTCGCATTTGTTATATTGGCAAAGAACGTAAAAAAATTCGTGTTGTGATTGAAAGTATTCTGTGCGGATTAATAGCGATTGCCAGTGAAAGTGTGTTTATTTACTTAGACATGCCGTCTAAATTATCCGTTGCTTTCGGCTCAATCGTGGCGTTGCTAGGGATTGATAAAGTGCGAGAAATGGCCATGCGTTATTCCCTAAAAGCCAAAGGTGGTGACAATGAGCAAGTTTAGATTTAGCAAACGCAGTGAAAATAATCTAAAAGGCGTTCACGAAGATTTAGTACGAGTAGTACGCCGAGCCTTAACCCTGACAGAACAGGATTTTATGGTAATTTGTGGCTTACGCACCTTTGAAGAACAAAAGGAAATGGTTGCCAAAGGCACCAGCAAAACACTAAACGGCCGACATTTGACTGGTCATGCGGTGGATTTGGTGCCATATCCTGTGGATTGGAACGACTGGAGCAAGTTTGCTCAAATTGCTAAAGCCATGAAACAAGCAGCCAAAGATTTAAAGGTTCAAATTGTATGGGGTGGTGATTGGAAATCCTTTAAAGATGGACCGCACTTTGAGTTGGATAGGTCCGTGTATAAATAAGATTTCTATACAGCCCCATAGTTATGGGGCTTTAGGATCTGCACCAAACCGATTTTCTCCCTTAGTTCCATTTATACTAAAAAATATAATCCAAGCTATGACGCTTAATATTGAAAATTGAAGAAATACTTGCTCTGCCATGGCAATGAAAAAAAAGACAACATAGACTAAAATTAACCACCAGCCAGATAAGTTCATGTCATGCAACCGACGCACCTGAAGAGATAAGCTAGGTATTATTGTTGCCAGAGTCCAAATACAAAAAGTGACCATGTAAATCGTTATGTTACGTAACGAATAAGAAACATACAGACTAATACCGACAAGGAGCCAGAAAAATATGCTGGCAAATAAAGTTGTTCCCCAAAATTCTTTACGTCGGGATCTTCCTTTAAAATTGGCATAATTTTTAGTCATTGAACGAACGAAGTAAGCCCATAGTGATGTGTTTTTAGGCTGATTACTTACAATATTTACGATTTCGTTATTCATAATTTCTCCTTGATAATACTTTTATTTAAAACGGTGTTTTCCAGTGTATCACTACATTAAATAACGTACAATATATGCGATTATTTTGTCGGATATTTGACAAAATAATGGTTTGTCTCTAATATGTAACGATGTATAAGGAGGGGTTATGTTTGCATTATTAAAACGTTTAACTAATTTAGGTGTTGTTTCCAGTACAATGAGAAAACCTCGAGCTTATCCGAATGTTTCACAAGGTTTTGCTCGTGATCGAAGAAATCTTTGTAAAAGTTGCAATGAAGTTGTCGGTGGTTTTAATCGGAATTTGAGAAAATATGGCAAAGAATACGCAAATTAAGGCTAGAAATGCAAGTAGTGAGAATACGTTAGAGAACCGCTTGTATTGAAAAATATAAGCGGTTTTTTCATACCCAAAAGGATCTCCCATGCCAACCCTAAAACTCACCCAATTCGGTGGTATTACCCCAAAACAACGCCCAAATAATCTACATCAAGCCATGGCACAAGTGGCAGAAGATGTAGATCTAAGCCGTGGCACATTACGACCATGGCGAACTGATAAAAAAGTCAGCGACAAAACAGGGCAATCTATCTTCGTGGATAAATGCTGTTACCTCACAAGCTCAAATTGCCAAGCAAGTTTTTCACGCATTGATACCGATTGTTGCTATATTGTCGCCAGTGGCATAAAAGATTATCCTGTAATTCAACACAAAGACAAGGCCTGTGAGGAACGTTGGAATCGATTAGGGTTTCCAGTGGAGATTCCTGCACCTCATGCCCAATTCTTAGGTACATTAAGCCATGATTTTAACCAAGAATTACGCCAATACATTTACACCCTTGTGGATGAATTTGGCTTTGAATCCGCCCCGAGTTTACCAAGTGAACCCATTTATGTTCACAACGACCAGAATGTCGTGATTAGCGGTATTGGTGCAGATTTTCCCACTTATTCCATTGCAAAAGTACGCTTATATTGTGCGGTAACGCCGTTAGATTATGGTGATGCCAAAGCGGATTATGACGCCCATTTCTTGTTTGTGGATGAACTGGATTTCGGCACCACAAGCTACGTTCATCAAGCCCATACCGTTTACGGTGAAGAATGTTTAACCGAAGAATATGAACCGCCCCATAATTGCATGACCGATCTACAATATTGTGGAAACGGTCAATTAGGCGGTTTAGTGGGAACAGAATTATGGTTAAGTGAACCTTTAAAGCCTCATGCGTTCCCAGAAAGTTACCGCTACGGACATTTCAATGGCAAACCGATTCGCTTTTTATGTGGAGAACGCACAGGCTATATTTTAACGGATGAATATCCAGCCGTCATTGAAATGGAAAGTCCTTGCCAGTCACAAGGTTGTCGTCAGGTTTCTATTCTGGAAGAACCATTACCGATTATCTCATATCAGTCCGCTTGTCTGTATAATGGGGCGTGCTTTTATGCGAGCAAAGACGGTTTAGTTATGTTGGTAGGTAGTCAAGCGAAAGTGATTACTACTGCATTATTTACCCAAGACCAATGGCAAGCCCTTGCTCCATGGCAAATGATTGGCACGATACACGACGGCTATTATTTTGGTTTTACCGATAAAATGGGTATTCGTTTTAAAGTGCCAGATTCTATCCATGACGAAGTACAAATTGAACAACTGACCACTTTGTCGATAAAACCCACCGCACTTTTCCGTAGTGACCAAGACAATTTATTCTTTGCCACAAACGACGGTATTTACCAATGGAACGCAGGGGATAATTGGAAAACCTTTACATGGCGTGGTCGATTAAATGCCTTACCAGGTTATACCGCCATGACGGCATATAAATTGGTGCAAGAATATCACCCAACCCACGTGAAACACCTTGCCTACAAACGTCACCGAGATGAAATGGTACAAGAACAAGTCATTTTAGCTGACAAAACCGTTTCAGACAGCCGACCACACCGCTTAAAAGCCGGTTACGCTACCTTGTTTTTTGATGTCGAAATTAGCGGACAAGGGGAAGTGTGGGAATATCATATTGCGACAAGTGTGGCAGAATTGGGAGCAGAATAATGAAATACCAAACCGAACACATCACAGACATAGCCAGTTCACAGCAATTATTAAGCGAACTGTTTACCTATATCGGAGAACATTTTGATCAAACCGCCCAACTGCGGTTAAATTGGCAACACTTTTTCCAAGTCTGGGCAGGACAAACGCCTTACACCCAAATTAAAGTATTCACGGCTCGAGAAGACAATCAGATTAAAGGTTGTGTCATGGCGTTGTTATTGGATAATCCGCTGTTTGTCACCAAGCCTTTTATTCACCGCTTTATTGATTTAACCAATGAAGACAAAGCCTTTGATGACTATGTGGAGACGATTTTAGCGAGTTTGTAATTTGTTTGTTGTTATTATCCCTATTTAGGATTACAATTAATCTAAATATAGGAGTTATGTTATGACAAATGAGATTATGGAAATATTGCAATTCGTAAAGCAACATCCAACAAAAACCGCAGAAGAATTGGCTCAGTTTCTTGGAATTGCACGCCAAAATGCGTCACGAAAATTAAGGGGCTTGGTAGATAATAATTTATTATCTATGAGTGGCAGAGGACGTGCGACTCGATATGATTTAGTTGAGTCAGTTCATTCATTCTGTTTTGATACAGTCAAACCGCTTGATGAATATTTGGTTTTCAGTCAAACGTTGCAACCGTTAATTAAAGGGCTAAATAACAATGTGGTAGAGTCGTTGCAATATGGATTTACTGAAATGTTCAATAACGCCATAGATCATTCAGAAGGCACGGAAATTAGCGTAGAAATTCGCACAACGCCAATTTCAACGTTTGTTTCAATAACGGATAATGGCTTAGGGATTTTTGAAAAAATCCAAAAAGCCTTTGATTTAGTGGATATTAGGCAGTCTATTTTTGAATTATCGAAAGGTAAACTCACCACAGATAGCAAAAATCATACAGGTGAAGGCATTTTCTTTTCATCAAAGATTTTTGATTTCTTTTGTATCAGTTCTAAAGGTTGGGCTTTTGTTCATAATGGTAATCAAATTGATGTGATGTATGAACACGATATTGAAAACATTGATGGCACTAAAGTGATGTTTGAAATTAGCCATTTGACCGAGAAAACTTGTAAAGAAATTTTTGATGAATTTGCGATGCCTGATGAGTTTTCATTTGCAAAAACCATTGTGCCGATTAATTTAGCCAAACATGAGGGTGAGTTTTTAATTTCACGTTCACAGGCTAAGCGGTTAGTTGCACGTTTTGAACATTTCCAAATTGTTATATTGGATTTTGCTGGCGTTTCAAGTATTGGGCAGGCTTTTGCAGATCAGCTTTTTAGAGTATATCAAAATGAATATCCGAATATTGAATTGATTTCTATTAATGCCAATCTTGATGTTCAGGATATGATTAATCGAGCGATATTGGGGAGATAGCGGTGATGAAAAAACTCATCTTACTTTTAAGCCTATTGATTACATTCTCTAGCCAAGCCAATCTAGGCGATATTACCAAGAAACAGCTCAAAGATTATGTGGTGAAAGGAAATAATATGACGGCTTGTTTTTTCCCTGATGTGTGGTATGTCAATTCAGCGAAAGAACGGAAAGCCGTATTACAACGTTGGCGGAATGATCCAAATCAAGAATATTTATTTACCTTATATTATGCAATGCAATATCCATTACTTGCTGACAGTTTTGGTTTGGAAAATGCGACAACCATCTATTATGGTGATGATGTCGTGACTTATCTCTTAGATCAGGAAAACATCAGTCAAAAAGAACGAGACAAAATCACGGTTAAAACGAAAGCGGATTGCAAGAAACTTAAACCGGAGTTTGAACGATTGTTTAAGGAATATCCGAAACAACCTTACGCACAAAAAGATTAATCATTAACAAAACAGACACCCATAACCATTATGTTGTGGGTGTTTTTTATTGGAGAAAATATGAGTACAAACCAATGGAATTTAAGCCAACAAGGTATCAATGCCTTAAAAGGTTATGAAGGATTGCGAACAAAAGCCTATTTAGATGATGCAGGTAAATGGACTATTGGTTACGGGCATACTGGTAAAGTCGGTAATATCCCCGTGGGTAAAGGAATGACCATTACGGATCAACAAGCAGAAGATTTATTTAAATCTCGTTTGCCAGAATTTGAAAATGCAGTGAGAAACAGTATCAATGTGCCACTAACCCAAAATCAGTATGACGCATTAGTTAGTCTTGCCTACAATATTGGACCGACCGCATTTCAAAATTCAACCCTTGTAAAAAAACTCAATGCAGGTGATATGAGTGGTGCAGCAGACCAGTTTATGGCGTGGCGAAAAGCAGGGGGAAAAGACAACCAAGGCTTAATCAATCGGCGAAACCGAGAACGTGAAATGTTTTTAGGCGTAAGCGAAGGGCAAGCACCGAATATTCCGCTACCAATGGACTATAATGACCCTTATGATTCCCCCATAAAGCGTTCTCAACCTTTAGCAGACAACATCTATTCCGCCTTTAGTCCACCGAATAACCAAACACCAAACAACCCCTTTAGTAATTATTTCAATCAACTCAACGGTACACTCGAACCGTTAGGACAAGAACCTGAACAACCTACGCCAAGCAATCGTCAAAAATACCAAGAGCAATTAGCCGCAGCGTTTGGCGTGACACCGGAAACGAAACAGGGACTCCCTGATTATATCGGGGATTTAGTGAAAAGTATTTATGACCAAGCCTAAACCAACCATAGGAGAATATAATGTCAATCGCCGATATTGGAAAAACAATGGCAATGTATGCCCAACCCACCGATTATGACCAAGCCGCGTGGAAAAAAGCCTTTGATATTGCCAACAGCTTTACCACTGCACAAAACAACCGCACCGTCGCCGATGAAAATATGCGGAAATTAGCGGAGAATTACGCCACGCAAACAGGGCGAGTTAATGCGTTAAATGCCCAAAATCAGGATTTAATCAATCAATATGGATGGCAAACCAAAACCCGCGATGCCACACAGCAAGCGGCTATTGATAATAGCTTGTCAACATTCGGATTAAACACCAAACAAAACCAAGTGGCATTAAACGGCATTAATGACCAAGAACAATTAGCCAAAGTGCAACAACAGGCTATTTTAGCAGGTAAAAATCCTGATTATCCGTATTTGCTTAATCCTAATACTGCCAAACAGTTTAGCCCAGCAATGGTAGCTGCATTGTATGGTCAGCAACAACAGGCACAAGCAACACATCAAAACACACTAAATACCGCATTACAGGAATTGTACAAAAATTCATTCGTTGAAAGTTATGACGATAATGGGAATAAAATAACGAAATTTGACCCGACAAGATTTGAGCAAGGCACAAAAGCACTTTATTCATTATATCCAAATGATGTTCAATATATCGGTGATTATTTCTCTCGTTTTAATGGTTATTTTATGCCTCAATCTACAATAAAACCTGCTGACTATCCGCATATTATAGGTTTTAGCCAACTGAATTCGGCATATCCGGCTATTACAGGTTATACACCACCACAGCCAGCGGTTCCTTATGCTGTACCACAAGGGCAAGTAAATCAAGCGATACCAACACCACAAGTACAACCTCAACAAGTGCCACAACCGCAACAAGTTACGCCGCAGATGATACCTACGTCATATGGAGGAAGAATACCAGTAAATAGTGATGAAATATTGAAACAAAGAGTAGATGCGTTTCTTGAAGATGTAAAAAACTCTCGTCCTCGTGGACTACGCCCTTATTAAACGCATAATTCAACAAAAACAAACCCAGAAAGGTGCAAACTTTCTGGGTTTTTTATTCCCATTAAGTCAGATTTAACGGAAACAAATTATGATTAATTATACCCCAAAACATCAAATAAAAATAGGAGGAAATATGAGTAAACAAGGTGCAGACAAAGCAGGTCAAGACATTTCATTTGGCATTAAATTTCTCTTCTGCTGTATTGGAATTGCCACAATATTAGGCGTTTTATTATGGTTATTGCCTGACTTATTAGCATTGTTTTTAAAATAATTGAGGACGTTTTATGAGCCAACTTACCACTGAAGAATTAATCCGCCTTTTCCAAGATCCAAATAATCCGCCAGTACCTAACACACAACAGGCTTTTATTGATTTATATGGCAACCCCAATGTTCTCACGGCACAGCCAGATACTGCTTATGGCTTGGCCTCCCTTTACGCACCACCAGTAGAGCAAGTCGCACCGGTGCCAACTCTGCCACCTAGTGCAGGCTTTTGGGGAAATGTAGGCGATGCAGCGTTAGTCATCCCAAAATCAGCCACAAGATTAGTCAGTTCCGTTGGCGGATTAATCGATCCGCAAGGATCGGTTCGACAATGGGGAGATGAGGCGACAGATTGGCTTGCCAGTTTTGAAAGCGAAGAAAATCGGGCTAACCGAGAAGAAAACGCAAGACGTATAGCATTAGCCAAAGCCAAGGGCGAAAGTGGTTGGGGAGCCAGTTGGGAAAACTTTGTGGATAATCCATTAACTACGATTGGCGATATTGCCGAAAGTGTCTTGCCAAGTGTCGCTGTTGGCGTCGGAGCGGCTGCTCTTGCCCCTGAAACAGCGGGTATGAGTTTAGTCGCTGCTGCCCCAATGATTTTAGGTGGTATCCAAGGGGCCGGGGAAACACGCAAAGACATCAACGACCACATTATGGCCATGTCACAAGCAGAACTGAATAAAAGCCCTGTTTATCTGCAATACATAGCCGAGGGTTTAACCCCTGAACAAGCCCGCATTGCCACAGCAACCAGTTGGACAGAACATGGCGGTGAAGTCCTAGCCAATGGTTTAAGCAGTGCAGCATTAGAACGCCTAGGCGGTTTTATGAAACTAGGTAAAACAGGTGGTGTATTAAATTCTGCAGGCGGACGATTTGCTCGTGAATTAGGCACAGAAACAGCGGATGAAACCTTTCAACAACTCACGACCAACAAAGCGATTCATGATGTGGATAATTCACACCGTTTAACCAGCGATTTAGGCAGTGCGGCCTTTGGTGGTTTATTAGGTGGTGGCTTAGGTGGTGGCGTGGCCTATGCCCAAGAAAGATTGGCACATAATTTTGGTGGCGAGCAAACCGGTTCTGAACAAGCCCAAATGCAATCAGACCAAGTTGTCAATGACATTGTTCATCAAACCCCAACAGATACAACTAACACCGCAGAAACGCAACCAAAAAACACCGCAGTTAATGTAAATAACACAGCATTAGATAACGTGTTAAGCCAAATTGCGGACAAAGACGAACGACAAGCCATTAAACAAGATTTAATCTACGACATTCAAGACGGTGTCATTGAACAAATTGCCACAGAAGATAATGAATACGGCAAATTGGCCCAAGCATATTTGGCAGAAGTGGGGCAACAGATTGCACAACCAACGGTAGAGCAAGCACAAAATCCGTCCGTTGAACAGCAAAATGAACAAATGAACTCGTTCAGTGAACAAAATAATGCGTTCAGTGAACAAATGAACTCGTTCAGTGAACAAAATAATGCGTTCAGTGAACAAATGAACGATACCCAAGACGTGCGTGAAAGCCGTTCTGCAATGAAATCCGTAGAAGCCAATATTGCTCGTGGCAAAGAACGTATGACCCAAGCAATTTTGAATAAAGCGGATGTGAAGCGTGCGATGTATCACCCTGAATGGGGTTGGATTGATTTTGTATGGGGAGATGACGGCACTACTAAACCTTTAGATAAAAATGGCGAGCCTAAAGGACGTGGAATCGCTCATATTTTTGAAGCGAGAGAACGCAAAAATGGAATGTCTGAAGCTGAAACATCAGCAATGCTCGTTGATGAAATTGTAGAAACTATTGCGAAAGGTACTCCAGTAAACCCAAATCCACAGAATAAATTACAGTTGGATTATCGTTCACCAAGAACTGGAAAAGTTTATCGTGCAACTTTGGTTAAAAATAAAGGAAATAACGGCTGGGTATTAACTGCATTTGATAATAGCAATAAATATTTGAGTGAAGGTGCGAACAAGCTGGGTAATGACTCACTTGAACCTACTATTAACAGCCCTACACTCTCCCGTGCTGATAAAGGAGCTTCACTCGTGGCTTCTGATTCGGGACAGTTCGCTAATGAGCGTGGTTTGAATGAACAAGGTTCAGACACCGCTTTTGACTGGCGACCAACAAACAATAGCCAACTGAACGATACGCACCGCCACTTACGAGAAGGCGGGGCAGTGGGTGCAGATAACGATGTCAATGTAACCAATTCTCAGCCAACTGTCAACACCCAAGCCACCAAAGACCAACAAACCCTATCACAAATCTTAGGGAACGATACGGCAAGTCATATCGAAGTGGTGGACAGAAACACCGTTCAACCACCCAAAGGGGAAACCGCAGAAAGTTTATTGGCGGGGAATGTTGAGGGGTGGTATGACCCAACCACGCAAAAAATCTACATTTACAGCGACAATATCACCGCTAACAACGTAATGAGCCGTGAAGAACGGTTGGCGTGGGTAGCGTGGCACGAATTAGCTCACCGTGGCGTGAATGTTAAATTAGGCAACCGTTTCAATGACATTGTCACCCGAATGGGTAAACATCCAGTGGTAGAAAGAATTGCCAACACCATTCAAAAAGAACGAGCAGAATATGGTGACATTCCATTTACCGTCGCTGTGGAAGAGGCCGTAGCAGAAATCAACGCCGCTGTTGAAACCGGTAATTGGTCGGAATTAGAAAGCCGTTATAACGTGCGTATTGGTCAATCATGGAAAAATAGTTTGGGGCAATACCTCCGTCCATTTGCCAATGTATTGCAAAAAGTGGTTAACGCTATTATTGGACGTAACCCAAATTCTACAGCCATGACTACGCAAGAACTGTTTGATGTGTTGGCGGAGATTCGCCAAGGGGGAACGGAAAGTAATACGCAAGCGGAAAATGGTAATGGGGAAGTGCGTTATTCTTTCGCAGGTGAAAGAGCCAGAAATGCCAACCATTCATTATTGCAACAAGCAAAAGACGAATTAGCTCAAGGCGTGGATCCTGAAACCATTCGTCAAAAAACAGGTTGGTTCCAAGGCAAAGATGGGAAATGGCGGTTTGAAATTAATGATGATTCAGCGTTGATTACACCTTATGAAGCTTATGATGATTATCGTTTTGAGCAGTTAGTGAATGGTCAAAATGGCGAAACGCTTGAAGTTCCTTTGTCCGAAGTTTGGAAAGATGAAGCGTTATTTAATGCGTATCCACAATTAGCCAATCTTAAAGTGGAAATTAAACCGTTAGACAATAAACGTGCTGGCGGTTGGTTTTCACCTAACGAGAACAAAATTGTTTTATCTAATGACGCTACCGCAGGTCAAATGAAAAGCTACTTAGTCCACGAAGTTCAACACGTTATTCAAAATGAAGAGAATTTTGCCAATGGTTCTAACCTTAACGAAGAACTTAAAATGTTGCCAGATAACACCTACACAGGCAATGAATCTATTGATAAAAGAATCAGCGAAATCAAAGAACAATTACGCCAACCAATGTTAGCAAAAGAGGCGGATAAACTTTGGGATGAAATTTCTCAACTTCGAGAAATGCAAGCAGAACGAAATTATCGTAATTCAGCTGGAGAAGTGGAAGCTCGTAACGCACAAACTCGTTTAAATATGAGCAAGGAAGAACGCCAAAATCAATCACCTGAAAGCACTGAAGATGTAAAACGGAGCAATCAAAATGTCAGATATTTAAGTGATTTTAGTTATAGTCTAAACGAAGATCCAAATTCGGACTTTGCAAAAGCGGTGGATGCCTTTGTTAATGGTGATGAAGTTAAAACATCTATTTCATTGGGAACAACGCCTGATGTGTTAAAAATGATTGGGTTGCCTGATGTTGAAGTGAAAATCAAACGTAAGGTGTTGAGTAAAGTAATGCGTGGAAAACACGCTATTGAGCCTGAAGTATTGAAACAATTACCACAACAAATCAATGATCCTGTTGCAGTGTTGCAATCATCGGCACATTCATCTAATCCTAATGGTTTTGTTGTTTTGACTGAATTAACTGAGTTTAATTCGGATAAAAACAGAGATGAACCAATTATAGTTGCATTGCATTTAAATCAGAGTGGTGAAGTTCAATTGTTAGATGTGGCAAGTGCTTATGGAAAAGAACACGATAAGCTACAGGAAATGATTGACAATGATCCGATCTATTATTGGAATAAAACAAAAGGCTCACATTTAGCGAACGTACACTGGCTCCAATTGCCACTTAAGCTACGTTCAAATGCGAACCTTTCTGCCAATGATATTAAAACCGAAACCGACTTAAGTCAATACCAATCTGAAAATAAATCTGATAATGGCACTCGTTTTTCTCGCAAAGCCCCCCAAAAAGAAAATTACCAACGTGATTTAATGGTGACGCATAATTTAAGCGAAGAAAATATACTTCATGCAGATAAAATGGGTGGTTTGCCTTATGCTTCTTTGGCGGTAACTAAACAAAATAACCCTTTAGGTGGTTTTGGTGAAGTGACTTTAATTGGTGATCGTAATCATATCGATCCAAAAGGCGAAAACAAAGCGAAAGTTTTTGGTTCAGATATTTATAGTCCACGTTATCCAAGAGTTGAAGCTAGAATAAACAAAGAAGATAAAAGTGCATTATTAAAACGATTTGAACCCTCAATGACATTAGATGATGGCACGCTTGCTTATGGCTTGAATTACAATGTATCCACATTGAATCATAGAACATTATTAAATAATTTGGCGGTGAGAAACCAATTCTTACTTGAAAAGGGTATAAAGATTGAGCCTAGTTATTATAATGATGGACAAATCAAAATATTGGATATACGTAATAAAATTAACCAAGCATTGGAGGGTAAAGAGGATGACCTATCCCAATATATTGATGAGATATTTGACGAGTACGATATAGATGAAAAGATTATTAATCAAAACCCTAATACAGGTAAAACAAGCTATACAGCACACACTCTTGAAAATGTCGTTAAGAAATTGAAAAAGAATGTGCGAGGTGGAGAGAAAAATAACTATGGTTTACCTAACGTACGTGCTAAATTCACACCACAATTTAAATCTATTAGTGATATTCAAAAAAATAAAAATCGTATTGTAACGAAATCTGAATTTGACAAAGCGTTAGCCGATGTAGAGAAACGGCTTGATGAAATTGCCACGGAAATGGATATTGACTCTTATGGTATGCCAGATTTACTGGAAATGGTTGTTGATAATGGTGTTGCCAACGCATTTGATCACAAAAGAATTGAAGATACCATTCAAAACCGCCGTTTAATAACGGAAGCAATTGATTTGCTAAAAGCCATGCCAACGGAATATTTTGAGGCGAAAGCGAAAGATGTAACACAGTTTAGTGATTTTGTAGGAGCGGTTATTCCAAAAGATTTAGGCAAAAAAGCACGATCTATTTTGGAAAAGGCAGGACTGCGTCTTTATGAATATGGTAATAATCGATATGAAGTGATTAAACAAGCGACCAATGAGCTAGATGAAAAAAGCGGTGGGAATGTGTTGTTTTCACGCCGTCCAAAAGCCGAAAGCCTAGACAAATTGCGTCAAAGCAAATCGATTCGGATTTCGGGGAAAGAGATTGAGCCGAGTACAGATTTGCGTGAATACAAACGCAATGCGTTGAATTATGGTAAATCTTTGCGTGGAACTTACGTGAATAAAGATACAGGACAAGAAATTTCGTTAGGGTTGAAAGCCGTGAAAGAAGTTTTAGATCACGACTATAAAAATCCTGATCATCTTCAAAGCGTATCTGCTATTCCGCAAATTATTGAAAATGCTGTTTATATAGATACGTTACCGAACGAAGATACAAATAAACGCCCTGATATTGAAAGCTATGATTACTATGTTGCAGGCTTAAATATTGGCGGTGATGATTATACGGTGAGAGCTGCTATTGCAAATAGTGAGAATGGTGAACGCTATTACGACCACAAATTAAGTGAGATCGAAAAAGGCGAACTACTTTCTACTCTAGGGATAACAACTCCAAATTCCGAAAGCAATTCGCCTTTATCTGAAATTGATGATAAACGCTTATTGCAAATTTTGCAAGTGGATAATCAGCAAAAATCAGATAAATCAGATAATGGTACTCGTTTCTCCCGAGCTCAAACCGTAGAAGATCTTGCCCGAACAGGGAAAGCCCAAGCGGATCCCACTGCCTTTGACGATTTAAAAGCCAAAGATTATGACGGTTTCAAAAAACGTTTTAATCAAGCTGTGGGCAAGGTGGATGAATGGGTAGCGGACGGTTTACGCCCTGTGAATGATTGGATTGACGGCTTGCAAAAAGAGGGATTAAGTGAGTTTGAAACGGAACAATTGAAAGGAAAAATGTACCGTGCCAAAGGGGTACGAGATGCGCACAATTCAGATATTGAACAAAAATTCCTGAAACCGTTGTTGCAAAAAGTTTCCAAGATTGCCAAGAAACATAAACTGGATGAACTCAGTGCCAAACGTCTTGTCGGCTATTGGGCATCCACTCGTTATGCTATTGAGAAAAATAAGGAGATTTTAGAGCGTGAACGTAAGGAGATGATTGTTGCTAAAGGCGAAATGGAATTAGCACGGCGAGAGGCATTAAAAGGTGACCAAGAGGCAACTGACGCCTATGAGCAAGCCAAGAAAGCCTACGCCAAAGCAGAACGCCAATATCGTTATCGTAAGCATGATGTGGAAAGCACGGACTCTAACGAAGAATTTCGAGTAGGCACCGCTGGCGGTTGGTCAAATCCAGAGGCGGAAACTATTATGCGGAATATTGAGCAACATATTCCGAAAGCCGAATTGGAAGACGCCGTACGCCATCTGTATCAATTAAACCGTTACCGTTTAAATCTCGACCATGAGGCAGGACGATACACCGAAGAACAATATAAAGAGTTCAAAAAGAATGTGCATTATGTGCCATTAACAGGGGATCCAAATGCAGAAGAGGATTTTGACGGTATCAGTGGAGCTGGGCAAAATGCCTTAAACACCACTAAAGACCGAGCCTTAAAAGGACGAAAAACCTCAGAGGCAGAAGATGGTATTGATGCCTCATGGCGAGCCATTAATAAATCCACGACTTATGCCGGTTGGGCGGATTTCAAAGAACAAATTGATGACATCTACCAACACAAAGTTGATGAACTGGTTGAGCAAGGACATTCAGAAAAATCCGCTCGTGAGCAAGTGGCAAAAACCTTAGGTATTACTAAATCTAAAATGGGCGGGACTACACGTTCCAATGATGATGTGTTAATTCGCAAAGTCGGTGGCGTCTATTATGAATATGGCTTACCGAAAAAAGTGATGACCGCACTGAAAAATGACAACGTGGAATATGCCAACGGCTTTTTAAAAGCCTTATCCAAACCGACCAGTTGGTATGCTCGAGGGGTGACACAATGGACGGTGACCTTTGCTCCAATGAACATGTTGCGAGATACTTGGGAAAAATCCGAATTTATCCGAGTGCAAAAATTGTTTGATAAAGACGGCAAACAGTTAAGCAGTAAAACCATGGATAAAATAGGACGTGCAGTGGTGAAAAATGCGTTGTTAAATAAAGATGTTTGGAATGCCACAAAACGCTTTGGTTTTAATCAAGACTTACGCACGGATAACCAACACGATGTGGAATCCATGCTAAAAGATTTGTTGACCAATGGGGGTGTTTCCACTTACAGCACCTACCTTGCTAAAACCGAAACCGACTTAGTCAAACAGTTGCAAGCTCAAAATAAACCCATTGCCAGCAAACTGAAAAAAGCCGGTGAAATTTTGGAAAGCTACAACAAAGTCTTTGATACGGTGTCCGCCTTATCGGCTTACAAAGCCATGATTGACAATGGCGTAGACAAAGCACAAGCGGCAAGCATTACCCTTGAACTCACCAACTTCCGTAAAACAGGGGTTGGCATGCGTGGCATTAAGGCCTTATATATGTTTGCTCAACCGACCGCAATGGGGGCCAGAAACCTAATAAAATATCTCTCCACGAAAAAAGGACAACGACGTTTCTTAGGTTATATGGTGGTGATGACCGCCTTGTATTCTGCTTTACGAGCCATGGACGATGACAATGAGGGCGGAAACATAATGGACCAGTTAGGTGACATTACTCGCTATATTCCGTTACCATTAGGCATGGATAAATACTTCAAAATCCCAGTGGGATTTGGTATGCCACAAATGGCGTGGAACTTTGCCACTAATATTGTGAAAGCAGCGAATAAGGATATTTCGGTATCTGAGGCGTTGGTGAATATGTCAACCCAAGTGTTCAAAACCATAGCCCCAATTTCGCCGTCGGAAATTTCCGCAGCGAATTATCCGACACAAAAATTGGCATTAACCTTTACACCGTCTATTTTGCAACCCATTGTACAAAATGCCTTAAATCGTTCTGCCTTTGGGAACACGATTACACCAAGTTTTGTATCAGGTGACAAACTCAAAGCCGAGCAAGCTAAATCGACCACAGCCCAGTTCTGGAAAGATTTAGCCATTGGTATCAGCGATACCTTAGGCATTGACATGCACCCAGAGCAAGTGAAAAACTTAGTGGACGGTTATAGCGGTATCTTTGGTTCATTGAAAGAGTTAAGCACCATTTTCATTGAAAACCCTAATCGTGAGCTATTAGGTCGCAGAACACGCACACCATTCTTAAACCAGTTTATCGGGACAACCAATGAGTTTGCGATTCAAAGCCGTTACTATGAGGCAAGCGAACAAGCCCAAAGTGTGGCGAACGAATACAAATCACGTAAAGAACGAGGCAAATTGGACGGTTGGCTCACGCCAGAAAAAGAACAAATTGTCCTCCACGAAATGAACGCAAGACGTATGGGACAGTTGCGAGCGGTAAAAAGCAAAATGACCAAAGCCTTGCATAAAGGCCAGATGACGGAGGAGGCATATCAAGCCAGACTCAAAACCTACAACACCCAAATGGATAATGTACAACGTGCATTTTTAAAACGTTGGCGTAAAATGCAAGGCTTGAGTACCGTGGAGTAAAATCCACACAAAACCCACCGCACTTTGAATTGGCTCACAAAGTGCGGTGATTTTTTTTGAACTTCAAGGAGGCTTATGGCAAATCAATACACCAAAATCATTGAAGAATTACGGGATAAATCGGATAAAGAAAGTAATAAAAAAGCCCTTTATAACTTTTATCAAGGATTAACATATCCCGCACTACAAGCTCAATTTACCCAAGAATTGATTGAACAATTCGAGGATTTAATTGAGCTTTTTCATTACCGACATTTACACGATTATATTTAAGGAGAGAGTATGGCAGAAACCAGTATGATGGATTCACTGAGTGAAGCCTTTTTTGGTAAGGATGTGGATTGTGACCAAATAAAAAAGGATATTAACAGCGTTCCTGAAAGCTCAAAATTAACTGACGCAAGTGCCAAGGCTCGTGCTTTAGCTATGGCAGATTATGCTTGTAAATATTTTGCAGCTGCTCAACAAAACGCCCGAGCTAATATGATTATCGCATTAATTCAACAAGCTGCCTCCTTTTATTTTGCAGATAAACAGCACGACGTAGCAAAACAAGCACAAAACCGTTTTGATGAAATCTGGAACAACCAAAAAGACAAAAGCGACAAGCTGTTTAATCATTGGTATGACAACAGCCGACCGATTGAAATTGACATGCTCAATGAATCAAGAGCAAGGGAGCAAGCAGGTTATCAAGTAGATTATGAAACCGCCAAGAACCGAGCTGTCGCCATGGCTCGTAGTGAGTTTTCCAGAGCAAGGGATAAAACACGACGAGAAAGTAATATACATTGTGTCGGTGCAACACGCACAGCGTTACGTCAATTACAGCTGGCTGAAGCAAGAGCTGCGGTATTGGCAACCAACCAAGCTATTCGTATGGAAGAAGAACGCAAACATCAACGTGAAAGCCAATATCGAGAAGAAACGTACAAATGGAACGCCTTATTCCAAGGACGAGTAGCCGAAAGCCTTAATGCAATTCGCACCGCACAACAAGCTGCGGCTGCCGCAAGTCAGATTAATCCTTATGAGGGGTGGTCTAATTCAGTGGCTAATTTAAGCCATATTGGTGCAACTATGGGAACAGCAAACATGGTCAGTTTCCAAGGAGCCAACACCTTAACACCGTCTTTATTTGGCAGTGGATTTTACAATAACTAGGAGCAAAAATGAAACCAATTAAAATTGACAGAAAAGTCGCTAAAACCACTTTTCACATTGATAATTGCAGTCAAGCTGACAATGCAACTATTGAGATTACCCGAGTGGGTGGAGGCGATACCATTGTTTATCCGTCATTAGAACTCACGGACTCAACAGTGACGTTTATGTGGGACGATGTCTTATATAAAGCTCGTTCAGGGCGTTATCAAGGGATTATTCGTATAGACGGCTGTAAACCATTTTGCGTACCGATTCATATTGGTTGCAGTTGCAATATGGGCAGTAGCGAAAACGGCTATTTTCATTCACAAGAATGTTTGGGGTGCTAACATGGGTTACAAATGGTTAAACGGCTATTCAACAAGCCTTAATGCAAAATTAAGTTCAACAGATCGCATTCTTCCCATTGATGATGCGAAAATACTTTCACAAACCTTGGATGCAGATCACAGCTACCTTGTCATCAATGACGGCACAGGAGCAGAAATTGTCAAAGTTATTAGTTTTGGTCATCAAGTCAAAATCGAACGAGGACAAGACGGCACAGAGGCCAAAACCTTTCCTTCCGGTAGCTGCGTAAAATGGGAAGTCACTAAACAAGGCATGACGGAAACCGTATGTAATAGCGACTTTAAATGTTGTGATTTGGATGATTGTGGGTGTGGTAATTGATCGTAAAAGACCGCAGAAATGCGGTCTTATTCCTACTCACAAAAAAACGACTTTCCACTCGCCTGACTTTCTACAAAATCGCCCCAATGTTGCATATATTCCACACGCTGTTCTAAATAGCGTGCCTTGTTATATGCTCCCCTGACGGTAGAATATTCAAAATGAGCTAAACAAATCTCAATGATTTCAGGATTAAATTCCTGCTCATTCATATAAGTACTAAACATAGCTCGCAAACCGTGAGCAGTAAGTTTATTCTGGAATCCAATACGTTGTAATGCCTTGTTAGGCGTGTCTCTCGCCATAGGTTCATTTGGCCGTCGATCGCTTGGGAAAATATAGTTTGAGTGACCGCTTAACTTCTGAATAAATCGCAATAAATGGATAGACTGACGAGATAACGGTAAAGTAAAATCCTGAACCTTGCCTGCTCGACCTTTCATTTTGGCTTTTGGAATCTGCCAAAGTTGATTATCCCAATCAATTTCTGACCATTCTGCTTGGGTCACCGTTCCCACTCGAGCAGAAGTCAACAACGTAAATTCAATGGCACATTTCGTTTTTAGTTCAAGATTACTAGATTGAATCTGTTGTAATACAGAAGATAACGCACTAGGTGGAAGTGTGGGGTTATTTTGTGTTACCTGTTTAACAAACACACGCCCAATATCCGCCGTAGGATTGTATTGCAAAATGCAATGATTAACAGCGTGAACCATAATACTATTGAGATAACCAATTAAACGGTGCAAGGTATCTAGTTTGCCGTCTTTTTCTAATTGCTTAAATTTCTCAATCGCCAATGGGGCGGTAATTTCAGTAATGGGTAAATCACCAAATAGCGGGAACAAATGATTTTTAATTCGTCTTACGGTGTCATCATGGGTAATTTTCTTTAATGTCCCCAGTTTGACCGCATTTTCACGCAATCGAAACCAATCTTCCGCCACTTTGCGAAAGGAATTATTTAACGCAATAATTTTATCTTCCGTTATCTTGGCATTGTGTGCCAGCGGATCGATATTTTTCACCAACAAAGCACGATATTCTTCACGCATACGCCTTGCATCAGCCAAAGACAATTCAGGGTATCTACCTAAAGAAATAATCGTTCTTCGTTTGCTAAATGGCTTGTAATACTGAAATCGCCAAAGTTTACTCCCATTGGAACGCACAAACAAAAACAACCCATTCCCATCAGAAAGGGAATAATCCTTGTCTTTCGACTTAGATTTTTCCACTTCCGTATTGGTTAATGGTTTCACTGTAACCGCCATAACAGCTCCTTTTGGTATTACATAATCATCTCACGAGATAATACCATCTTCACCTTTTGGTATTACGCCCATAAAATTTCGGAAAATAGCTTACCAAATATAATACCAAAAATATTGGTCAGTATTGAGCTATTTTGAACTGTTTTGAACGATAAAATAGCTAAATCACTAATAAATCTGGTAATTTGTTTTCTGTTTTGAACTATATTGAACGGTATCGGAAAAGGTGATGGTGCGACTAGCTGGACTCGAACCAGTGACCCCCACCATGTCAAGGTGGTGCTCTAACCAACTGAGCTATAGTCGCATATTTGAAATATGAAAAATGAGATTGTTCTCAAAAGTGCGGTAATAATATAGAAAGATTTTGTGAAAAACAAGTTCTTTTTTCACCGCACTTTTCAATTGCTTAATCTTTCAACGCTTGGATCTTTTGAATGACGTTACTGGTGGAGCAACCGTTTTCAAAATTCAAGACTTGAACGTCGCCGCCATTGGCCCAGACTTCTTTGGCGCCCGCAATATCTTCAGGATTGTAATCTCCACCTTTAACTAATAAATCAGGTAAGATTTCAGCAATTAAACGTTGTGGCGTGTCTTCATCAAAGGCAACGAGCCAGTCCACTGAAGATAAGCCTGCGAGTACAGCCATGCGACTGGCTAAATCGTTGATTGGGCGTGTTTCGCCTTTTAAGCGTTTAACGGAATGATCGGTGTTCACGGCAACGATTAAGCGATCGCCGAGTTTTCGGGCGTTTTCTAAGTAGGAAACATGACCAGGGTGCAAAATGTCGAAACAACCGTTGGTCATCACAATTTTTTCGCCCCGATCTTTGGCTAATTGCACTGCTGTTTTGAGTTCGCTTTCGTTCATAATGCCAAAGCCAGTCGAGGTTCTGCCATGAATCGCATTTTCTAATTCCACCGTTGATACCGTAGAAGTACCGAGTTTTCCCACCACGATACCGGCAGAAATATTGGCTAAATAACAAGATTCTTCAAAAGAACGACCATCTGCGAGAGCGGTAGCAAGCACGCTGATGACGGTATCACCAGCACCGGTGACATCAAACACTTCTTTGGCCACGGTTGGCAAGTGATAGGCCTGTTGGTTTGGGCGTAATAAGGTCATGCCTTTTTCTGAACGAGTGACTAAAAGTGCGGTTAAATTAATATCAGAAATCAGCTTTAAGCCTTTTTCAATAATATCTTCTTCGCTGTGGCATTTTCCCACCACCGCCTCAAATTCGGACATATTCGGCGTTAATAAGGTGGCGCCACGGTAGCGTTCAAAGTCAGTCCCTTTTGGATCGATCAAAACTGGCACATTGGCTTGGCGTGCGATTTGAATCATCTTTTGAACTTCCGCTAGGGTGCCTTTGCCGTAGTCGGAGAGAATTAACGCACCGACATTTTTCACCGCACTTTCTAATTTTTGTAATAAGTCATTGGTCGGGGCTTGATGAAAATCTTCTTCAAAATCAAGACGTAATAGTTGTTGATGACGAGAAAGAATACGTAATTTAGTAATGGTCGGATGGGTGTCTAATTTAACAAAATTACACTCAATTTTTTGTTGTTCTAATAAGTGTGTTAAGGCAACCCCTGTTTCATCATGACCAATTAAGCCGAGCAATTCAACTGGTACGTTCAATGAGGCAATATTCATGGCAACGTTAGCGGCACCGCCTGCACGTTCTTCATTTTCTTGTACGCGAACCACTGGAACCGGAGCCTCGGGAGAAATACGGTTAGTCGCACCAAACCAGTAGCGGTCTAACATCACATCACCAAGAACTAACACTTTTGCATGGGGAAATTGTGCAGAGAATTGATTCATAAAATATGTCCTAATAGTATAGAATAAAAATATTTTTGCTGATTTTACCACAGCATAAAACAGTTTGGCTTAAAATTTCGATGAAATTCGGTTAAACTATGCGGAGTTTATTTATTGAGGGGCATTATGTCGGAAAATCATCATCCTTATCCAAGGTTTCAAAAAGCGTTTCTGCATCCTAAATACTGGGGATTTTGGTTAGGCTTGGGATTATATTGGTTACTATTATGTTTGCCTTATCCTTGTTTGGTGAAAATCGGTAGCGGATTAAGTGGGATCTTTAAGCGGTTAAAAGTCGGCAAGCGTCGTGCCAAAATTGCACAGCGTAACCTTGAATTGGCTTTTCCTGACTGGTCGGCACAACAACGAGAGGAAGTCTTACAAGCCCATTTAAATAATGTGGGCATGGCCATTATTGAAACTGGAATGGCGTGGTTTTGGTCGGATCAACGGATTAAAAAATGGTCGAAAATTGATGGCGTGGAATATCTAAAAGAAAATGCCAAAGACGGGATTATTTTAGTGGGCGTGCATTTCTTAACCTTAGAATTAGGGGCGAGAATTGTCGGGCTGTATCACCCAGGGATTGGGGTGTATCGCCCTAATGATAAGCCGATTATGGACTGGTTACAGGCTTGGGGAAGAATGCGTTCCAATAAGCATTTATTGGATCGGAAAAATTTGCGAGCCATGGTAAAAGCACTCCGCCAAGGGGATACGATTTGGTATGCCCCCGATCATGATTATGGGCGAAAAAGTGCGGTGTTTATTCCGTTTTTTGCGGTGCAAGATGCGGCCACAACCACAGGATCTTATTATTTACTGAAAGCCTCCCCCACCAGTAAGGTCATTCCTTTTGCACCGTTACGCAATAAGGATAATTCAGGTTATACCGTCACCATTTCTCCGCCGGTGGATTTCACGGATGTGAGTTCAGAAAAAGAGATTGCGATTCGGATGAATCAGGTGGTGGAAAGTGAAATTATGAAAGGGGTGGATCAGTATATGTGGTTACACCGCCGTTTTAAAACCGAACAAGACGGCGATGACGGCAAAAAATATCGTTAAGGATAGATGAATTTTACCGCAATTTATGGTAAAACTCGTTAAATTATTTTATATCGACAAATAGGAAAGAAAATTTATGTCAAATTTACAAACAATCATTGAAAATGCCTTTGAAAAACGTGCAGAGATTACCCCAAAAACCGTTGACGCTGAAACACGTTCAGCTATTGAACAGGTTATTGAGGGATTAGACAAAGGCACTTATCGTGTGGCAGAAAAAATTAATGGCGAATGGGTCACCCATCAATGGTTGAAAAAAGCTGTGTTACTTTCATTTCGTATCAACGATAACCAAGTGATTGACGGTGCAGAAACCAAATATTATGACAAAGTGGCGTTGAAATTTGCTGATTACACTGAACAACGTTTTGCTGAAGAAGGTTTTCGTGTCGTGCCGTCAGCCACCGTGCGTAAAGGGGCCTATATTGCAAAAAATTGCGTGTTAATGCCGTCTTATGTGAATATCGGGGCTTATGTGGGCGAGGGTACCATGGTGGATACCTGGGCGACCGTGGGATCTTGTGCTCAAATTGGTAAAAACGTGCATTTATCAGGTGGCGTAGGCATTGGTGGGGTATTAGAACCGTTGCAAGCCAATCCAACCATTATTGGTGATAACTGTTTTATCGGTGCTCGTTCTGAGGTGGTCGAGGGCGTCATTGTGGAAGATGGTTGCGTGATTTCCATGGGCGTATTTATTGGTCAATCGACACGTATTTATGATCGTGAAACCGGTGAAATTCATTATGGTCGAGTGCCTGCCGGTTCTGTGGTAGTGTCTGGTAGTTTGCCGTCTAAATGCGGAAAATATAGCCTTTATTGTGCCGTGATTGTGAAAAAAGTAGATGCTAAAACCCTTGGTAAAGTCGGTATCAATGAATTATTGCGTACCATTGATGAATAAGGCGATTGATAAAAATTAAGCAATTAACAGGGCAAAGGGAACTTTGCTCTGTTTTTTTAGTCGAACGTGAAACCATTTGATTTAATCAAATGACTTGAATTGTAAAGAGAGTGTAAAATTTTTTGCATTTTACAATAAAATTGTTCACAATATGCAACCATCGGCAAGACCGATATTATTAAACAAACATTTATTTAGGGAAAAAAACAATGAAAAAATCAGTATTAGCAACATTCGTATTAAGTTCAGTATTCGCATTAGCCGCTTGTGATCAAGCATCAAAAGATCAAATGTCATCTAAAGTCGAAGAGGCAAAAGCAAGCGTAGTTGAAGCCAAAGATGCGACTGTTGAAGCAGCAAAAGAGATGAAAGATGTTGCCGTAGAAAAAGCCACCGAAGCTAAAGACGCTGTTGTTGAGAAAGCAACTGAAGCCAAAGATGCCATGGTAGAAAAAGCCGGCGAAGCTAAAGACAAAATGGTAGAAATGAAAGATGCGGCAGCAGATAAAATGACTGAGATGAAAGATTCAGCGTCAGAAAAAATGACCGAGATGAAAGATTCAGCGTCAGAAAAAATGACCGAGATGAAAGATTCAGCGTCAGAAAAAATGACTGAAATGAAAGACGCAGCGTCAGACAAAATGACTGAGATGAAAGACGCAGCCTCAGACAAAATGACAGAAATGAAAGATGCCGCAAAAGAAAAAGCGGCTGCCGCAGCAGACGCTGTTTCAGAGAAAGCAGCAGAAGTAAAAGAGGCTGTCACTCAATAATTCATTTTGAATTTCACTGAAAGGAAACCAAATTGGTTTCCTTTTTTTATTATCAATTATGTGCTAGAATCAGCGGTCAATCAGTGTTTATTTATAAGGAAACAAAATGCAAGTATTAGAAGGCGTATTAGCCGCACCCAATGCAAAAATTGCCGTCGTAGTGGCTCGTTTTAATCATTTTATTAATGACAGTTTAGTAGATGGAGCGATTGATGCGTTAAAACGTGTTGGTCAAGTGAAAGATGAAAATATTACCTTGGTGAAAGTGCCGGGGGCTTATGAATTGCCATTAGCCGTTCGCCGTTTAGCGGATAGCAAAAAATATGACGGTATCGTTGCTTTGGGTACGGTTATTCGTGGTGGTACAGCACATTTTGAATATGTGGCTGGCGAAGCGAGCAGTGGAATTGGTCATGTTTCTCTTGATGCGGACATTCCAGTGGCATTTGGTGTATTAACCACCGAAAATATTGAACAAGCCATTGAGCGTGCGGGCACCAAAGCAGGCAATAAAGGGGCTGAGGCTGCATTAGTCGTGTTAGAAATGATCAACTTACTTGATCAAATTAAATAACAATGGGCAATCCTATGACTGAACCAGTGAAGAAACCCTCAGCACGTCGTCGTGCCAGAGAATGTGCTGTACAAGCCTTATATTCTTGGGCTGTTTCGCAGAATGAGGCGGCAGAAGTGGAATTGGCTTTTGTGTCTGAACAAGATTTAAAAGGCGTAGATGTGGCCTATTTCCGTCAATTATTCCGTCAAACTGTGGATAATTTAGCGGCGGTAGATAGCACATTAGCACCTTTTTTAGACCGCACGTCGGAAGAATTAACTCCGATTGAAAAAGCCATTTTGCGTTTAGCGACCTATGAATTGAAATATGTGCTTGATGTGCCTTATAAAGTGGTGATCAATGAGGCTATTGAAGTGGCTAAAACCTTTGGGGCAGACGATAGCCATAAATATGTCAATGGCGTATTAGATAAAGTGGCACCGTCTTTAGGGCGTCGATAGTCCCCCTCACCCCAGCCCTCTCCCAAAAGGAGAGGGAGCTTATACAATGTGTGGTAATTTAGTATGGCAAAAAGCGAATTTGATCTCATTGATACCTTTTTCACACAGCAAACTGTACAACGTGCGGATGTACAACTCCATATTGGCGACGATTGTGCATTAACCACCATTCCAATGGGCAAATCCTTGGCCATTACCACCGATACCATGGTGGAAAATTCGCATTTTTATCCGAATATTGCTCCCCGAGATTTAGGTTATAAAGCCGTGGTCACCAATTTAAGCGATTTGGCCGCCATGGGGGCTGAACCAGCATGGATTTCATTAGCTTTAACCTTGCCGAAAGCAGATGAAAATTGGTTACGAGCTTTTAGTCAGGGCATGTTTGAAATCTTGAATGAGCATCATGTTGCCTTAATTGGTGGTGATACCACCAGTGGAAGCGTGCCGTCTATTACCATTACTGCCCAAGGATTTGTGGAAAAAAACACCGCACTTCGCCGTGATCAAGCGAAAGTGGGGGATTGGATTTATGTCTCTGGAACACTAGGAGATGGGTTAGCCGGTTTTTATTTGCTTTCCGATTTGTATCAAGGCAAGAAAAGTGCGGTGAATTTAGAAGAAAGCTATTTAATTCAACGCAATCTCAGACCCACACCCAGAATTTCCCTTGGATTAGCCTTAACGCAACATCAATTATCCTGTTGTGCCTTAGATCTTTCTGACGGCTTAGTCGGCGATCTCGGGCATATTTTAGATCGAAGTGGGGTAAGTGCGGTGATAAATTTAGAAGATTTACCTTGTTCTTCAGCTTTGCTTAATTTATATGGACGAGAACAAGCGGAGCAATTTGCTTTGCAAGGGGGCGAAGATTATGAACTCTGCTTTACGGTTCCCGATCATCAAAAAGCCTTATTGGAGCAACATTTAGCCCCATTAAAGGTGCCTTATACCTGTATAGGCCGTATCGTGGAAAAAAATCCACAGCAAAATATGACTTACCAACGACAGGGAAAAATGGTAGATTTACATATCTCTAGCTTTGAACATTTTAAATCATGACAGACAACATAAAAACCCCATTACAACGACTTCGTCTAACCAACCCTGTGCATTTGCTTGCAGTGGGCTTGGGTTCAGGTTTAATTCATCCCGCCCCAGGTACTTGGGGCAGTTTGGCTGGATTATTACTCGGCATATTATTCATGCAAATGATGCCATTAAAAATATTCATTATTTTCACCGCAGTTTGCTTTTTATTAGGCTGTTATTTATGCCAAAAAACCTCTGATGATATGGGTATCCATGATCATGGTGCCATTGTTTGGGATGAATTTGTCGGCATTTGGATCGTTCAAATTGGCTTGGTTGGGTTGTTCGCCGAACATTGGATTATCGGCAATGTATTAGCATTTGTACTCTTTCGTTTATTTGATATTTGGAAACCCTTTCCGATTAAATATTTTGATCAAAAATTAGAAAGCGGTTTTGGGATTATGGTTGATGATGTGTTGGCTGCAGGCTATGCCGTGTTGGCTTATTTTTTGATGTCATTTGTGGTGTAACATGCTGAATTTAATTATTGTGCATTTTTTCGGTTTATTAAGCCCCGGCCCTGATTTTTTATATGTGAGTCGCATGGCGGCCAGTAATTCAAGACGCAATACAATTTGTGGTATTTTAGGTATCACCTTTGGTGTCGCCATTTGGGCAGCCGCAGCCATTTTAGGCTTGGCGATTTTATTTAAAACCTTACCGATTTTACATGGCGTCATTATGTTACTCGGTGGCAGTTATTTGGCTTATCTTGGCGTAAAAATGGCCAAAAGTCGGCAAAATACCGTGTTTGCTGAACTTACGGAACAGGATTTTAACCAGAAAACGACCATTAAAGCCGAAATCATGAAAGGCTTATGGGTCAACCTTTCCAATGCTAAAGTGGTGATTTATTTCAGCAGCGTGATGTCTTTGGTGTTGGTCAATATGCAAGAAATCTGGCAAATGGCTACCGCATTTATCATTATTCTGATTGAAACCTTTTTGTATTTTTACACCGTTTCTTTGTTATTTTCTCGTCCCTTTGCAAAACGTTTTTATAGTCAATATAGTCGTTATATTGATAATGTGGCGGGGGTTATCTTTTTAGCGTTTGGGGGGTATTTGGTTTATAGTGGGGTACAAGAAATTTTATCTTAAATAGACACAATAGTAGCCAAAATAGCAGAATATGTTATAATTTAGCCATTATTGTATCCATTTTAAGATTATGCTATTACCTTTTTATTCTGCCAACGAAACCCAACAAGCCTTTGCGGATTATTTGCGTAAAAAACGCAAAAGCAAAGGTTTTTCAAGAGAGCAACTGGCTAACGTCAGCCTTGTGCCAGCCTCAACCATTAAGAAATTTGAAACCACAGGACAAATTTCTTTTCGTCAATTATTGCAACTTTGGCAAATTTTAGATGATTTAACCGCATTACATGAACTCACTAAACGTTCAACAGAACCTATGCCAAAAACCATTGAACAAGTGCTAGCCATGAATAAGGGGAAAAGATGAAAACCAATGATCTATCAAACGTATAAAAATTCTCCGTTTTAGTGATTAAATTCCCTTGTTGCTACCCAACAATCTGATCACTTAAAAAATTTCCCCTACGCAAACCTTTGCGGTTTTGTGTTATTTCCCATTCCTTGTTAGACTAATGCGTCATAATCAGAACAGAAAGGAAATAACGCATGGATTATATTGAAATATTGGGCTATGTCGCCATGATTTTGGTATCAGGATCGTTTTTATTAAAAGATATTGTGAAATTACGTTTAGTCAATTTGATTGGGGCAATCTGCTTTATTATTTATGGCTTGCTGATTAGTTCATGGCCAGTGGCGGGGTTGAATATCTTTGTGGCTTGTGTGAATGGCTATTATATCTCTCAAAGCATGAAAGCCAAGTAATTTCTTAGACCGACGAAAGGCGAGTATTAAGCTCGCCTTTATTTTAGCAAATCCTTTAAACTGGCTTTCATCACTGACATTTTCTTTTCATATTGGGCTTTGTTTTCTCGTTCATCAATCATATACATAATGGTTTGTGACAACGTCATGCCCATTTTGCGAGAATATTTAGATAGGCGTTGCCAGACCACATATTCTAAATCAATGGATTTCTTTTTAGTATGTTGTTTTTCCGCATTGAAAAAGCGTTTACGTCTGGCTCGAATGGCTTGATCTAATTTAATGACTAAGTGTTCAGATAAATGATCGGCAATCCAAGCCTCAATTTGTTCGGGCTGATTTTTGCAAGCAATCAAGGCGATTACCTTATCTTCCGCTAAACTTTTTTCTTGATAGCGAGTAATATTTTCGCCATCTCGGTGTTTCTTGGTGAGATAAAGCCATTTCCATTGGGTTTCTTGATTTTCAAGTTTTTGATATTTCATTGCTTTCTCATTATTAGTGACGTGGTAACTGAAAATAATATACCTTTATTTTGTTTTTTTTTCTAGTAGATTTTTTGAATTTTGATGAAATGTGAGATAATGCGTGATTATTTGATTTGATAAGAGAAAGAAACGTGGCGTTATCCGAACAAAAATTAGCGTGGACCGCATTACAACCGCATTTAACGGCATTGGCAACAGAGGCAGGGGAACAACATCTGCGAGATTTTTTCGCCTTACAACCACGAGCCTGTTCGGCTTTAACCCAATTCTTGCAAAATTCGCACCGCAGTTTGTTGGTGTTAAAAGCGGACGATCAAAGCGAATATGCAAGTGCGGTGGAAAAATGGGTCAAATCACAACAAGCACCGTTACAGGTATCGGGGGTTCAGTATGAAGTGGCACAAGGAGATAGTTTTTCCTTTGCCCAAGTGAACGTTCAACCGGCCCAATCCGTGCAAGATAATTTTGCTAGCAAAAAAACCGTCGCCACGGCACTGTATTTTGATCATGCAAGTTTGTTCGGTGCAATTCGGATTCATCCGACTTCCCATGATATTCAGCTTAACGCCGGTTTGGTACATCAACTGAATCATGGCGTGTTAATTTTAAGCGTGAGCCAGTTGTTAAACCATTTTGATTGTTGGGAACGCTTAAAACATATTTTGGCCACCAAGCAATTTGATTGGTATTCGGCCCATCCGTTTAAAGCCTTGCCGTGCGAGATTCCCAGTTATCCATTAAATTTAAAGGTGATTTTACTCGGCAATAGAGAAGAATTAGCGACCTTGAATGACCTCGTGCCAGATCTTTATCATCTTGCAGAGTATAGCGAAATTGAAAGTTATATCAGTGTGGAAAAAGCGCCACAGCAACAGGCATGGCAACAATATGTGTTGTCTTTTGCCGAACAACAATTTTCGCCTTTAACCCCTGACGGTTTGGATAAATTATATCAATGGCTCGTCAGGGAAAGTGAAAGTCGAGTGTTGATCAATACTTCTCCTTTGAAACTCACACAAATTCTCAGTGGTGCCAGTCAGTTAAGCACAAATCACCATGCGTTAAGTGCGGTGGATATTGAACAATATTTTCAACAGCAATCTCAACAACAAGGTTTTCTGCGTCAACAAGCCTATGCGGATATTTTTTATCATCAAGTCTATATTGAAACGGAAAATGAGGCGGTTGGGCAAATTAACGGATTATCGGTGGTGGAATTTAGCGGCACGCCAATGTCCTTTGGCGAACCCTCTCGAATCAGTTGTATCGTACAATTTGGTGATGGGGAAGTAGTTGATATCGAAAGAAAAAGTGAACTGGCTGGCAATGTACATGGCAAAGGCATGATGATCGCAGAAAACTGCCTAGCCAATATTTTGGACATGCCGTCCCAACTGCCTTTTTCTGCCTCGCTAGTGTTTGAACAATCTTATGGCGAAATTGACGGCGACAGTGCGTCTTTAGCGGCTTTTTTAGTGCTAGCCAGTGCGTTATCGGATTTACCGATTCCACAATCCATTGCGGTGACGGGATCCATTGATCAGTTTGGTTTGGTGCATTCCGTGGGCGGTGTGAACGATAAAATTGAAGGCTTTTTTGCTATTTGTCAGGGCCGAGGATTAAACGGAAAACAGGGCGTAATTATTCCTGAATCCTGTTTGTATCAGCTTTCGTTGACAGATGACGTAGTAACTGCGGTGAAAAATAATCAATTTTCTATTTGGGTAGTGAATGATGTGTTCGAGGCTTGTGAAATTTTGTTTGATCGTCCATTAATTGCCGAGCAGCCAGTGCAAGAAAAAAGCACCATTGCTCAACTGATCACAAAACGTATTGAGCAATATGCTGAACAACATCATGCACCGCCATTTTGGTTAAAATGGTTTAATAAAAAATAACTGCTCGGAACTGTTTAGCGAACACGTGTTAGCTATATCTTTTTAAATCAAAGTCTGTTAATATGGCGTTAATTCAGTGAAATCACTGAAAAACACCATATTATTTAATTTAAAAGAGAAAAAAATGACTAACACCTGTACACCAAATGCAATGCCAGAACGAAAAAATGCTTACAATTATGAAGATTTATTAGCCTCTGGACGTGGTGAATTATTCGGCGAAAAAGGCCCACAACTTCCGGCACCTACCATGTTAATGATGGATAGAGTCGTGGAAATGAACGAAACGGGCGGTTTATTCGGTAAAGGCTATGTCGAGGCTGAATTAGATATTAAACCAGATTTATTCTTCTTCGATTGTCATTTTATCGGCGATCCAGTTATGCCAGGTTGTTTAGGTTTAGACGCTATGTGGCAGTTGGTTGGTTTCTATCTCGGTTGGATCGGTGGCGAGGGCAAAGGCCGTGCGTTAGGGGTTGGCGAAGTGAAATTCACTGGTCAAGTGTTGCCGACCAATAAAAAAGTGACCTATAAAATTCATTTCAAACGCGTGATCAACCGTAAATTAATTATGGGCGTAGCAGATGGCGAAGTGTTGGTTGATGGGCGTGTGATTTACACGGCGACGGATTTAAAAGTGGGATTGTTTCAGGATACTTCAACCTTCTAATTTAATTGTAAATTGGTTTTGATAAGCTCAAGGGTTGCCTTGAGCTTTTTGTTTTAATTTTTTCGTAAAGGCGGAGCGATATATCCACCTGTTGAAATACCTAAACATTAACTAAATCCGGCTCACATCAAACTTCGCCAAATCAATCCGATCTTCCGTACCATAAAATGCACACAAGGCTTTGCGTAAGGTTTCTGCTCGTTTTGGCAGGCCTTTTTCAGCGTAGATTTTAACTTGTTCATACACCGCTAATTTAAACGGCATGGTATCCCCGACTTCACCATTTAAATTATCTGAACTGGCAAAATAACGGAAATTGGCCGCAGTAGATAAAATCCATTCTAGCGCTTGAGGTTTGACTTCGGCTTGTTCAAAATCCCGTTGACGTTGTTCGGTTCGTCCATCAGGTTCATACCAATAACCAAAATCTTCCAGTTTACGGCGTTCTTTGCCCGCCACTAACCAATGTGCAATTTCGTGCAAAGCGCTACTGTAAAACCCTCGGGCAAAATGGATCGCATGGTAAGGCACTTGATCATTCGCCGGTAAATAAATCGGTTCATCACCGCCTTTGATTAATTTGGTGTTGAATTCGCTATAAAAACATTGATTAAAAATGGCAATAATATCGTCTAATTGATGGATCTCTGAATCTGGTTGCATAAGATTGTTCCTTACCTATTTTAAAACGTATAAATATTGTTATTTAACTCGGAAATGAATTTATCACGTTGTTGGTATTGGGTTTCATTTAACAGAAAAAAAGGCAAACAAAGCCAACTTGGCTGTTTTATTAGATAGCTTAATAAACGTAATACTGGAATAGAAATTTCGCTATCATATTCATCCAATAAGATCATGATACCAAAGATAAATAAAACAATCTCCATCATGAAAGCTAACCATGTCGCAAATATAAAATTACTGCCCAAAGAAACCGGCACCCATAAATTGATAAGGCTGACGATCAGGATCAAAATAAGATACATATCAAGTCGTAGTTTGCGAAAACGTGGGATAAGGCGAATAAGAATAAAAATACTCACAACGAAAGAATTAATCATGGTTTTTCCTTGATAAAATTAATGCGATTATGCTTAGGGAGAGGGGAGAATTTGGGTTGGATTATAGCATAATTTAGGGCAAATTTCCATGTAAAAATAATCGTCGTAAACCCTCTTGATGAGGAACCAACAAATGCCGATATAAAGTATGTTTATCTTGATATTCGCGCTGTTTCTGTTCACAAAAACAAAATAACAAGGTAATATCTTGTGTATCACCACGCCGCCATTTTTGTACAAGGAAAATTATGCTCGAAGGCTTACTTATTGTGTTAATTCCCATGTTATTGGGCTATTTGATTAAATCAAAAAATCACGCATTTTTAACCGCAGTTAATCGCATTGTGATGTTACTGCTCTACGTGATTTTATTTGTCATGGGCGTTTCCCTTGGGCAACTTGAGGATGTGGCGCATAAATTACCGGTCATCGGTTTTTCAGCGTTTACTTTTAGTGCTTGTATTATTACTTGTAATATCATTGGGTTAGTCAGCTTTGATAAACTTAACCCAAAACCACTCAAACATTTGGGACATAATATTCCGCCCCGTTGGAAATTACTGTTAGACAGTGCCAAATTATGTTCTATGGTGATCATTGGCTTTTTTGTAGGCTTATTCACCAAAGGTACCATTCATTTACCTTTCGGCACTAGCACCTATGTCTTAATTGCTTTAATTTTCTTTGTCGGTATTCAACTACGCAATAACGGCATTTCGCTACGTGACGTCTTATTCAATAAACGAGGTATTTATACTGGACTGATTATGATCATCACCTCCTTAATCGGCGGTCTAATTTCCGCTTGGCTGCTCAATTTACCGATGACACAAGGGCTAGCGATTTCCTCAGGTTTGGGGTGGTATTCCTTATCCAGCGTGGTAATCAATAACGCTTGGGGCGCTGAATTTGGCAGTATTGCCTTTTTTAACGATCTATCCAGAGAAATTATCAGCCTCTTTGTAATTCCCTTTTTTATGTTTAACTATCGCTCCACCGCCGTAGGCCTTGCGGGTGCCACGGCGTTAGACTGTACATTGCCGATTATTCAGCGTTCTGGTGGCATGGAGGTTGTCCCTCTTGCGATTAGTTTTGGTTTTGTAACGAATATTGCCCCGCCGATTTTGTTGGTATTTTTCTCCTCCATTCCCTTATAAAAATTGGTAAAAATTGACCGCACTTTAAGCAACTGGAACATAATCCAAAAAGTGCGGTGCATTTCACTTTAATTTTTTCCTCATCTCTGTTACACTGATCAAACTTTTGGGGCTGATTTTGGATTCGACGGGATTGGCAAAGTCCAAAGTGCACGTCAAGGTGCGGTAGGCCTTGTAAATAAACCGCAAAATAATAGTCGCAAACGACGAACAATACGCTTTAGCAGCTTAATAACCTGCATTTAGCCTTCGCTCCCTAGCTTCCGCTCGTAAGACGGGGATCAAGCGGAGTCAAACCAAAACGAGATCGTGTGGACGCTTCGGCTTGGAGATCGAAACACTAAATTAAATCAAGCTAGTTTATTCTTCGCGTGTCTGTCCGCAGGGGGTAAGCGAAATTAAAGACTGACTAAACGTGTAGTACTGAAGATAGAGTAATTTCGGACGCGGGTTCAACTCCCGCCAGCTCCACCACTAACACATCTCACAAAGTATCAGAGAGTATCAAAGGCCTTGAGTTTTCAAGGCCTTTCTGTTTTGCCAAAGAATATTAGCAATAATTTAAAATACATCAAAAAAAGTCCATTATTCTTAGAGAAAATCTAATTAATGGTTAGTTCTATTATATGTCCACAATAAAATACTAGACATCATTATAAATAACTGCAAATATAAGCTGCATTTTATTATTGATAGGTAACAATTATGTTAAAAGAATTTTTTGATCTGATTGAATCAGGTATTAACTGGTTTAACCAAACACTTAGTACCCCATTGTGGGATATTACCATCGTATTATTATTAGGGGCTGGATTGTTTTTTACGATTACAACTGGCTTAGTTCAGCTACGTTTATTGCCGCAAAGTTTACGTGAAATGTGGTCTGGACGTGTTTCGGACGGCGATTCCTTAAGTCCATTTCAGGCGTTTACAACCGGATTGGCCAGTCGTGTGGGCGTCGGTAATATCAGCGGTGTGGCCACAGCCATTGCCATTGGTGGAGCGGGTGCTGTATTTTGGATGTGGATGACGGCATTGTTGGGCATGTCCAGTGCTTTCGCTGAATCCAGTTTGGCGCAGTTGTTTAAGGTACAAGATAAAGACGGGACTTTCCGAGGTGGGCCAGCGTATTACATCACTCAAGGTCTGAAAGCACCTTGGCTGGCGGTTATTTTTGCTTTATCGTTAATTTTTACTTTTGGTTTTGCATTTAATGCTGTACAAGCCAACTCAATTGTGGAGGCCACGCATAACGCTTGGCATTGGGATGCGCATTATGTCGGTATTGCGTTAGTCGTGTTAAGCGGATTAATTATTTTTGGTGGAATTAAACGGATCGGTGGATTCTCAGCTAAAGTGGTGCCGACCATGGCATTATTTTATTTAATTATTGCGGTGATTATTTTGGGCATGAATATCCAAAAAGTGCCTACGATTTTATCCGACATCATCACCAGTGCCTTTGATTTCTCTGCGATGGCTGGAGGATTCTTTGGCGCAGTGTTATCAAAATCTATGCTGATGGGGATAAAACGGGGTTTATTCTCCAATGAGGCTGGTATGGGTTCGGCACCGAATGCAGCGGCCACTGCAGACGTTAAGCATCCGGCTAGCCAAGGGTTGATCCAAATGCTTGGTGTATTTGTAGATACCATCGTGGTGTGTAGTTGTACTGCAATTATCATTTTATTATCCGATGATTACGCTTCTTCCGGCCTACAAAGCATTTCACTTACTCAACATGCTTTGCAGTTCCACGTAGGTGATTTTGGTTTGCATTTCTTGGCATTTATTTTATTCCTGTTTGCCTTTTCCTCGATTATCGGCAACTATGCCTATGCAGAAAGTAACATTCGTTTTATTAAAAACCGCCCTTGGTTAGTCTTGGTTTTCCGTCTTGTGGTATTATTCTTTGTGTATTTTGGTGCCGTGAATTCTGCCACGATTGTGTGGGATTTTGCCGATTCAGTAATGGCAATTATGGCCATGGTGAATTTGGTAGCGATTGTTTTACTGTCACCAGTGGTATGGATTATTTTGAAAGACTATCAACGTCAATTAAAAGCCAAACAAGAACCTGTGTTTTATGTAGATGAACATCCAAGTTTGAAAAAATATCAGCTTGATCCAAGACTATGGAAAAAATAATTCTGTTGAGTTCATGCTATTAATAGAAACATTTTAGGTTAATAGAAAATAAGGAATCATGGGCTAAGCCTTATAATAGGTTTTAGCTCATTTTTTAATGAATAAAGAGCTTATAATAAAATTCATATAAATACTTATTTCTGAAATCATATTCAAAACTAGCATAAAATAAACAAAAAAATTGCAAGCCTTTCGACTTGCAATTTCTGTATAAAACGAAAAATAAAAAATTAACGTTTTGAGTATTGTGGACGACGACGTGCTTTGTGTAAACCCACTTTTTTACGTTCAACACGACGAGCATCACGGGTAACAAAGCCCGCAGCACGTAATGCCGGACGTAAAGATTCGTCGTATGCCATCAATGCACGAGTGATACCGTGACGGATTGCACCCGCTTGACCAGAAATACCACCACCAGTAACAGTGATGTAGAGGTCTAATTTATCTGTCAACTCAACGAGTTCTAATGGCTGACGTACGATCATACGTGATGTTTCACGACCGAAATATACGTCTAAAGAACGTTGGTTAATGGTGATGTTACCATTGCCCGGTTTGATAAATACACGAGCTGAAGAGCTTTTGCGGCGACCTGTGCCGTAGTTTTGATTTGCTGCTGTCATTTTTCTGCTCCGTGATTAAATATCTAAAACTTGTGGTTGTTGTGCAGCGTGTTCATGTTGTGAACCTGCGTACACTTTCAATTTGCGGAACATTGCACGGCCTAATGGACCTTTTGGCAACATACCTTTCACCGCAATCTCAATCACTGCTTCTGGACGGCGAGCAATCATTTCTTTAAAAGTCGCTTGTTTGATACCGCCTACATAGCCAGTGTGCCAGTAGTAAATTTTGTCGTCTGCTTTACGACCTGTTACGGCTACTTTCTCCGCATTGATCACAACGATATAATCGCCAGTATCAACGTGTGGCGTGTATTCCGCTTTATGTTTACCACGAAGGCGACGAGCTAATTCAGTGGCTAAACGACCTAACGTTTTACCTGTCGCATCTACTACATACCAGTCACGTTTTACTGTTTCTGGTTTTGCTACAAAAGTTTTCATTAATTAAATTACCAATATTAAATATTAATACCCAGTGTTTGAACCAATTCCAAACACAACCATTGATCTCAATCATCACCCCTTCGAGTGCGATCTCGACAAATAATGAGTGATGGGAAAATCATCTCATTTACAGGGTCGTGCGATTATACAAGGTTTATCAGAGAAAAGCCAGCCATGTATGAAAAAATAAACAAAAAATAACCGCATTTTTCTCTCAAAAAACGAAAATCATACAAGACAAACGCAAAATTTAACGCTATGATAAGACAATAGTTTTATATCTTGCATTAACGATAATATTAAGGGGGCATTATGCAAAATATTCAGAACTGGTCAAATGAAATGTGGTTAGTGGCAGGCATTGGTTTCTTTGTCGGGTTTATTTTAGCTTACGTGTTAATTAGCCTAACCAAGGGTTCCGTCAAAAAACAAACAGAAACAGCCAAAGAGTTGTCACAAACCAAACAAGAATTAGACACGCAAAAACAATTATTAGAAAAACATTTTGCTGAAAGTGCCGATTTATTTAAAACCTTGGCGCAAGATTATCAGAAAATTTACCGTCATCTTGCCAAATCTTCTGAACAACTTTTACCAGACGCAAACAACAAAAGTTTGTTTTTGCAAAGTTTTATGAATTCAGAAAAATCCACGGCAGTTGAACCTGAAGCACCACCAAAGGATTATAAAGAAGGTTCTTCTGGGTTGTTAAAGAATTGATCTATTAGGGCGAATTTAACATGAATTCGCCCTTATTTTTTTAGTTAAACAAATAAATGATGATACTGTTCCAATTCCGCTTTCGTCAGAGAAAACACTCCTAATCCCCCATTTTTAAACTCAATCCAATGAAACGGCACATCAGGGAAACGAGATTCCAAATGAATCATGGAATTGCCTACTTCACAAATTAACACGCCATTATTTTTGAGATATTTCGGCGATTCGGCGAGAATTTTAACCACCAAATCTAAACCATCTTCCCCCGCTGCCAAGGCCAATTCTGGCTCGTGAGAAAATTCCTCTGGCATACAATCTAAATCTTCTTGATCCACATAAGGCGGATTGGTGACAATCAAATCATATTGATCTGGTGGTAATTGCACAAATAAATCCGATTGAATCGGAATCACTCGCTCAGTTAAACCGTGCCGTTCAATATTATATTCCGCCACATCCAAGGCATCACGGCTTAAATCCACTGCGTCCACTTCCGCTTCAGGAAAACGATCTGCACAAGCAATCGCAATGCAACCACTACCGGTACACATGTCTAAAATTCGGCTCGGTGCTTGCTCCACAAAATCCACAAAGCCATTTTGTATTAACTCACCAATCGGCGAACGAGGAATCAACACCCGTTCATCCACATAAAACGGCAAGCCACAAAACCAAGAGGTATTCACTAAATACGGTGTTGGAATACGATTTTCTACCCGTTGCGTCACCAATTCAATGAGCTGGGCTTTTTCTGTCTGCGTTAAACGGCTATCATACAAATCCGTCGGCACATCCAAGGGTAAATTCAGACTGCTCAACACCAATAAAGAGGCCTCGTCCCACGCATTATCCATACCTTGCCCATAAAATAAGGGTTCGCCGTTAAAGGTACTGTATGCCCAACGTAAATAATCTTTTATCGTATGTAAATCTTGTGACAACGTTTGTTCAGAAAAAGCCATTTTTGTTATTCCTATTTGGTAAAATAATGATTTTCCGTTAGTATATAGAAATTCTCGAAATTTGTCGTTATTAGGATAAAAAGAATGTCGGATATTGACGAACGCTCACTTTTTTTACAAGAAATCAAAGGTATTAAACCGTTAAAGCAAGACACTTATGTACCACCACAAAAGCTAAATAAATTCAAACTTCAGCAAAAAGCAGCGATTAAAAATGCTCGAGAAAAGCAAGACACCTTGTTTTATTTTTCAGATGAATACGAACCCCTATTAAATGAAGAAAGTGCGGTGAAATATTTGCGAGAAAATGAAAACAGCTATTTGTTAAAACAACTTCGCCGTGGTGATTTTGCTCCTGAAATTTTTTTGGATTTGCATGGACTAACCCGAGAACAAGCTAAATTAGAACTGGCAAGCCTAATTCAAGTCTGCGAAAACGACAATCTTTTTTGTGCCAGTATTATGACAGGCTACGGCACCTTTACCTTAAAAAAGCAAATTCCACGTTGGCTGGTGCAACATCCTAAAGTACGAGCATTACATCAAGCCCCGAGAGAATGGGGCGGTGATGCAGCGATTTTGGTGTTGGTGGGGAATTGATTAAATATTTTAAAATTAATATATCAGGAAAATTAAGACATTTCAGCCACAACATCCCAAAATTCCGCCCTCAGCACCCTGGCTAAATCTTGCGGAGCCAGTTCCACACTTAATCCCCGTTTTCCCCCTGATACAAAAATGTGCTCAAAATTCACCGCACTTTGGTGGATCACGGTTTTGAGCCGTTTCTTTTGTCCTAACGGGCTGATTCCCCCGACCAAATAACCGCTACTTTTCTGCGCAAATTCTTTGTCTGCCATATCGACTTTTTTCACACCAATAGCTTTAGCGGCTTTTTTCAGGTTAAGCATATTGGCGGTGGGCAACACAAAACAGGCTAATTTTTTCTGGTCCCCATTTTCTGCCACCAGTAAGGTTTTAAAAGATTGATTCGGATTTAAGCCTAATTTTTCCGCTGCCTCGTCGCCAAAATGGGGATTATGCGGATCGTGATCGTAGGTGTGTAACGTAAAGGCAATTTTTTGTTTTTTTAGTAAATCTATGGCGGGTGTCATTTTCTTTTCTCCCTGAAAAAGTATAGAATGTAGCGTTATTTTATTACGATGAGAGCAAAAAATGAATAAATTAAATCTCGCCATTGCGGCGGAATTTGAGCTTTGTGAAAAAATTACCGAATTTTTACAGCAAAGTCGCCTTGAAATTAGCCAATTAACGGTGGTAGAAATTTACCCCTTTAATGAAGAACAAGGCGTACGTTTTAACAATAAATCGGTGGCGCAAATTCCAGTCGCTGAGGTGGACTGGTCAGCATTTGATTATGTATTATTTGCCGGTAAAACAGAGCAAGCACCGCATATTGCCAATGCCGCAGAACAGGGTTGTGTGGTGATCGATATGTTGGGGCTGTGTGCCAGTATTTCTGCGGTTCCCGTGATTGTGCCGACGGTCAATGATGAACTAATTACAGAGTTGCGACAACGTAACGCCTTGCATAATATTATTGCCTTGCCGAATCCACAAATCACCCAAACTGTATTGGCCTTGTCGGCATTCATGGCACAATATCCTATTAACCAAGCAATCGTTAGTTCGCTTGTGCCGGCCTCTTATCACAACGGTGAAACCGTGAGCAAACTGGTCGGACAAACTGCTCGATTACTGAATGGCATTCCGTTAGATGAAAATGAGCCACGTTTTGCCTTTGATGTCGCACCCTTGGAAAGCAGTTACGCCACCCAAATCAACAAAATTTTTCCGACCTTATCGGTGGTTTATCATAGCATTCAAGTGCCTGTTTTTTATGGTTTAGCCCAAAAAATTACCGCACTTTCGGATTATCAAATCGACCTTGAGCAAATTAAATCCACATGGCAACAACAGGATTTGATTCAACTTGAGGAAAAAATCACGCCGGTTCTCAACGGTGAACAAGAAAATAATGAAGAAACCGTAAAATTACATATTAGTGATTTAAAAATAAGCGAAAATGGCGTAGAATTTTGGACGGTCGCAGATGAGCAACGTTTTAATTTAGCGTGCTTGGCGGTTCAATTATTGGAAAGACTTTTTAATCAACAACCTTAACTTAGGAAATCAATATGCTAGAAAAACTTTTTCAGCTAAAACAAAAGGGTAGCAACACCAAAACGGAAATCGTAGCGGGGATTACCACCTTTTTCACCATGGTCTATATCGTGTTTGTTAACCCTGCGGTATTGGGTGCAGCCGGCATGGACACTCAAGTGGTGTTCGTCACCACCTGTTTAATTGCTGCCTTTGGTACCATTGCCATGGGCTTGTTTAGTAACTTGCCGATTGCGTTGGCGCCAGCAATGGGATTAAACGCCTTTTTTGCTTATGGCGTGGTGATTAAAATGGGCTATTCTTGGCAAGTGGGCATGGGGGCTATTTTCTTAGGTTCTGTTGGCTTATTTTTGCTTACCGTGTTACAAATTCGCTACTGGTTTATGTCCGCCATTCCCAAAGGCTTACGAGTAGGGATTGGGGCAGGGATTGGCTTGTTAATTGCTTTAATTGGCTTTAAAAACATGGGCTTAATTATCCCGAACGAGGCCACACTGGTAGCGTTGGGTGACTTGCACGATCCAAAAATTCTGATGGGCATTTTAGGCTTTTTCATTATCGTGGTGTTGTCAGCGAAAGGCGTGCATTCTGGCGTATTAGCCTCTATCGTGGTGATTACCGCCTTAGCGTTAATCTTCGATCCGGCGGTACAATTCCATGGCATTATGTCTATGCCGCCGAGTTTAGATGCGGTAGTGGGCCAAGTGGATATTGCGGGAGCCTTTGATTTAGGCTTATTGGGTATTATTTTCTCATTCCTGTTGGTTAACTTATTTGACTCATCAGGCACCTTAATTGCAGTCACCACCAAAGCGGGTTTTGCTGATGAACAAGGTCGTTTCCCGAAAATGAAACAAGCGTTGTTAGTAGACAGTACTTCCGCCATGGTAGGCTCATTTATGGGAACATCTGCCATCAGTACTTACATTGAAAGTGGTTCAGGTGTTTCGGTAGGCGGTCGTACGGGATTAACCGCTGTTGTGGTCGGTATCTTATTCTTATTAACCATTTTCTTCTCACCATTAGCCGGTTTAGTGCCAGCCTATGCCACTGCGGGGGCGTTAGTTTTCGTTGGAATCTTAATGGCATCTAGCTTAATTGAAGTGGAATGGAGCGATTTAACCGAGGCCACCCCTGCCTTTATTACCACCGCATTAATGCCTTTCACGTATTCCATTACCGAGGGGATTGCCTTTGGGTTTATCACCTACTGCGTGATGAAAGCCTGTACTGGCCGTTGGAAAGAAATTAATGCGTCCGTTTGGGTGGTATCGATTTTATTTTTAATTAAATTTATTTGGATTGGCTAACAACAAGGGCATGTTATGCAAAAATTATTATTTATTTTTAACGAATCGCCTTACGGCACAGAGAAAACCTTTAACGGTTTGCGTTTTGCGGTGAATTTATTGGAAGAAAACGGTAAAGACGTTGAAATCAAAGCCTTTTTCTTTTCTGATTCGGTGTTGTCTGGTTTAGCCGGCCAAAATCCAAATGACGGTTACAATGTACAACAAACCCTTGAGGTATTAACGGGTTTAGGGGCAGAGGCCAAACTTTGCACCAGTTGCACCAAAGCGCGAGGCATTACACATTTGCCGTTAGTGCAAGGTGTGAGTGTCGGGACATTAGATGATGTTTCCGCTTGGACCTTGTGGGCGGATAAGGTGATTAATTTCTAATTTAATCAGATTTTGCTCGAAATGCGGTGAAAAATTTTGTTGTTTTTCACCGCATTTTTATTCTGCTATCTCGCCCGAAAATTTTTACCTAATGACTCACTTAATCCGTGATAGTGGCGAAAATTATAAATCAACGGTTGCCAAGATTCTGGGCGAATATGCCCTTGTTCATTCACTAAATGCTGTTGTGCGTGCAGTTGAACAATTTTAAATTCTATAATGGCATAACCATCTCGCTGGCTAATTTGTTGCAACCGCATTTCGGCTTGAATGGGGCATTCCGCAATACGAGTCGGGCGAACTTGTATTGATGTTTGAGCGGTTAATTTTCCCTGAGCAAATTTATCCGAACAATAAGCATAAATACCTTGTTTATGTTTAGGAATCTCAGCTTTACCCGTGAAAGGTGCTATGCTTTCGACTCGTTGAAACATTGTGTTATCAGGTAAATTCAAAACAGCTTCAGGGCAAACTTGTAGATTTTCAAAGGCTTTGCCGCAAGTTCCTAAACCAATCACGATATTATCACCTAAACACCAACTGGATGAAATTGGTGAAATATTGCTATGTCCTTGTTCATCGCAAGTGGTCAGTAGAACCACGGGAAAACCATAATAAAAAGTTTGCATTGGAATGGTCTGGTGCATAGTGTTTATCCTTAATGATGGAGTTTGCTGTTCTTTGATATTTTGATTGTAGCCATTTTAGAGGGAGAGATCAAAAATCAGCTATTTCTTACCGCACTTTTTAAATCTATTTACATAAATAAGTTTTGCATCACAAAATTCACCACAAATCCCCCAATCACCAACCATAAAAACACCAAAAAACCTAAAATCAACGGCTTAATGCCTGCTTGTTTAATGGCGCTGATATGAGTGGTTAGACCGAGAGCGGTCATTGCCATCATTAATAAAATGCCGTCTAGTTGAATTAAAAATTGGACCAGTTGAGCCGGTAATAATTGGAAAGAATTAAACACCGCTACCAAAATAAAATACAAGGCAAACCACGGCATATTAAATGGGCTTTTCTCACCCGTTTGAGCTTGTTGTTTGTGTAAATAATAAGACAACACAATTAAAAATGGGGCGAGCATCATGACTCGGAGCATTTTGGTGATGACGGCAATATTGGCAACTTCGGGGTTAATATTTTTCCCGGCCGCATAAACCTGTGCGACTTCATGTACTGATGAGCCGATATAAATGCCGAATTGATTGTCACTTAATCCCTGAATATATTGGTAGAGAATCGGGTAGAGAAACATGGAAATGGTGCCGAAAATCACGATTAAAGCAACGGCAACGGATACTTTATGTGAATCAGCTTTCACCACAGGTTCAGTCGCCAAAATAGCAGCTGCACCACAAATACTGCAACCAGATGCGGTGAGATAGACAATTTGTTTGTCTATTTTTAACAGATAAATGCCCAATGTACAGGTGATGAAAAAGGTGCAAATCAACATAATCGCATCGCTAATAATGGCGTTTGCCCCTACTTGGGCGATGTCTTGAAAGGTGATTTGGAAACCGTATAACACAATCCCTATGCGTAATAACCGCCCTTTAGCAAAGGTGACTCCCGCATGGGCTTGTTGTTGCCATTTGGGATATAGCGTGTTACCGACGAGTAACCCCAATAAAATAGCAAGGGTTAAGGCGCCAAGATGTAATTGATTGGCGAGCGTTGAGAAAGATAAGGCTTTAGCGATTAGCGTTATTACCCCGACAATAGCCAAACCTAACAATGATTTTTTCATTGCTGTACCCCTAAATAGTGGTTAAAAATAAAAAAGTAGATAAACGATTTATTCAAAAAAGGGAATAAATACGTTGCATTACAACATTAACAAGGTAATTTCAATTCACGAAAGGTCATGGAAAATCCATCAATCATGAGTAATCGCCCTGCTAAAATATTGCCGATTTTTAACCGCACTTTGATTGCCTCCATGGCTTGAATTGAACCGACAATTCCCACAATCGGGGAGAGAACGCCAGCCTCTACGCAACTTAACGCATTGTCACCGAATAATTGGCTTAAATGGTGATAAGTTGGCGTATTGGGTTCATAGCTAAACACCGAAACTTGCCCTTCCATGCGAATCGCGGAACCTGAAATTAATGGCACAAATGCCGATTGACAAGCCCGATCAAGTTGGTTACGGCTTTCTACATTATCGGTACAATCTAACACCACGTCAAATTGCTGTATCAGTTCAGCTAATTTTTTTTCGTCCAGTTTTTCAATTATGGTGTGAATTTCAATGTGTGGATTAAGGGCTTGCAAGGCGATTTTGGCGGATGTGACCTTCGGCATATCAATGCGTTCATCTGTATGCAAGACTTGGCGTTGTAAGTTGGAAAGGGAAACCGTATCAAAATCCAACAAGGTCAAATGTCCCACACCCGCAGCAGCCAAATATTGGCTTGCTGCACAGCCCAAACCACCTAACCCGACAATCAGCATGCGACTGTCTTTGAGTTTTTCTTGCCCATCAAAATCCACCGATTTTAAAATAATTTGGCGGTTGTAACGGAGTTCTTCTGCGTAGTTCAATTCAGACATGGTTTATCTCAATAAATCACTAAAAGGTTCAATGGTGACAGTTTCCCCCACAGCCACATTACCACGTTCTTTCTCAATACGAATAAAGCAATTACTCTTTACAAAGGCACTGAATAAATGGGAGCCTTGAAAGCCCACGGATTGCACTTCAATTTGTCCTTGTGGATTGACTTGATAAAAGCCACGTTGAAAATCCATGCGTCCGACGGCTTTTTTCATTGGGGCAATGGCTATCGCTTGAAGTAGGGTAGCAGGTTGATAATCGGCGCCTGATAAGCGAGCAATCACCGGTTGAACAAGCTGATAAAACGTGACTAACGCCGAAACAGGATTACCCGGTAAACCACAGAACCACGCATTTGGCAATTTACCAAAGGCAAACGGCTTACCCGGTTTCATGGCAATTTTCCAGAAATTGACTTCTCCCACTTTTTCTAATACGGTTTTAGTGAAATCCGCCTCGCCAACCGATACACCGCCACTGGTAATGACCAAATCTGCTTGAGCCTGAGCGTTTAAAAAGGCTTGTTCAAATTGTTGCTCATTATCTGGCAAAATACCAAAATCTAGCACCTCACAGCCGAGTTTTTCTAACATCAGTTTTACCGTAAAACGATTGGTATCGTAAATTTGTCCCGCTTGCAACGGTTGCCCAACAGGCACCAGTTCATCTCCGGTGGAAAGTACGGCGACTTTTAAACGTGGGTAAACGTCAACCGTTGAAATTCCTAAAGAGGCCAATAATGGCAAAGAAACTGCGGTGAGTTTTTGGCCTTTTTTTAACACTACATCACCAATTTTTACATCTTCGCCAATACGACGAATATTTTGGTTATTTTTTGGTACAGTGGAAAGGGTAATGGTGCCGTCATCATTGACGATAACCTCTTCTTGGATCACCACGGTATCCGCCCCCACTGGCAACATGGCTCCGGTCATAATTCGCACCGCACTTTGGGCTGGCCATTCGCCTGTAAATGGACTGCCGGCGAAAGATTTTCCTGCAACGGAAAGGGTTAACGATTTTTCCATATCCGCTAAACGAACCGCATAGCCGTCCATGGCCGAATTATCAAAAGACGGCACATTAATCGGCGAAATCACATCTTCCGCACAGACTAAATTGACCGCTTGATCAAGGGAAACTTGCTGATGTTTAGTGGGCGTGGGTAAGGTATTGAGAATGTTATCTAGGGCTTGTTGTAGTGTGAGCATGGTAATCCTTTTGGTAAAGATGAATCTTCTGATTATTTTATACCAAAACTTTTCATCTGGTTAATGATATTCTCATTTTATTCTTCGCTGAATGTTTGCTAGAATAGCCCATTATTTTATTGGAGTTGTAAATGAGCAATATTTCAGCAGAAGCCATTAAGGTGCGTGATGCCTTAGTGGCAAAAGGGATTGAAACCCCAATGGTTAATTTGACCAAGAGTAAAGATCAACGCCGTGATGAAATTGAAAGTAAAATGCGTGATGTGTTGGCGTTGATCGGCTTAGATCTAACGGACGATAGTATTGAAGAAACGCCGCACCGTTTGGCAAAAATGTTTGTGGATGAAATTTTTAGCGGACTGGATTACGCCAATTTCCCGAAAATTACCAACATTGAAAATCGTATGAAAGTGAGCGAAATGGTGTTGGTCAATGACGTGACGTTGACCAGTACCTGCGAACATCATTTTGTTACTATTGATGGCACCGTGTCTGTGGCATATTACCCGAAAAAATGGGTGATAGGGCTATCTAAAATTAATCGAGTGGTGGCCTTTTTTGCGCAACGTCCGCAAGTACAAGAGCGTTTGACTGAGCAAGTGTTATTGGCGTTTCAAACTATTTTAGAAACCGAAGATGTGGCGGTTTATGTAAAAGCCACGCATTTTTGTGTAAAATGTCGAGGGATTAAAGACAGCAATAGTTACACAGTCACGTCAGCTTTTGGTGGCGTTTTCTTAGAAGATCGGGAAACCCGAAAAGAGTTTTTGAGTTTGATTAATAAGTAATAATTTTTCACGAGGGCGTCTTATGACGCCCTTTGTTTTACTGCATTGTTCTTAATATTTCTACCTTATCACCAACCCGAATCATACCTGAATTTAACGGCACTAAATTAATGCCAAAAATCGGTTGTCCGTCCTGATCTTTGCTGACTTTTTTCAATTGACAAAAAAGTGCGGTAAAAATTCTTTCAATATTTTTACCGCACTTCCGTTACGTTGTACAGATTATTGCACTAATAAATAGAAATTATTATGTCCACGTTTAACGTTTAATGCTACGGCAGATGGTTTTTCATCAATGGCATCACGTAATTCTTTTAGCGTTTTGACCGGTTGACGGTTAACCCCGACAATGACATCACCGACTTTCAAGCCAACTTGTGCCGCAGGTGAATTTTTCTCGATTTTTTCAATCTCAATACCGTCTTTACCATTGGTTAATGCGGCGCCCTCAAGTGCTGGAAGAATGCCGTCAGTGCTGGTTTCGCCAGATTTCGCAAAATCATCTGCTTGTAATGTCACTTCGGCTTTTTCTGTTTTTCCGTCACGTAAGTAGGTTAATTCAAATTTCTTACCAGCACCAGAGGTGGCAATTTTGGCTCGTAATTCGGCAAAACTTTTGATTTTTTGACCGTTTAATGCCGTGATCACATCACCTGCTTTTAAGCCCGCTTTGGCTGCTGCAGAGTTAGGCAAGACTTCGCTCACAAATGCACCTTGTTGTGCATCAATATTAAAGGCTTTGGCTAAATCCGCATTGAGTTCACCGCCTTTGATGCCTAATACGCCACGGCGAACTTCACCAAATTCGATAATTTGTTGCACTAAATTATTCGCCATATTGGATGGAATGGCAAAGGCAATCCCGGCATTGCCACCGCTTGGAGAAATAATGGCCGTGTTGATCCCAATTAATTCCCCTTTTAAGTTGATTAATGGGCCTCCTGAATTACCGCGGTTTACCGCCGCATCCGTTTGAATATAGTTTTCATAGGTGCCACTGTCGGAACCCGTAGAACGACCTAATGCAGAAACAATACCCGAAGTCACAGTTTGACCTAAACCAAAAGGATTACCGATCGCCACGGTGAAATCACCAACACGTAATTTATCACTGTCGGCAATGCTAATTTGAGTGAGGTTTTTCGGTTTTTCTAATTGCACTAATGCGACGTCAGATTGTTTGTCAGCTCCTAACACTTTACCTTTAAATTCACGTCCATCTTGTAGTGTCACCGTGATTTTATCGGCTTTGTCGATCACATGATTATTGGTTAAGACATAACCTTTTTCAGCGTTAATAATCACGCCTGACCCCAGTCCTTTAAATTGGCGAGGCGTGCGACTGCCACGATTACCAAAGAAATCATCACCAAAGAAAAAACGAAATTCTTCAGGAATTTGTTGATCGTTTACCGTACTTTTTTCTTTGCCTTCGACATCAATGGAGACCACCGCAGGCAATACTTTTTCTAACATCGGTGCAAGGCTTGGCACGGCAACGCCTGCGACATCACTTGGCAATTCAGCCATACTGGTCATTGGGGTGCTTAATACGCTTAATCCTAATGCGATAGCCGTTAAAGCCAAACTGGTTTTTTTCATTTTCATAACATTTCCTTTTTAAAAATTAAATGAATAGCTTGTGTATGAATATGACAAGAAAATGGGGTAAATGTTCAGAAATTCAAGGGGGAATTTGATGAAGATAGGAAAATAACATGGTACATAAATTTTGTGTATCAGCTCTTGGTAAGAATAGATAAAAAAGATATTCATCAGTATCCTTTTTTCTTATAATGGAGAAAATATCGTTAAGGAGAAATTTCATGAAACTTTGGTATAACACCACTAGCCCCTTTGTGCGTAAAGTCTTAGCCGTGATTCAACATCATCAGTTGCAAGATAAAATTGAGATGTTGCCGATTCAATCCTCTTTTGATCCTCATTCTTCCCATAATCAAGATAATCCGCTTGGGCGTGTACCGGCGTTGCAACGTAATTGTGGGCGTTGGTTATTTGGTAGTTTGTTGATTGCGGAATATTTGGATAATAAAGGCAAAAATACGACCTTATTTCCGAAAGAGGGCAAAGCTCGTTGGAATGTATTGGCGTTGCATAATTTAGCCGATGGCATTATGGAAAATACGTTGCCGATTATTTCGGAAAAAATGCTACGACCAGAGGCCGAATGGTGGACAAGTCGTCATCAGCAATTAATGGATCGGAATTTACGCAGTTTCGCTCAGTTGGCGCAAAATTTAGCGGAATTTGGCACCGAATTAAATATCGGCACGATTTGTGCGGTCTGTGTGATTGATTGGTGGGCATTTCGTGCGGAAAAATTAGGCATAGATTTTGGCAAAAGTTTTCCAAATCTAGTAAAATGGTCGGACGAGATGAATGCCATCCATAAGGTGTTAGCGGAAACAACACCCAAATAGGACAAAGGAAGAATAAAATAATCATGGGAAAACCGACTTTACTTGCACTGGATACCTCAACCGAGGCCTGTTCCGTGGCGTTGTTACATCAGGGCGAAATCACTTATTTAGATGAAGTGGCACAGCGCACCCATACCAAACGCATTTTGCCCATGGTGGATGAAATTTTAGGTCTATCTGGCTTGACATTAAATCAGTTGGACGCCTTGGTGTTTGGTCGTGGGCCGGGCAGTTTTACCGGCGTGCGAGTGGGGGCGAGCGTGGCACAAGGGTTGGCCTTTGGGGCCGATTTGCCGGTGATTGCGGTGTCCAATTTAACTGCTATGGCACAAGCGGCTTATGAACAATATCAAGCGGAGCAAGTGCTTTGTGCCATTGACGCTCGTATGAATGAAGTGTATTTTTCAGCCTTAAAAGCGGAAAAAATGCGGGGCGAATTTGGCGAGTTTTTGCATTGGCAAGAAATGTTGCGTGAGCAGGTTTGTTCGCCAGAGCATTTGCTGGCGCAATGCCAAACCTTAACAGGATCGTGGGCGACCGTTGGCACGGGGTGGCAGGCCTATCCTTTATTGAGTGAGTTAGGAAAAGGCAGTGAAATTACCTTGCCATCTGCAAAATATATGCTATCTGTCGCTATGCCCATGTGGTTTAATCAAGAGATGATTTCCGCCACGGACATTGAACCGATTTATTTACGTAATGAAGTAACTTGGCAGAAATTACCAGGTAGAGAATAGCGTTCCAACCAGAAAGGAGGAGTTATGATAAAAAGAGGCTTTTTTTTCACCGCACTTTTATTGACGGTGAGTGGGTTAGTGGGTTGTGTCAATCCCCCGCAAGGGTTGGAAAAAGATGAATTTACCATTCAAAATCTAAAAGATATTGAGGCGGATCATTATGCTTGCCAATGTAAACAGGTGCGTTTGGGCGGCAAAGTGTTGGCGGTAAATGCGTTGAAAGATAAAACCAAAATTGAAGTGTTGAGTTTGCAAGTGTCCTCTTATTCAGCTAAACCGGTGATAGACGGGAGCAGTAATGGACGTTTTATTGCCTATGTGGCCGGCTTTGTGGATCCTGTCAGTTTGAAAGATCAATATATTACGGTGAAAGGCAAATTAACTGGCAAAGAAACCGGCAAAATTGATCAGGCGGATTATCATTATCCCGTGGTCGCTGTGGATACGTTGAAACAATGGCGTTTAGTGCAAGAATATTATTATGATCCTGATGATTGGGACGATTACCGCTTTGGTTTTGGTATGCGTTGGGGACGTTTTGGCGGGCTTTGGTTAGCGCAACCTAAAGTGCGTTATGTCTTACAGTAACATTAAATAAGAATAAAAAGGATTGGTATGGAAAAGTTATGGCTTGATAATTATCCGCAAGGGGCAGAAAAAGAGATTGATATTCAGAAATATCATCATTTATTGGATATGTTTGAACGTGCGGTGCAAAAACACCCTGATCGTCCCGCTTATATTAATATGGGACAGGTGCTAACCTTTCGTAAACTGGAAGAACGCAGCCGAGCTTTTGCGGCCTATCTACAAAATGAATTACAGCTTAAACGTGGCGACCCTGTGGCCTTAATGATGCCAAATTTATTGCAATATCCGATAGCTTTGTTTGGCGTGTTGCGTGCGGGTTTAGTGGTGGTGAATGTCAATCCGCTTTATACGCCACGAGAATTAGAACATCAGTTACAAGATAGCGGTGCGGTGGCCATTGTGGTGGTGTCTAACTTTGCCTCCACCTTGGAAAAAGTGGTGTTTAACACCGCCGTTAAGCATGTGATTTTGACCCGTATGGGCGATCAGCTTTCTTTTGGTAAGCGGACGTTGGTCAATTTTGTGGTGAAATATGTGAAAAAATTGGTGCCAAAATACAAATTGCCCAATGCGGTGACCTTTCGTGAAGTGTTGAGCGTGGGAAAAAATCGTCAATATGTGCGCCCTGAATTGGAACCCTCGGATCTCGCCTTTTTGCAATATACCGGTGGCACCACCGGCGTGGCGAAAGGCGCCATGTTGTCCCATGGCAATATGACCGCTAACGTTATGCAAGCCCGTTGGATTGCCGAGCCTTTTGTGGGAGGTAATCAACGTGAGCGTACCGCCATTTTGCCGTTGCCGTTGTATCATGTGTTTGCCTTGTGTGCAAACTGTTTATTATTTATTGAGCTTGGCATTACGGCCGTATTGATTACCAATCCACGTGATATTGAGGGTTTTATTAAAGAATTGAAAAAACACCGTTTTGTGGCCTTAACGGGGGTGAATACATTATTTAATGCGTTGTTAAATAATGAAAATTTCAAAGAAGTGGATTTCTCGGCGTTAAAATTAACGGTGGGGGGCGGTATGCCGGTACAGCAAGCCATTGCCACACGTTGGCATGAGTTGACCGGTTGTAATATTATTGAGGGCTATGGCTTAACCGAATGCTCGCCTTTGGTTGCGGCCTCAACGGTGGATTGTTTGGTTCATGATGGCAGTATCGGGTTGCCAGTGCCGAATACGGATATTAAAATTTTAAAAGAAGAGGGTAGTGAGGCTGCATTAGGTGAGGCCGGTGAACTTTGGGTCAAAGGCGCACAAGTGATGCAAGGCTATTGGCAACGTCCAGAGGCCACCAGCGAAGTGTTAAAAGACGGTTGGCTCGCCACAGGTGACATTGTCACAATAAATGAAAAAGGCATTTTACGCATTGTGGATCGCAAAAAAGACATGATTTTAGTCTCAGGTTTTAATGTGTACCCAAATGAAATTGAAGATGTGGTCATGCTCAATAACAAAGTGGCAGAAGTGGTCGCCATTGGTGTGCCTCACGAGGTGTCGGGTGAAACGATAAAAGTTTTTGTGGTGAAAAAAGACGATAGCCTAACGCGTGATGAACTGCGTCAACATTGTCGTCAGCATTTAACCGGTTATAAAATTCCAAAAGAAATTGAATTCCGTGATGAATTGCCGAAAAGTAATATTGGTAAAATTTTACGCCGAGTATTGCGTGATGAAGAATTGGCCAAACGTCCGAATAATGAATGATGATAAAAGAAATCCAAAATACACCGCACTTTCAGGTAATCACGGATAATCAGGGGCTTGCTCAAATTTGTGAGCAAGCTCAACAGCATTCGGTTGTCGCCTTAGATACCGAATTTATTCGTGTACGCAGTTATTACCCCAAATTAGGCTTAATTCAACTGTATGACGGTGAGCAAGTGAGCTTGATTGATCCGAATGATATCAGTGATTTTGCCCCTTTTATTGCCTTATTAGCGAACCAGAATGTGCTGAAAGTGTTACACGCTTGCTCGGAAGATTTGGAAGTCTTTCAATATTATTTTCAACAGTTGCCCACGCCATTACTGGATACGCAAATGATGGCGAATTTTTTGGCGTTTCCCAACTCCACAGGGTTTGCTAGCTTGATTCAGCATTATTTTGACCTTGCCTTGGATAAAGGGGCATCACGTACGGATTGGCTTGCTCGTCCATTATCCGCAAAACAATTAGCATATGCGGCCGCTGACGTGTGGTATTTATTGCCCTTGTATCACAAAATGGCGGAACAACTGGCGCAAATGCCATGGCAAGGGGAGAGCAGCATACAAAGTGCGGTGCAATTTGATTGCCATTTATTACTGGAAAAAGCTCAAAAAAGCAAAGACCCCGATAAGGCTTATGTGAATATTCCCAACGCTTATAAACTCAATGCAGAGCAATTAATGCGATTAAAACTGTTGGCAAGTTGGCGACAAGGTGAGGCGATAAAACGTGATCTTGCATTAAATTTCGTCGTTCGTGCAGAAAGTTTATTTTTAGTGGCCATGCACAATCCGAAAAATACCTCAGCATTATTACAACTTGGCATTAATCCGCAAGAAGTCCGTATTCATGGGAAAAAAATGCTACAACTTATTGAGCAATTAAAACGCCTTGATCCTGCGGATTATCCCTCACCCATGGTGAGATTTTCCGAAGATCCTCGTTATAAAAAAGCGATCAAAGCCTTACGTGAAAAACTCCAAGAAATGACACCGCACAATTTCGCCAGTGAACTGATTGCAAGCCGTAAAAGTTTAGATAAATTAATGAAATGGGTTTGGTTAAAACAAAAAGATCCCAATAAATTGCCCGATTTAATGCGAGATTGGCGTGAACCTTTTGGTCGAAAATTGTGTGCGCTATTGGAAAATCATTAACGGTGAAATTTTTATGTACAAAAAGCATTCTTTTATTGCATAAATTCAAAAAATCTCGTAGAATTTCGCCTGTTTTGCTCATGTTAACGGAGCAAGGAAAGAAATCATATCTTCTGTGATGAACGGAAAAATATGAGGTAAAATAAATTGACGAGAGGAATAGGACTATCAAACCTGTAAAACGTGTTCAGACCAACCGAGCTCATCGCCTTAATGATGAAATTCGTGTGAAAGAAGTTCGCTTAACTGACCAAGACGGCGAACAAGTAGGTATCGTATCAATTCAAGAAGCATTAGCAAAAGCTGAAGAAGCTGAGTTAGACTTAGTTGAGATTAGCCCAAATGCTGAACCGCCAGTTTGTCGTATTATGAACTACGGTAAATTTATTTACGAGAAAGAAAAAGCGGCTAAAGAACAGAAGAAAAAGCAAAAAGTCGTTCAAATAAAAGAAATTAAATTCCGTCCCGGTACCGATATCGGCGATTACCAAGTTAAATTGCGTAACATTATTCGATTCTTAGAAGATGGCGACAAAGTAAAAATTACTGTACGTTTCCGTGGTCGTGAAATGGCTCACCAAGACATTGGTTTAGATGTGTTGGCCCGAGTGAAAGAAGATACCGCAGACATTGCGGTGGTGGAATCGGCGCCAGGGAAATTAGAAGGTCGCCAAGCTATTATGGTGATTGCACCGAAGAAGAAATAATTTTTTATTGAATTGAGCAATCATTCGATAAAAAATCTAAAGCCACGTAGGCACACTCAGCAGCCTGCGGGTTTTTATGAAAACAGAAATGAACATTTCTGTCAATAGCGTGATAAATCAGTGCCTTACAAGTAATATCCTCGGATATTCGCCTGTTTATCTTTTTTAAACAAAACAATGCGGAGTTATTAAACAATGCCTAAAATTAAAACAGTACGTGGTGCTGCGAAGCGTTTCAAGAAAACAGCTTCTGGCGGTTTCAAGCGTAAACAATCTCACTTACGTCATATTTTGACTAAGAAAACCACTAAACGTAAACGTCATCTACGTCATAAATCCATGGTTGCGAAAGCAGACCAAGTTTTAGTTGTAGCGTGCTTGCCATACGCATAAGCACAAGCGTTCATTAGTAAATTTTAGTTAAACATATACATTAGGAGATTAAATAATGGCTCGTGTAAAACGTGGTGTTATTGCAAGAGCACGCCATAAGAAAGTTCTTAAGGCTGCTAAAGGTTATTATGGTGCACGTTCACGTGTGTATCGCGTTGCTTTCCAAGCAGTGATTAAAGCTGGTCAATATGCTTACCGTGACCGCCGTCAACGTAAACGTCAATTCCGTCAATTATGGATTGCTCGTATCAACGCTGCCGCTCGTCAAAATGGTTTATCTTACAGCAAATTCATCAATGGCTTGAAAAAAGCCTCTGTTGAAATCGACCGTAAGATTTTAGCTGACATCGCTGTATTCGATAAAGTGGCTTTCGCTGCTTTAGTTGAAAAAGCAAAATCTGCGCTTTAATATTTAAAGCATAGGAAATTAGGACGCTGTTTAGCGTCCTTTTTTGTTTATATGCTGTGGTTATTTACCCCAAATGCCCCACATCATTCACTTTTTCCACAATAAATCGTCCTTGCGCATTTTCCTCTTGCACATAACGAACCACGCTAATCGAGGTATTGGCTAGCGTTTCACTTTTCCCATTTTCACGGTGATTTTGCCACGTGGCACCGTTCAATAAGGCGATCAATAAACGTAGTGTATGACCGTGCGAAACAATTAGAATATTGCCTTTATCATGAATTTTAATGATGTCTTGAATGGCTTTGGTGGCACGTTCTGCTAACTGTTGCCATGTTTCACCGTTATTACAGCGGGCTTGATAATTCGCAGGATCATTGACCATCTGTTGAAATTCGGGATGTTGACGAATATTGTCCACTAAGGTTCCCTCCCAACTGCCAAAATGATGTTCATTTAACCCATTATGCTGAAAAAGAGGGACATCACGCTCACCTAAAATATGATGCGCTGTGTCGATAGTCCGTTGTAAACAGCTAGAATAGGCAGCGACAAAAGGAATAGTTTGCAAAACTTCCCCCGTTTTCACCGCACCTTGTACCCCTTGTTCGGTGAGATTGGAGTTACCTGAGCCTTGCATTAAACCTTGTTCATTCCAAATGGTGCGACCGTGACGGACGAAATAAAAGCGGAGATCTTTATTCATGCTGTATTTTCCTTTAAGATAGGGTAATGAGGTTATTATGCTAGAAATTATATATCAACATCAAGATTTTATCATCATCAATAAACCTTGTGGATTAAGTGTTCACAAAGATGATAATGAGAGAGGCTTAACGCAAATCGTGGCAAATCAACTTGGCGTGGCGCAAGTTTGGTTGGTTCATCGTTTAGATAAAGTGACGTCGGGCTTGCTGATGTTAGCCTTAAACCAACCGGCGGCTGTTCGCTTGTCGGGTTTGTTTGCGGCACATCAAATTCAGAAAACCTATTTAGCGTTGTCAGCGCATAAACCGAAAAAGAAACAAGGCCTGATTGTGGGGAATATGGAAAAGGCACGGCGTGGTGCGTGGAAATTGCTGAAAAGTAAAGAAAATCCAGCAATTACTCGTTTTTATTCCATCAGTTGTGAGCCAAATTTACGCTTGTTTGTATTAACACCGCAAACAGGCAAAACCCATCAGTTGCGAGTTGCCATGAAAAGTTTAGGTAGCCCGATTTTAGGGGATGAACTGTATGGCGATAAAACGGAAAATATTGACCGCACTTATTTGCATGCCTACGGTTTAGATTTTGTTTATCAAAATCAGCCCATTCATGTGAAATACTTGCCAAACTGCGGTGAATTTTTTCAGCGAAATTCTGTATTAAACCAACTGAATTTAGTTAACTAAATTTTGTAAAAAACAGTTGAAAAAATCAGTAAATAGCCTATGATTGATCTTGAACATTATTTCTATTAACAAGGAGTTTACAATGGCATTAGGTTGGTATGAATTAAAATTAGCGAGCGATGGACAGTTTATGTTCAATTTAAAAGCCGCAAATAGTCAGGTTATTTTAACCAGTGAATTATATAAAACCCGAGCAGCAGCTGAAAATGGTATTGCGTCTGTGCAAAAAAATGGGGAAGATGAAAGTCTATTTGAATATCGAGTAGCAAAAAATGACAAGCCTTATTTTGTGTTAAAAGCCAAAAATCATCAAGAAATTGGCCGTAGCCAATATTATTCCTCACAAGAATCAGCTAAAAATGGCGTGAAATCTGTGATGAATAATGCGGCAACCACCACGGTTAAGGATTTAACCAAAGCCTAATCACGACATAAGCCATTCAATAGAATGGCTTTTTTATCTTAACGCCACGAGCATATCGTTAATCGCTGAACAAAGTAAATCACGGTCATGACGATAGGTGACATCATCTGCGTTTAGTTTACGGACTAACAGCTTAATATTTAATGCCGTTTCATCAATCGGCACTGGCGTAATCGCACCGTCCACAATATTTTCGCCTACGGTTTGATTAATCCACTGAATACGGTCAGGTAAGGATAAATGGGCTGCGGGGCTGTGTTCTACACCAAGATTATCAATAAAAATAATATGCGCAGAGGTTTGTTTGAGCGCTTGGATAATTTCGGGTAATAAAAGGGTTGGCATAATACTGGTGAGAAAACTGCCTGGGCCAAGTAAAATGACGTCAGCTTGTAAAATCGCTTGAATCGCCTCGGGGGAGGCGTTGACATTGGGGTAGAGAAAAAGTTGCGCAGGGAGCTGTTGTAGATTGTCTATGGCCACTTCGCCGAGAATATTTTCGCCCGAGGGCAACGTGGCACCCAGATGTACAGGTTCATCTGACATGGGTAAAAGAAAGGATTTTACTCTCAAGAAGTTACGAATTAAATTAATCGCATCCGTAGGCCGAATTTGCATATCTTCAAGGGCTTTTAAAATCAAATTACCGAGATTATGCCCCGCCAATTCCCCCGTGCCAGAAAAACGATATTCAAACACGGCCGAGGCGGTGGTGGGGGTGGCTATAATTTGGGTTAAGCAGTTGCGTAAATCGCCCCATGCAATACCGCCGTGATCGTGGCGAATGCGTCCTGTGGACCCGCCATTATCGGTGGTCGCCACAATGCCGGTGAGCTGTTCTTTTAAGAAACTTAAGGCCGACATCACACGCCCTAAACCATGACCACCCCCGATAGCGACGAGGTGTTTAACTTGTTTGAGCGAGCTGTTGTTCGGCATAATTTGTTTTTCCTGTGATAAAAGTGCGGTGTTAATTTACCATTTTTCCCTACGTTTAGAAAGGTTATTTTACGCTATATAAATTAAGCTATAATTGAAGAAAAGGAATTCCAATATATTTCTACCTAAATAGTGTTAATCCTCGGCTTTTAAGTTGTACTTTTGGGCTATCTCTTTTAGAATAAAGATAATTTCATATACCGAGCTTGTGTGCCTACGTCAATATAGATAAGGTAGCAATGCCAGTGATCGCCAAATGGGTTGGCGATTGCTCGGGGATACGCTGGAAACGGTTTGTCCTATTCTTTTTATAAAGGTATTTAATGCACAATATTCCTATCCGAAACTTGTCGGTGCGGTTAGTTGATCCGTTCCAACGAGAATATTACTATTTGCGGCTGTCCATTACGGATGTTTGCAATTTTCGCTGTAACTATTGTTTACCCAATGGTTATCAGTCCCATCCTGAATGGGATAAATTCCTCAATGTCGACGAAATTCGCCGTGTGGTGCGAGCCTTTGCCGCAATGGGAACGGAAAAAGTGCGACTCACAGGGGGCGAACCGACCTTACGCAAAGATTTTGTTGAAATCGTGGAAAATATTGCTGATATGGAGAATATTCACACCTTGGCATTAACCACCAATGGCTATCGGATGGCAAAAGACGTGGCAGCGTGGCGAAAAGCAGGGATTACCTCTATCAATGTCAGCGTAGACAGCCTAAACCCTCGTCAATTTCACCGCATTACAGGCGAAGATAAATTTGATGATGTTATGCGTGGCATTGAGCGTGCTTTTGACGTGGGTTATCAGAAAATCAAAATAAATTCCGTACTGATGAAAGACTACAATGACGGCGAACTTGCGCAGTTTTTGGCGTGGATTAAACACCGCCCGATTCAAATGCGGTTTATTGAATTAATGCAAACAGGGGAGATGGATCATTTTTTCCAACGTCATCATCTTTCAGGGCAGCTTTTAGCGGATAAATTAGTGCAACAAGGTTGGCAATTACAACCAAAAGGGCGAACAGATGGTCCTGCGAAAGTATTTTCTCACCCCGATTATCAAGGGGAAATTGGCTTGATTATGCCTTATGAGAAACATTTTTGCACCAGTTGCAACCGCTTGCGCGTGTCGGCAAAAGGCAAATTGCATTTATGTTTATTTGGTGAAGAAGGCGTTGATTTGCGAGAATTGTTACAATCAGATAACCAGCAATTACTTTTACAAGCAAGGCTTTTCGGTGCGTTACAGGGTAAACGAGAACATCATTATTTACATCAAGGCGATAGCGGTGTAAGAACTAATTTAGCTAGTATTGGTGGGTAAAGAATAGTCAATATTTGCTTTTTTGTGTTGATTATATTTAATTTAGGAGATGATTGTAGGGGCGTATTGCATACGCCCTCATCTCGAATTTGCAAATTTGCCCTAAAAAAATTGGGGCAAGCATTAAAAGGGCGTATGCAATACGCCCCTACAATATTAATATAAAATTCGAACATAGCCAAAAAAGAGATAACAGAATGACAAAATTAACTCATATTAATCAAAACGGCGAAGCCAATATGGTGGACGTGTCGGCGAAACAAGATACCGTACGAGAAGCCCGAGCGGAAGCCTTTGTGACAATGTCACCCGAAACCTTGGCAATGATTGTTAATGGCAATCACCACAAAGGGGATGTGTTTGCCACCGCCCGAATTGCAGGGATTCAAGCCGCAAAACGGACGTGGGAGCTGATTCCGTTATGTCATCCGTTATTGCTGTCAAAAGTGGAAGTGAATTTAACCGCACTTCCCGAGCAAAATCAGGTGCGAATTGAAAGTCTATGTAAACTCACGGGCAAAACAGGCGTGGAAATGGAAGCCTTAACGGCGGTGAGTGTTGCCGCCTTGACGATTTACGATATGTGCAAAGCAGTGCAAAAAGATATCGTCATTTCGGACGTGCGTTTATTAGAAAAGTGCGGTGGGAAATCGGGGCATTTTAAGGTGGAATAATGCTAAAAATTTTATTTTTTGCTCAAACCAGAGAATTGCTCGGCGTGGAGCAGTTGGAACTGAATGCCGAATTTGATACCGCAGAAAGCGTGCGTCAGCATTTGGCTCAACAAGGCGATAAATGGGCGTTGGCGTTACAAAAGGGCAAGTTACTGGTGGCTATTAATCAAACCTTATTGCCGTTAGAAAGTGCGGTTAAATCGGGCGATGAAATTGCTTTTTTTCCGCCTGTGACAGGGGGATAAACCATGGACGAAATATTAATTGCCGTGCAAACAGAGCCTTTTGATCAAAATGCGGTGTATCGTTGGTTATCAGAACAACATAGCGTCGGTGCAACCACGATTTTTGTGGGCAAAGTGCGGGAAATGAATTTGGGTGACAAGGTGTCGAGTTTATATTTAGAACATTACCCCGCCATGACTGAAAAAGCGCTACATGAAATCATACAGACAGCCAAACAACGTTGGAATTTGCAACGAGTAGCCATTATTCACCGTGTAGGTTTGTTACATACTGGTGATGAAATTGTCTTAGTTGGGGTGAGTACCGCTCACCGTGCTGATGTCTATGCCGCCAATGAATTTATTATGGATTACCTGAAGACCAAAGCGCCTTTTTGGAAAAAAGAACAGACGGAACAAGGGGAACGTTGGATTGAAGGGCGTGAAAGTGATTTAGTTGCGGCGGAGAAGTGGTGATAAATTGACACTAAAAGGATGCGGTTTTTGTCCTTTAAAAAAGCATTTTTGTGATCTTGATTCCAAAATTGAACTGAAAATCTTGTGAAATTTTAACCGCACTTAATAATATCTCCATTAATCCCAAAAATGGAGCAACAAATGATACAACTTTCTCGCTATATTGATCTCACCACCGATTACGGTTTTAAACGCATTTTCGGTACTGAACCCCACAAAGATATCTTACTTTCTTTTTTAAATGAATTATTCAAGGGTAAGAAAATCATCCAAGATTTGGTTTATAATAAAAACGAACAAGTGGGCGATACGTTAAAATTAGGCTCAGTGATTTTTGATTTAACCTGTACCGCCGATGACGGCAGTCAATTTATTATTGAAGTGCAACGTAGTCATCAAGAGCATTTCAAGGAGCGTACGATTTATTACGGTGCAAAATTGCTCAGTGACCAAGCCCCAAAAGGTAAAAGAAACGAATGGGAATATGCTATTACCGAAGTTTATGTGATTGCCATTATGGATGGTTTCCGTTTCTCTAATACAACAGATTATTTGCACGATATTTGCCTTTGCAACAAACAGACAGGGGAAATATTTTATGATACACTGGGATTTATCTACATAGAGCTGATTAACTTCAGTAAACCTGAAAAACAGTTAACGACAACGTTGGAAAAATGGCTGTATGTGCTAAAAAATATGGTGAAACTGCCTAATTTACCCAATTTTTTAGACGATCCTATTTTTGAAAAACTATTTGAAATTGCGGAATACAGCAACTTGAATAAAAAGGAGCAAGAAATGTATGATGTCAGTTTAAAACGTAAATGGGATGAATATTCCCTGTTAAACTCCGCTACAAACAGAGGACGAATGGAAGGGCGTTTAGAAAATATGAAAGAAGTTGCCCACAATATGCTTTCTTTAGGCTTAGATTTAGAGATTATTTCCAAATCCGTTGGTTTGCCTGTTGATGAAATTCAAAAGTTAAAACGAACAATGGATTAATTATGATGCTGGTGTGGATATTATTTTATTTATCCAGTTTTTCTTTATTACAAAATAAGTATAATAAACCATCCTTTTATCACGAGAACCCTTTATGAAATTTATCTCTTTTAATATCAATGGATTACGAGCAAGACCACATCAGCTAGAAGCGATTATTGAAAAACATCAGCCTGATGTATTGGGCTTGCAAGAAATTAAAGTGGCAGATGAGCAGTTTCCCTATGAATTAGTAGAACATTTGGGCTATCAGGTGTTTCATCACGGGCAAAAGGGTCACTACGGTGTGGCGTTGTTGTGTAAGCAGCAACCTGTTGCCGTGCGGAAAGGGTTTCCGACCGATGATCCTGATGCTCAAAAACGCATTATTATGGCAGATTTAGACACGCCTTTTGGCTTATTAACGGTGATTAATGGCTATTTTCCGCAAGGGGAGTGCCGTGATCATGAAACCAAATTCCCTGCCAAACAAAAATTCTATGCGGATTTGCAACATTATTTGGAAGATCATCATAATAAAGCCAATCCGATTGTGATTATGGGCGATATGAATATTAGCCCGACGGATTTGGATATTGGTATTGGCGAAGAAAATCGTAAACGGTGGTTGCGTACGGGCAAATGTTCGTTTTTACCTGAAGAAAGAGAATGGTATCAACGTCTGTATGATTATGGGTTGCGAGATACGTTCCGTCAGCTAAATCCAACGGTGAACGATCAATTTTCGTGGTTTGATTACCGCTCCAAAGGTTTTGATGAGAACCGTGGCTTGCGGATCGATCATATTTTAGCTAATCAAGCCTTGGTGGAAAAATGTGTCAATGTGGGGATTGATTGGGAGATTCGGGGCATGGAAAAACCTTCCGATCATGCACCGATTTGGGCGGAATTTAACTAATGTCAGCGATACATTTTCATCAGGATATTGATGATCAACATTGGCAGAATTATCGCACTTGGTTTGGTGAGCATGTGGCGGTGGTGTCAGTGAACACCGCTGTGTTGGCCTCTTTTTCAGAAGTTCGCCCAATAAATATTGCACAAATTAGCCGACATTATGAAAGCGATCAGAATGGTTTGCCAAGTGAACCTCATTATCATGATATGTTCCGTCAGATTTTGCATACGATTACGCAACTTTGTGCATTGCCGGATGTGTTTTATGCGGGGCATATTTTGTCCAACGGTAAAGCGCAGCAATTTTTCTATTTTAATGATGAAATTAGCTTGTTGGAAACCTTAGGGCAACTCACTTATGATTCCCTTGATATTCAGCAAGATCCTCAGTGGGATACTTATTTTGAATTTTTATTGCCGTCATCATTGGAAAGTAAAATGATGTTGACGGAAGAAATGTTAGATACGCTCAGTGAAAGTGGGGCGGATTTGTCTGAACCGCAACCCATTGAACATAATTTTCATTTTGATGATAAAGGGGATATCGAACTTTTTATTGAAAAATGTCATTTGGCCAATATTCCTTTTGAGCGGATTAAATATACAGAACATAAAATTAAAATAGAGGGTGATTATAAAGCCTACTTGGTTAAAGTGGAGCAAGAATTGAGCTTGGATACGCAAGATATTTTTAATCAAGTGGAGCAGTTTGAAATGATTGCTGAGGCATTGTCTATACGTTATATTGGGTGGGAATATAGCCAATTAGGCCAACAAGGCTATTTAAATTAATTTAGGCCTAATCAGGCCTAAATCACAATAAATTGACGTAAAACACACCGCACTTTTTAAGGCAATTTAGCTTGAATTAATTTGCCATGTTCTCCATCCCAATCAATTTCTGCAATGGTTGCAGGCAAAAAAGATACGTTATTTTTACCACATAATTCCGCTACAATTTCACCCACTAAAGGTAAATGGGAGATAATCAAAACTTGTTGTATCTCCTCATCGAACAGTGCAGACAGATAATCCACTACCACTTCCGCCTTACCATAAGGGGTAATAGCGTCCCATATTTCGGTGTGTTCAGACAGGACATTATCGAAATTTCGGTTTATACAATCAAAAGTTTGCTTGGTTCGGGCATAAGGGCTGACTAACACTTTATCAAAGTGCGTTGCGTTTTCTTGCAGTTTTTCTTTTAGCCAAGTACCTTGACGTAATGCGCTTTGCTCCCCAAACTCAGTCAGAGTCCGTTCTTTATCAACTTTCGCAAACATCTCCGCTTCACCGTGGCGCATAATAAAAATTCTCATTTAATGTTCCTTATACAATACAGTTTTTTAACAAAATATAATCGTAAGTTCATATCTATGTCAATGGGAAATTTTTGTTTAATGCCTCGCTTTTCATGTGTCTTTAGCGTATAATATGCGCCAGTTTTTATCGTTGTAAAGGGATTGCAGTCAATTTTATGACGGTATGTGTAATATTATCATGTTAAATCATAAAATTAGTGACGGAGAAAGCAATGTCTATAAAACTCAGAAGAACCAAAATCGTATGTACAATGGGACCTTCGACGGATCAAGGCGATAATTTAGAAAAAATTATTGCAGCAGGTGCCAATGTGGTTCGTATGAACTTCTCTCATGGTACACCAGATGACCATATTGGACGTGCGGCTAAAGTGCGTGAAATTGCCAAAAGATTAGGTAAAAACGTGGCCATTTTAGGCGACTTACAAGGCCCTAAAATCCGAGTGTCGACTTTTAAAGATGGTAAAATCTTCTTAAATGTGGGTGATAAATTTGTGTTAGATGCCAACTTACCAAAAGGTGAGGGTGATCAAAATTCTGTGGGATTAGATTATAAAACCTTACCAAGAGATGTGGTATCTGGTGATGTATTATTATTAGATGATGGTCGTGTTCAATTAAAAGTGTTATCTACCGAGGGAGCTAAAGTGTTCACCGAAGTCACCGTAGGCGGCCCACTTTCCAATAATAAAGGGATTAACAAATTAGGCGGCGGCTTATCTGCTGACGCATTGACTGAAAAAGATAAAGCTGACATTATCACCGCAGCACGCATTGGGGTAGATTATTTAGCCGTTTCTTTCCCTCGTTCAAGTACCGACTTAAATTATGCTCGTCGTTTAGCCAGAGAAGCGGGATTAGATGCGAAAATTGTCGCCAAAGTAGAGCGTGCAGAAACTGTGGTAGATGAAGCCGCAATGGACGACATTATTTTAGCCTCTGATGTGATCATGGTAGCTCGTGGTGACTTAGGGGTTGAAATTGGCGACCCTGAATTAGTGGGTGTACAGAAAAAATTAATTCGTCGTTCACGTCGTTTAAACCGTGTGGTGATTACGGCGACTCAAATGATGGAATCTATGATCAGCAATCCAATGCCAACCCGTGCGGAAGTAATGGATGTAGCGAATGCGGTATTAGATGGAACAGATGCAGTGATGCTTTCTGCTGAAACAGCGGCAGGTCAATACCCTGCAGAAACCGTGGCGACCATGGCAAAAGTCTGTTTAGGTGCAGAAAAAATGCCAAGCATTAACGTTTCACGTCACCGTATGGATGTACAATTTGAAACCATCGGTGAATCAGTGGCATTCTCTGCGATGTATGCAGCGAACCATATGAAAGGCGTTGCTGCGATCATCACGATGACTAGCACAGGGCATACTGCCAAATTGATGTCACGTATCAGTTCAGGCTTACCGATTTTTGCCTTATCTCGTCATCAATCCACATTAAATCTTTGTTCATTATATCGTGGTGTAACACCAGTTTATTGTGAGACAGAATCTCGCACTGCCGAGGGTGCAAAACAAGCGGTCAAATTATTAAAAGATAAAGGTTATTTAACCTCTGGCGATCTTGTTTTATTAACCCATGGTGACCCATTGGGCAAAGGTGATACCAATACTTGCCGTACGTTAATCGTTGAATAAGCAAGTGTGTTCATAATGATCAAACGGTGGTGTCGAGCCACCGTTTTTTATTTGGCTATTTAACCGCTATTTATGATATAATGCACAGACATATTATTGGGTGCAATTCTTGAGTCAGAATCACCTTATTTTCACCATTTAAATATTCTATTTTAGTCGTTGGAGGACTAAATGACTAGTGCAGTAAATAAACGTTCAATAATGACCCTTTTTTATGATAAATCTGATATTTATTGTCATCAGGTTCGCATTGTATTGGCGGAAAAAGGTGTCGCTTATGAAGCTGAAGTGACTGAAGCGCAAAGTTTATCAGAAGACTTAATTGAGTTAAATCCTTATGGCACACTGCCGACATTAGTGGATCGTGATCTTGTGTTATTCAATTCTCGCATCATCATGGAATATTTAGACGAACGTTTTCCGCATCCCCCTTTAATGCCAGTTTATCCTGTTGCCAGAGGCAAAACTCGTCTATTAATGCAGCGCATTGAACAAGATTGGTATCCAACCCTAGCCAAAGCTGAAAATGGCACGGAACAAGAACGAACCACTGCACTTGAGCAGCTCAGAGAAGAATTATTATCTGTATCATCTATTTTTGAACAAACGCCTTTTTTTATGAGTGAAGAATTTAGTTTAGTGGATTGTTATCTTGCCCCGTTATTATGGCGAATGCAAGAGGCTGGCGTTGAATTTACAGGTACGGGCAGTAAAGCATTAAAAGCCTATATGAATCGAGTCTTTGAACGTGATTCGTTCCAACAATCTGTTGGCAATGCAGCCCCTAAAAATTTAATGGATGATAAATAATGGTTATGGAATACAAATCCACCCCAAAACGCCCTTATTTATTAAGAGCCTATTACGATTGGTTGGTGGATAACGGTTTTACCCCTTATTTAGTGGTCGATGCCACCTACAACGGTGTTGTTGTGCCACAGGATTATGTTAAAGACGGCCAAATTGTATTAAACATTTCCGCCGGCGCAGTAGGCGCGTTGTCATTAGGCAATCAAGCCATTGAATTTAACGCCCGTTTCCAAGGTATTCCAAGAGATATTTACATTCCTTTAGGCGCTGCCTTAGCCATTTACGCTCGTGAAAATGGTGATGGTGTCATGTTTGAGCCAGAATCGATTTATGATGAACAGGAGCAAGTCCCACACATTGAGCAACCGACTAGCTTTAATGAGGCTGTGGATAAAACAAAAGCGAAAAAAACACCAAACACTAAATCGGCATCACATTTAAAAATTATTAAATAATTGAGATGTGATAAAACAGTGGAAAAGAATTTGACTTATAGGGTTTTGCTATGAATACAACGACGAATATAACGCTGCCTGCGAGTAATAACATTCCTGAGACAACCATTATTCGTTTTAAAGAAGTCCATACCAAAGATGCAATACGCATAATGGTGAATCGGAATAAGGAAGTTTTATTTGATCCAGTTAAAGGGCGAGTTAAGCAATTCACTAAATTCATCAAATCCAAAGAGAGTGATACGTTAGAAGTCAATTTCAAGGAGACGGTATTAACCTCTTATTGGTGTATTGAAGCTCAACGTAAAATAGATTATGCGTTGAAACAACAAAGAAAAATCAATATTGATAATCCAGATGCGACAAAAATTACCATAAAAATAAATGATGCTGATTTAGAATGCCCAGTTGAACGAGGGATTGTGAATGTCGAAACAACAGAATATTGTACTCAGACGATTGATTATTTTCATATTTTTGATAATTCAACAGGCTTAGAGTATGATGCTTTCCAACGTAATTATATAGATGAACCTAATTACACTAAGCAAAAAAATAAAAAAGAACTAGGGATAATTTTAAAACCTAGCATTTCTAAAACATCGTTAATTATCAGTTGTAATTCAAAACTAACCAGTAAATCACCTAAAGCGGATGATATTCTTGATAATATGATTAGCTATAAGAAAATAGAACTTTATCTGGTGCCTGTGTATATTTTTGAATGTAGAGAATCTGAAACACAACGATCTGTTACGGTTAAAGTTGATGCGGTGACAGGGAAAATTATCAAGGATCAATCTCAAATTTTAGATATATTAAAAGATGATGAATTTAAAAATATGTTGATTGATGTGGCCGCAGAGGTCACGAATGCTGCCCTCCCTGGTGTGGGAAGTATTGGGAAGTTTGCTGTAAATAGAGTGATGCATTAAGTTTATTAATTAACGTTGGGTTTAACATTGTTGATGTTAAACCCAATTTTTATGTTTGAAAGCATGCGCTGGAAATTGATGAAAATAAAAAAGACGGCGTAAAACCGTCTTTTCTTTGAATTGGTGCCAGTGGCCGGACTCGAACCGGCACGCTTTTAAGGGCGGCGGATTTTGAATCCGCTGCGTCTACCAATTTCGCCACACTGGCTAGCACTGATAATTCTTGAGTTGTATTATACGGTTATCTAAAGCGGTTGCAAGTATAAATTTGTGATTTACGTTTATTCGCTTTAAATTTCATCAATAGGCTTGGTAAATAAAGCTATTCATATCATATAACAATGCAGTATAATAAGGATTATTTTTTATATTGTAACGGAAATACAATGAGCCAGTTTTTTTATGTTCATCCTGAAAATCCACAAGTGAGATTAATTAATCAAGCGGTGGAGATTTTGAAAAGTGGTGGGGTGATTGTTTACCCGACCGATTCGGGTTATGCTTTAGGTTGTATGATGGGCGATAAGCATGCTATGGATCGCATTGTGACCATTCGTCAGTTGCCAGAGGGGCATAATTTTACTTTGGTATGCAGTGATTTATCGGAACTATCCCATTATGCCACGGTGAGTAATGTGGCTTATCGGTTAATCAAAAACAATACACCAGGGCGTTATACCTTTATTTTATCGGCGACCAAAGAATTGCCTCGTCGTTTGATGACATCAAAACGTAAAACCATTGGGTTGCGTGTGCCAGATAATCAAATTGCCTTGGATTTGTTAAAGGCTTTGGGCGAGCCGATTTTATCTTGCTCGTTGATGTTGCCGAAAGAAGAACATATTACGCAATCTGATCCTGAAGAAATTCGTGATCGCTTAGAACATCACGTGGATTTAATTATTCACGGTGGTTATTTAGGTCAAGACCCGACAACCGTGGTGGATTTGACCGAGGACATTCCGGTTATTTTACGTGAGGGTAGTGGTAGCATTACGCCGTTTATTTAACCGTTTATTTTAATTATGACGCTTGGGAAAGCGACAACAAAGGATACATTTATGAAATTTCAATCTCAGCCTCGCTCAACAGAACGTTCAACCGAACGCTCCACAGATCGTAACCGCAATCGTAGCACAAATCGTGACACAGGAAGAAACGAAAAACGAGGCGAAAAATCACCGCACTTTAATCTCCGTACGGGCCAAGAAAGAGGGCGTCAAGATAAAGATCAGCAAGCGCCAAAAGGGCGTTTAGACCGTTCTCGAGGTGAACGTAACTCGGTGAAATCCAGTTCAAATAACCCAGACAAGGCACCGTTTGAACGTAAACCCTTGCCGATGCGTAAACCTAAACCTGTTGCAGTCACAGAAAATAAGCCGACGGTAGCCGGTGAGAAATTACAGAAGATTTTAGCCAATGCAGGACAAGGTTCACGCCGTGAAATTGAGGCGATTATTGCCGCTGGACGGGTGAGTGTCGATGGGAAAATGGCCACGCTAGGTGATCGTGTCACCGTGCATTCTGGCTTGAAAATCCGCATTGATGGCCATTTAATTAATTTAACAGCGGTGCAAAAAGAAGTGTGCCGTGTGTTAATGTATTACAAACCCGAGGGCGAATTATGCACCCGAAGTGACCCTGAGGGACGTGCCACCGTATTTGATCGTTTGCCTCGCTTGGTTGGTTCACGTTGGATAGCCGTAGGCCGCTTAGATATTAATACCTCCGGTTTATTATTGTTCACCACCGACGGCGAATTGGCCAATCGTTTAATGCACCCAAGTCAAGAAGTGGAGCGTGAATATTCGGTGCGAGTGTTTGGCGAGGTGAATGACGCCATGATTGCTCGCTTGCGTAAAGGCGTGCAGTTAGAAGATGGATTAGCCAATTTTAAAAGCGTGAAAGCCATGGGCGGCACGGGGTTAAATCAATGGTTTGATGTGACCTTAATGGAGGGGCGCAATCGTGAAGTGCGTCGTCTGTGGGAAAGTCAAGGTATTCAGGTCAGCCGTTTAATTCGTATTCGTTACGGCAATATTAAATTGATGAAATCCTTGCCTCGGGGTGGTTGGGAAGAAATGGATTTAGCCAATGTGAATTATTTGCGTGAATTGGTGGGGCTGGCGCCTGAAACCGAAACGAAATTAGATGTCACTCAGCCAAAACGTCGCTCTAATACAGGCAAAATTCGTAAAGCCGTGAAACGTTACACTGAAATCAGTAAGCGTTATAAAAAAGCCTAGTTTGACATTCCTTTAAAGAGAAATTTTTATGAAAATTCAACAGCTACGTTATATTGTGGAAATTGTTAATCAAAATTTAAATGTCACGGAGGCGGCTGCGGCGCTATATACTTCGCAACCGGGGATCAGTAAACAGGTTCGTTTGTTGGAAGAAGAATTAGGGCTAGAAATTTTTGAGCGTAATGGCAAACACATTAAATCCATTACGCCGGCGGGCAAGAAAATTATTGGTATCGCACGTGAATTGTTGGTGAAAACCCAAGCCATTCGGGCGATTGCGGATGAGTATACTCAGCCGAATCATGGCGTGTTACGCATTGCCACCACCAATACACAAGCTCGTTATATGTTGCCGTCGGTGATTGAACGTTTTTCAAAACACTATCCCGATGTCAGTTTACATGTACATCAAGGTTCACCGAATCAAATTTATGATGCGTTGTTGTCTGGCGAAGTGGATTTAGCCATTACCACCGAGGCCCAATATTTATTTGATGATTTAGTGCTGTTGCCTTGTTATTTTTGGAACCGTTCGGTGGTGGTGAAAAAAGATCACCCGTTGGCGAACGTGAAAAATTTAACCATTGCGGAATTGGGTAAACACCCGTTAATTACCTATACGTTCGGGTTTACTGGTGTATCGGATTTGGATTATGCCTTTAACAGCGAGGGTATTTTGCCGAATATCGTGTTTACGGCCACTGATGCGGATGTGATTAAAACCTATGTTCGCTTAGGTTTGGGCGTGGGGATTATCGCCTCCATGGCGCATACTGAGGCTGATACGGATTTAGTTGCTATTGATGCGAGCCATTTATTTAATGCGAGTATGACCCAAATTGCGTTTAAACATAGCACGTTCTTGCGCAATTATATGTACGATTTTATTAATTATTTTTCACTGCACTTAACTCGTACGTTAGTGGAAAAAGCCGAATCTATGCACGATAATAATGCCGTTAAACGCTTGTTTGACGGGGTGCAGTTGGAGAATAAATAACAAAAAATAAGGTGCATTTTATGCACCTTATTTATTTTTTTTTTATTAGGAAATTGCATTCCTTTTTGGGTTAGAAACTGGCGTTCCTTTTTGTGTTAGAAACTAGCGTTTCTTGGCGCTCTAGGGAACGGAATCACATCACGGATATTTTGTACGCCAGTGACATAGACGATTAAACGTTCAAAACCTAGTCCAAAACCTGAATGTGGCACGGTGCCATAACGGCGTAAATCACGATACCACCAGTAATCCTCTGGGTTTAATCCCATTTCGATCATACGTTTATCTAACACATCCAAACGTTCTTCACGTTGTGAACCCCCGATAATTTCACCAATTCCCGGTGCTAATACGTCCATGGCAGCCACGGTTTTGCCGTCATCATTTAAACGCATATAGAATGCTTTAATGTCTTTCGGATAGTTTTTCACCACCACAGGGGATTTAAAGTGTTCTTCAGCTAAATAACGTTCGTGTTCAGAAGATAAGTCGATTCCCCAAGATACTGGGAATTCAAATTTCTTACCCGATTGTAATAACACCTCAATAGCGTCGGTGTAATCAATTTGCGCAAAATCGGAACTGACAAAATTTTCTAAACGGGTAATGACCTCTGGATCCACGTGTTTAGCAAAAAATTCTAAATCATCACGGCGTTCTGCTAATACGGCACGGAATACGTATTTCAACATATCTTCGGCTAATTTAGCATTATCATTCAAATCAGCAAAGGCCACTTCAGGTTCCATCATCCAGAATTCCGCTAAGTGACGTGTGGTATTTGAATTTTCCGCACGGAATGTTGGTCCGAATGTGTAGACCTTGCTTAATGCACAAGCATAGGTTTCCGCATTTAATTGACCCGATACGGTTAAAAAGGATTCACGACCAAAGAAATCTTGCGAAAAATCCACCGCACCTTTGTCGTTACGAGGTAGATTTTCTAAATCAAGGGTGGAAATACGGAACATTTCGCCCGCCCCCTCGGTATCTGACGCAGTGATAATTGGGCTTGCGACCCAATAGAAACCTTGTTCATGGAAGAAACGATGAATCGCTTGCGCTAAACAATGACGTACACGAGCCACGGCACCGATAATATTGGTGCGAGGGCGTAAATGTGCCACTTCACGTAAGTATTCGATACTGTGGCGTTTTGCGGCCATTGGATAAGTATCGGGATCTTCTACCCAACCCGCCACTTCCACGCTTTGAGCTTGTAACTCAACCGCTTGTCCCTCGGCAGGGGATTCTACCACCGTGCCTGTCACAACCACGGAACAGCCCGTGGTTAAACGTAACACTTCCGTTTCATAATTCGCTAAATCGTTATTTACAATCGCTTGAATAGGGGCAAAGCAAGAACCGTCATAGACAGCCAGAAAAGAAAGGCCCGCTTTTGAGTCACGGCGAGTTCTCACCCAACCACGCACAGTTACGCTTTCACCAATCGCAACTTTACCTTGCAGTACGTCGGTGATAGAGGCAATTTTTGTCATTTTTAATCTCCGAAATCAAAATATTATTATTCATAAAAAATTCTGCTTAGTTTACCTTAAATTCAGTGATTTACCAAAAAATCCCTGAAAATATTTGCGAAATACGGCATGTCGTGCTGCTTTTTTGCGTTGCTGAAAAGATTAAGCAAAAAAATTTTGTGATCTATGTCGAATTTTGAACATTTATTGATTGCAGAAAATACAAAAATACTTAATCATATGAACAGGTAACAAGGCATGACGCTTGTTTTTTATCATTAGACCGAAATGAGGTATCGTATGGAAGTTGGTGTTGTTAAATGGTTTAATAATACAAAAGGTTTTGGCTTTATTAATAAAGAGGGCAGTGATGAGGATATTTTTGCTCATTTTTCTGTGATTGAAATGGAGGGGTATCGTTCATTAAAAGCGGGCCAAAAAGTGAATTTTGAGGTTTCACATGGCGAAAAAGGTTCGCAAGCCACAAAAATTATTCCTATTTTTGAATAGAGAGGATGATTAACAAAAAGTGCGGTAAAAATCATGTTATTTTTACCGCACTTTGCTGTTTCTATTTGTTAACGTATTAATTCGGTTTTTTCTTCGATTTCTTGGCTTTATAAATTTTATAAGCCACGTATAACACGACCGCAGCCACGATAACATAAATACCGTGTTGACCGTTTTTCACTTGTTGAGCCAACCAATCTCGATTGTCTGCACCGTGATAACCAAGGTAAACCCAAATCGGCACAGAAATAATGGCGGCACAGAAATCTAACAACACAAAACGAGTATAACTTACTCGATTGGTGATGCCTGATACCATATAAATCGGGGCTCGTAAGCCAGGTAAGAAACGTGCAATAAATAAAACTCGATTACCATATTGATCAAACTTTTCCCGTACCATTTTTAAACGTTTGGAGGAGAGTAATTTGCGTAATGGGCGGAAACGTAAGATTTTTACCCCATAAATACGGCCTAACCAATACATGGTGCTATCACCCGCTAATACGCCGATCATACTCACCACCAACATCATATGCACATTCACATTTTCAGGATAAAGGCCCGCAATAATGCCACCAGAAACCAGAGTAATATCTTCTGGAATCGGCACGCCAAAGCCACAAATAATCAATACAAATAAAACGGCCCAATAGCCATAATCAGTAAAAAAGTTAATTAACACATCCATGAAAAAATCCTATAAATATGAAACAAAATCTTGTATATCGACCGTTCTACATTCACGTTCTATCTTGTCATTTTCTGCCGTGCCGACTAATAAGAGGGCCACAATTTTTTCTTGTTCGGTGCAATGTAAGGCTTGACGCAAGGCGTTACCGTCGCTCCATTTTCCCGTAATCCAAACGTTATCAAAGCCCAAATCTTGTGAGGCTAGTTGAATGCCGTAAGCTGCACAACCCGCAGTAACAAGCTGTTCCCATTCTGGCACTTTGGCAATCGTCGAATCCAATTTTGCGATTACCGCAATCACCATTGGATTGGCGCAGAGTTTGTCGATTTTGTCGAATTGTTTTTGTTCTAAATTCAGGTCCGTTGCCACCTGAGTTAAGGCGTTGGCAAGCGTGGTTAAGCCGTGATTTTCAATGACCACAAAGCGATAAGGTTTTAATTTGCCATGATCGGGTGTGCGCAATGCGGCTTGGAAAATTTGTTCAAGTTGTGCTTTATTGGGGGCAGGCGCCACTAATTTTTTATTTGATCGACGATTGATCAGTAATTCTAATGCGTTCATAACGCTCTTTTCCTCTTTTCTTTACTTTCTTGCTTATTTTAACGTGCATGATTTTAACATAAAAATACCGTGAAAACTTCTCATTTTTGCGGTATATTCCCTTTCAATTCAATAGCTCATCGGTGAATTTGTATTATTTTTTGCCATTTACCGTTTATATTAAGAGGATGTTATGCAACTCATTTTTCGTTTTTTAAAGCAGTGTTGGAAAGCCTTAAACGTTGTTCGACGTGTAGTAATGAATGTGGTTTTTTTGTTATTCGTTTTGGTGTTTATCACATTTGTGAGTTTATTCCATTCACCAACTAAGCAAACAGAATTAGTCGGTGAACAAGGCGCATTGGTGTTAAATTTAGACGGTTATCTGGCGGATAATCGAGAGCAAACAATGACTTGGCAAAAAGCCTTAAACACCTTGGATAGCAATCAAGTTGCTCGTCAAATTTCAACATTTGATGTGGTCTATGCTATTGAAAATGCCAAGAATGATGACCGAATTAAAGGGATTGTGCTAGATTTAAATTATTTTGAGGGCGCTGATTTACCCGCATTGGAATATGTTGGTCATGCTTTAAATGATTTCAAAGCACAACATAAACCCGTGATTGCCATGGCCGATAATTACACGCAAGGGCAATATTTTCTTGCCAGTTTTGCGGATGATATTTATTTAAATACCGTGGGAACCGTGGATATTCACGGCTTATCGGCTGAAAATTTATATTTTAAATCCATGCTAGAAAAATTGGCTGTCACGCCGCACGTTTTCCGTGTGGGAACCTATAAATCAGCGGTGGAGCCGTTTTTGCGTGATGATATGTCACCTGAAGCCAAAGCCAATGCACAACGTTGGTTAGGCGGTATGTGGCAAAATTTCCGTGACGTTGTCGCAAAAAATCGTCAAATTCCGATCAAGGATGTCTTGCCAGACAGCCAAGAATATTTGGTACAACTAAAAGCCTTGCAAGGGGACAGCACGGCTTATGTGAAACAACGGCATTTAGTAACACTATTAGCCAGTCGTCCAGAAACACAACAAAAACTCACCGCAGTTTTTGGTTCATCAACGCAACATGATGAAAGTTATGGCTTTAAAAATGTCGATTTTGATACTTATTTAAGTGCGTTACCTGACCGTCAACAAGGGGACAGTGCCTTTTCTGAGCCAACCCATAAAATTGCCGTTGTGAATGTCGAGGGGACGATTATTGATGGCGAGAGCTACGAAAATGAAGTTGGCGGCGATAGCGTGGCGTATTTACTACGTCAAGCTGCTCAAGATGAGGCGGTTAAAGCGGTAGTTTTACGTGTAAATAGCCCAGGTGGTAGCGCTTTTGCCTCTGAAATTATTCGCCAAGAAATCGATCATTTGCAAGCATTAGGCAAGCCTGTTGTGACCTCAATGGGTTCAATGGCCGCCTCGGGGGGCTACTGGATTTCTAGCACTACGGATTATATTGTGGCGGATAGAAATACGATTACCGGTTCTATTGGCATTTTCGCCATGTTCCCGACCTTTGAAAATAGCTTGAAAAAAATTGGCGTAACGGCTGATGGTGTAAGCACTTCAAAATTAAGCGAAATATCATCAGTGAGTCCATTATCCGAGGAATTAAAACAGGTATTTCAATTAGAAATTGAGAACGGCTATGATCGCTTTTTGGACGTAGTAAGTCGTGGGCGGCAGTTATCAAAAACGGATGTAGATAAAGTTGCACAAGGACAAGTTTGGCTAGGACAAGATGCGTTACAATATAAACTCGTGGACGAACTCGGTGATTTTGAAACTGCGGTGAAAAAAACGGAAGAATTGGCTAATCAGAAAAATAATGAGCAAGCAGAGTATTCCGTAGAATGGTTTGATGAACAACCGCAAGGATTTAAAGCGTTACTGCAAGCCCTACAAACAGAGGCGAAGTCGTTTGTTAACCGTTCGGTAAGCGAGATGATTGGATTGCCAAAACCAGTTGAACAAGTGAGAAGTCAACTTGGGGTGTTGAGTAAATTTAATGATCCGAAAGGGCAGTATTTGTATTGTTTGAATTGTGCAATGGTAAAGTAAATCTAAATCGGATTTCCCTTAATGGAAAGAAAAAAATGACATTATTCAAAACCCTACAAAATGGTCAAAATTATCAAAAAACTTGGTTCTCTCATCCCAAACTTAACCAAATTTTCCCCGAAAATAGGGTGATAAAGGCTACTAAATTTGCTCAAAATATGATGCCGTTTGTCGCAGTTTTTGCTATTGCTTGGCAACAATTCTTTGTACCCCATAGCCATGTAGCGTTATCTGCTGCCATATTAACAGCGCTGTTTGCCTTGTGTATTCCGCTACAAGGATTATATTGGCTCGGCAAACGTGCCCAAACCAGTTTGCCTAAGCAAACTGCGGTGAAATTTCAGCAAATTTCTATGCAACTTCGTCAACAAGGTGTAGCGTTGCCACAGATGGATAAACCGACTTATCAAGATTTAGCTTTTTTATTAAACAAAGCCAACCAACATTTACCCGACACATTCTGGCAAGACCTCTAAATCTAAAAGCAATCGTTTTCTTTTTGCGGAATTTTCGGTAGAATAGCCAACGTTGTTTTTCCTATTTTTGAGATGATTATGTCAGTGATTGATTATATTATTATTGGTATTATTGTATTTTCCGTGATTGTGAGCTTATTACGGGGCTTTGTGCGTGAAGTGTTGTCACTGGCAACGTGGATTGTGGCGTTTATTATTGCTAGCCAGTTTTACCCTTATTTAGCAGGCCTGTTAACCCAAATTGCTTCTGAATATATCCGTAACGGCGTGGCTATCGGTATCTTGTTTATATTAACCCTGATTGTGGGGGGGATTGTGAATTATGTCATTTCGCAATTAGTGGATAAAACAGGTCTGTCAGGCACGGATCGCGTGTTGGGCGCCTGTTTTGGCTTTTTACGTGGTGTATTGATTGTTGCTGCTTTACTGTTCTTTGTGGATACCTTTACTAATTTTGAGCAAAGTGACGCATGGAAATCGTCGCAATTAATACCGCACTTTGGTTTTGTGGTCGAGTGGTTTTTCCAACAATTACAAGCCAATTCCAGTTTCTTAAATTCAACCTTAACCCCCGTGAAATAAAAGGAGCATAGCAAATGTGTGGCATCGTCGGTATCGTTTCTCAAACTCCCGTTAATCAGGCCATTTATGATGCGTTAATGGTGTTACAACATCGTGGCCAAGATGCCACTGGTATCGTCACCGTCGATGATGAAAACTGTTTCCGTCTGCGTAAAGCAAATGGTTTAGTAAGTGATGTATTTCAACAAATACACATGCAACGTTTACAGGGAAATTCAGGAATAGGGCATGTTCGTTATCCAACCGCAGGGAGTTCTAATGTATCCGAGGCGCAACCTTTTTATGTCAATTCTCCTTATGGTTTAGCCTTAGTCCATAATGGTAATCTGACAAATTCTGATGAACTGAAAGAGAAACTATATAAACTAGCCCGTCGCCATGTTAATACTAATTCTGATTCTGAAGCCTTGCTTAATATTCTTGCTCACCATATTGATCACATCGACAAAGCTATTCTTTCTCCTCAAGATGTATTTACTGCCATTCGTGCAACTAATCAGGATATTAAAGGAGCCTATGCTTGCGTGGCGATGATTATTGGGCATGGCTTAGTGGCGTTTCGTGATCCAAATGGGATTCGTCCATTGGTATTAGGACAACGGGAAGAAAAAGGCAAAATGGAATATATGTTTGCCTCCGAAACCGTGGCGTTAGACACCGTTGGTTTTGAATTTGTGCGAGATGTGAAACCGGGTGAGGCCATTTATGTGACCTTTGAGGGCGAAATTTTTTCCGAAATTTGTGCGGAACAGACGCAACTGACGCCTTGTATTTTTGAATACGTCTATTTTGCACGTCCTGACAGTACCATTGATGGCGTTTCTGTGTATGCGGCACGTGTGCATATGGGCGAACGTTTAGGCCAGAAAATTGCTCGAGAATGGAAAGATATTGACATTGACGTGGTGATTCCTGTACCAGAAACCTCCAATGATATTGCCTTGCGAATTTCAAATGTATTAGGCAAACCTTATCGTCAAGGCTTTGTGAAAAATCGTTATGTAGGACGTACCTTTATTATGCCTGGACAAACCCAACGGGTGAGTGCCGTTCGGCGTAAATTAAATACGATTTCTGCGGAATTTAAAGGCAAAAACGTGCTATTAGTGGACGACTCCATTGTGCGTGGCACGACCTCCGAGCAAATTGTCGAAATGGCACGTGCGGCGGGGGCAAATAAAATCTATTTTGCCTCGGCGGCGCCCGAAATTCGTTATCCGAATGTGTACGGCATTGATATGCCGACTAAGAATGAACTCATTGCTTATGGTCGTAATGTTGAGGAAATTGCGCAGTTAATCGGTGTAGATGGGCTTATTTTCCAAGATCTGGAGGCATTAAAAATTTCCATTCAGCAAGAAAACCCTGCTATTCGTGAGTTTGATGCCTCGGTGTTCACTGGTCAATATATTACGGGCGATATTACGCCTGAATATTTAGAACGTATAGCGGAAAAACGTAATGATAAAGCGAAAACAAAACGTGAGAAAGACGCGGCGAATTTAGAAATTCATAACGAACGCTAATCTCAAAAAGAATGAAAAATTTACCGCACTTTGTTAAAAATAATGCAACGTGCGGTATTTTTTAGACAAAAATTTAGCTCTATTAAATTAATTGATTTTTACTGCTAAAAATCCTTTTTAATTTCTCTTTATTTAGGGTAGAGTTAGTGTAGTTTGACTTTTTTGTCATATTGACGGGTTGGATAGCCAGAAATGTTCTGGCTTATCCATTTATTTGTAATCAACCAATTTGAAGGAAACATTATGTTAATTGGTGTACCTAGAGAACTGCTTGAGAATGAAAGTCGGGTAGCGGCAACGCCAAAGACGGTTCAGCAAATTCAAAAACTCGGCTTTGATGTACTCGTAGAACAGGGTGCGGGGTTTAAAGCCAGTTTTGAAGATCAAGCCTTTATAGATGTCGGCGCAAAAATCGGTTCGGCGCAAGATGTTTGGAATGCGGACGTGATTTTTAAAGTCAATGCGCCAACGGATACGGAAATCGGGTTAATTAAAGAGGGCGCCACCTTGGTGAGCTTTATTTGGCCTGCGCAAAATCCAGAATTAATGGAAAAATTATCGGCGAAAAAAATTAATGTGCTAGCCATGGATTCGGTGCCACGTATTTCTCGTGCGCAAGCCTTGGATGCGTTAAGTTCTATGGCCAATATTTCGGGGTATCGTGCGGTGATTGAGGCCGCCAATTCATTCGGTAGTTTCTTTACGGGACAAATTACTGCAGCAGGTAAAGTGCCACCGGCTAAAGTGTTGGTGATTGGTGCGGGTGTTGCAGGTCTTGCAGCAATCGGTGCGGCCAATAGTCTTGGTGCGATTGTGCGTGCTTTTGACAGCCGTCCAGAAGTAAAAGAGCAAGTGAAATCCATGGGTGCAGACTTCTTAGAAATTGATTTCGAAGAAGAAGGCGGTTCAGGTGACGGTTATGCGAAAGTGATGTCAGAAGAATTTAACCGTCGTGCCATGGAACTGTATGCAGCACAAGCCAAAGAAGTCGATATTATTATCACCACGGCAGCGATTCCTGGCAAACCTGCGCCACGTTTAATCACTAAAGAAATGGTCGATTCCATGAAACCGGGGTCAGTGATTGTGGATTTAGCCGCAGCGACTGGCGGTAACTGCGAATACACCAAAGCAGGTGAAATTTTTGTCACCGATAATCAAGTGAAAGTGATTGGTTATACTGACTTCCCAGCGCGTTTACCAACCCAATCTTCCCAACTTTATGGTACTAACTTAGTTAATTTATTGAAATTATTAGCACCAAATAAAGATGCTCAAATTGATATTAATTTTGAAGATGTGGTATTGCGTGGCGTGACTGTCATTCGTGATGGTGAGGTCACATGGCCTGCTCCGCCAATTCAAGTATCCGCTCAACCGCAAAAACAAGCGGCAGCACCAGTAGCGAAAAAAGAAGAAAAACCAACCAATCCAAAAGTTAAATATGGCATTATGGCGTTGGTGGCATGCTTGTTCTTAGCCTTAGCTTCAGTGACGCCAACGGCATTTTTGTCACATTTTACCGTATTCGTGCTAGCTTGCGTGGTGGGGTATTATGTGGTTTGGAACGTCAGCCACGCCTTGCATACCCCATTAATGGCGGTCACCAATGCGATTTCAGGCATTATTATTGTGGGTGCGGTATTGCAAATTGCACAAGGCAGTTTCTTTATTAGCATTTTAGCATTTATTGCCATTTTAGTGGCAAGCATTAATATTTTCGGGGGATTCAAAGTCACCCAACGTATGCTTGCCATGTTTAGAAAAGGTTAAGGAGAAAAATATGTCATTAGGTTTAGTACAAGCGGCATATATTGTATCCGCATTACTTTTTATTATGAGCTTGGCGGGTCTTTCTAAACATGAAACCGCAAAAGCAGGTTGTTGGTATGGTATCGTCGGTATGGCGATTGCGTTAGTGGCGACCATTTTCGGGCCTGTCACCGAAGGGCAATTTTGGATTATTATTGCCATGATTATCGGGGCGATTCTTGGTATTCATCGTGCCTTAAAAGTGGAAATGACCGAAATGCCAGAACTTGTCGCAATTCTTCACAGCTTTGTGGGTTTAGCCGCTGTTCTTGTGGGTTTCAATAGCTTTGGTTTGCATATTCATCCTGAATTTGTGGCACCAGAGGGCATGACTTTTACCAGTCCAGATGCTTTAGAAACAGCGAAAGCGGCCTTTTTAGCCGAGCAAGATGTGCTTGCTAATATTCACAATGTGGAAGTGTTTTTAGGCATCTTTATTGGTGCGGTGACCTTTACTGGTTCTATTGTAGCCTTTGGTAAATTACGTGGAATCATCAATTCTAAAGCCTTAGCTTTACCACATCGCCATAAACTCAATTTAGCCGCTTTAGTAGTGTCTGCATTGTTAATGGTGGCGTTCTTAAACTCACCAGATAATATCTTCCCTGTGTTATTAATGACAGCCATTGCGCTTGCATTCGGTTGGCATTTAGTGGCCTCTATCGGTGGGGCAGATATGCCAGTGGTGGTGTCCATGTTGAACTCTTATTCAGGTTGGGCAGCAGCAGCAGCCGGTTTTATGTTGAACAACGACTTATTAATCGTCACGGGGGCGTTGGTCGGTTCGTCCGGTGCAATTCTTTCCTACATTATGTGTAAGGCCATGAACCGTTCCTTTGTGAGCGTGATTGCCGGTGGTTTTGGTAATGATGTGGTAGCAAGTTCTGATGAAGAACAAGGTGAACATCGTGAAACCACTGCAGAAGAAGTGGCAGAATTATTGAAAAATGCGAGTTCTGTGATTATCACCCCTGGATACGGCATGGCAGTTGCTCAAGCACAATATCCAGTGGCAGACATCACCGCTAAATTGCGTGAACGTGGTATTAACGTACGTTTCGGTATTCACCCTGTGGCAGGCCGTTTACCAGGTCACATGAACGTGTTATTAGCCGAAGCCAAAGTGCCTTATGACGTGGTATTAGAAATGGATGAAATCAATGATGATTTTGCTGATACGGATGTTGTATTAGTTATCGGGGCCAACGACACCGTTAACCCTGCTGCATTAGATGATCCAAACAGCCCAATCGCAGGTATGCCAGTCTTGGAAGTGTGGAAAGCCCAAAACGTCATCGTATTCAAACGCTCAATGGCGGTGGGTTACGCAGGCGTGCAAAATCCATTGTTCTTTAAAGAAAATACCCAAATGTTGTTTGGTGATGCCAAAGAACGTGTGGATGATATTTTAAAAGCATTGTAATATTGCGTTAAAATTGTTTACAATATAACCGTACTTGGGAGCAAGTGCGGTTATTTTTTTAAGGTATTTTTTTATTTTTGTGATCTTGATTCCATAATTGATAAGAAAATCTTTTGTTTTTAGCAAATTCTTTTATATTGCGTGTTACAATCAAACCAATATGAGAATTTGCTTATGCAAATAGAATATGATTTACAAAAATCAGAAAAAAATGAACGAGAACGAGGATTGTCTTTTGAATTAGTGAAAGGATTCCATTGGTATTCTGCTATTATTGTTCCTGACGTTCGATTTAACTATCCTGAGCCGCGTTTTACCGCCACAGGTTTTTTGGGGCGAACACAACGTTTGCATGTCGTTTGTTTTACACCTATTGAATCAGGCGTGAGAGTGATTAGTTTTCGTAAAGCAAATAAAAGAGAGATAAAAAAATATGAAAGAGAGAGAACCCTTAACTAATGAAGATGGTGAAGTGAGAGAACTTACAGCAGAAGACTTTGCTTTGGCTCGTCCTTTAGTAGAAGTCATGCCTCCAGAGTTTGTGGAAATGGTATTGGCTCATCAAAAAGAAATGGAAGAAGAACAAGCAAAGAAAGTAGCTCAAAAAACACAGTCTGTGACGTTATCCCTTTCACCTGAAGTCCTTTCAGCTTTTCGTGCCACAGGGCGTGGATGGCAAGGAAGAATTAATGATGCTTTATTACAATATGTGAAAACCTCCCCTGATTTTTCTTAAATGATTGATAGAAACTTATTGTAAAAGAACCGCACTTTAAAAGTGCGGTGCTTTTTTGGGGGAATTTATTCCGTTTGTGTTGGTTTCTTTTCTAAAATATTATTTTCATCTAATGTCAGCAAGCGAGAAATGGCGTTACGATAAGAGATCTCTAAACTCTCACGGCTTGTTGCTAATACGCCTTGATCCACTAAAAAGCCATCATTAACATCATAAACCCAACCATGTAAGGATAATTTTGCACCACGCTCCCAAGCAGATTGCACAATAGAGGAGCGACCAAGGTTGTAAACTTGTTCCGCTACGTTGATTTTGGTCAGCATATCGGCCCGTTTTTCAGGCGACAGATTACCAAGCAAATGGCTGTGTTTAAACCAAATATCTCGAATATGCAATAACCAGTTATTGATTAGTCCCAAATCTTGATTTTTCATGGCAGCATTAATACCGCCACAATTCGTGTGGCCGCAAATAATAATGTGTTCAATATTTAACACATCTACCGCATATTGCACTACCGATAGACAGTTGAGATCGGTATGAATGACTTGGTTTGCCACATTACGGTGGACAAATAATTCCCCCGGTTCTAAATTGGTGAGCTTTTCTGCGGGCACACGGCTGTCGGAACAACCAATCCATAAATAATGAGGGGTTTGGTGTTCGGCTAATTCTTTGAAATAATCGGAGTTTTCTTCTTTCATTCGCAACGCCCAACTGTGGTTGTTAGCAAATAATTGTTCAATTCGTTTCATCATTTTTAGGTTTCCTATTGAATAATTTCATAACAAGGTTCGTAGGCGTCACCGGTCGGCAATTTCATGCGGTGTTGCACAATAAAGTCCTGTAAGAGTTGATCGATTTTATTCATCAGTTGTTGATCGCCCCGTAGTTGGAATTTTCCTAAACTGGCAATCTTATCTTGGGTTTCCGCTTTAATATTACCTGCCACAATGCCTGAAAAAGCACGGCGTAAATTGGCCACTAATTCCACCGCACTTTGGTTTAAATGGAGGTTAAGATTCGCCATATTTTCATGGGTCGGCACGAAAGGCTGTTGGAATGCCTCGTCAATTTCGAGCGACCAATTAAAGCTGTAACTATCGCCTTTTTCAAAGCGTTGTTGTTGAATTTGGGTCATGGCGGCTTTCATGCGGCGTGACACCGTCACGGGGTCGTCAATAATAATTTGATACAGCGATTGTGCCTGTTCGCCCAAGGTGTCTTTGACAAAGCGATCTATGGCCTCAAAATACCCTTGGCTTTCTTTTGGCCCTGTGAGAATTAACGGCAAGGTTTGTGCTTGATTTTTCGGATTAAGTTTTATGCCTAAAATAAACATAAATTCTTCAAAAGTACCAGGGCCACCAGCGAAAATAATAATACCATGTCCCATGCGCACAAACGCCTCGAGGCGTTTTTCAATATCGGGCATGATAATCAATTCATTGACAATCGGATTCGGCGGCTCGGAGGCGATAATGGACGGTTCAGTAATGCCAATAAAGCGACTGTTTTTATAGCGTTGGTTGGCATGGCCAATGGCTGCGCCTTTCATTGGGGCCTCCATGACACCCGTGCCACAACCCGTGATAATATTCAGTTCACGCAAGCCCAATTCTGTACCGACGGCACGGCAGTATTGATATTCCACCTCGCTAATCGAATGACCGCCCCAACAGACCACTAAATTCGGTTTTTCACCCACAATCAAGGCTTTGGCATTGCGTAGAATACTAAATACCAAATTGGTAGTTTGCTCGCTAGTTAAATCTATTTTTGAAATCATGCTATTAACAAATAAAATATCTCGTAATACGGCAAAAGAATGGTATTGAATATTGCGAATCATCACATCATCCACAAATGCTGTTTCAGGCGGGTGATGTAATTCAAGGGCAATGCCACGTTCCCTTGCGACTAAATTAATATCGAAATTATCGTATTTGGCTAATAAGGCTCGGCTATCATCTGTCACTGCACCAGAATTGAGTACCGCCAACGTACAATTACGATAAAGTTGATAGAGTGGCGATCCTGCTTGTTTGGTGAGTTGGCAAACTTCAATATGGGAAAGCTGATCCATGCTGCCTTTCGGATTAATATAATACACTTGATTCATCTTATTGTCTGGCTAATCGTTGGTTAAGGGGAATCGGTTCAAAGTTTGAACGGAACGGATTAATATCTAAACCGCCACGACGGGTATAGCGAGCATATACCGTTAATTTTTCTGGTTGAGCATAACGCATTAAGTCGCTGAAAATCCGTTCGACACATTGTTCGTGAAATTCATTATGTTGACGGAATGAGATGAAATAGCGTAATAATTTTTCTCGGTCAATTTGTTTGCCCACATAATGAATTTGTACGGAGCCCCAGTCAGGTTGACTGGTAATTAAGCAATTCGATTTAAGTAAATGGCTGACTAAGGTTTCTTCCACCGGTAAATTGTGGGTGCAATCTTGTAAGTAATCCGCATTAAACGCATAATCAGTGATTTCAATATCTTGATCATCAATACATTCGCCAGTAAAATCCACAATCTCTTGCTGTCTGTAAAATTCGAGAGAATTTAACCGCACGTTGACATCACCGTTAGCACATTGTGCTAAATCCTGTTGAATGGTGCGTTGTACCTGTTCAAGAGAATCAAATTTCGTTTGGTTAAAGCTGTTTAAATAGAGTTTGAAACTTTTCGATTCAATTAAATTTAATGATCGGTAATCAATTTCTACATCCGCAATGGCGACTTGTGGCAAGCCTTTGGGGTTGAGCCATGAAATTTCATAGGCGGTCCAAATATCCGCACCGAATGTAAAGGGCTGTTGCTCCGTTATGCCGAGAGTATCACGGTTCAGTGAACGTGGCACGGGTTGCAGTAAAGTGCGGTCATAAATGGCACAATATTCTGTTTTTTGCCCGAGTTTTAACGCTTTTAAGCTGTCGTTATTATCGTACATTATTTCTTCCAGATAATATGACATTCACGTTCATCTTCGTGATGTGAAATTAAAAATTTAGCAAATACGTCGTCCATGATGTCTTGCTCATTAACAAGACCCACCCATACTTCGACATATTCAGTTGGGTCAATCAGCACGCCAATTTCTAGCTCCCAATCCTCAGCGGTTTCTACCACTTCCACACCGCCTCGTTCTTCAAATTGCAGATTGAACAACAGAATATCGGCAGGATCTAGATTTTCGCCCGCCATTTCAAGAAAAATATCATAGGCAATATCAATCGCCGTATCGGGATCCAGTTTTTTTATCGTTTCAGTCATATATGATTACGTTTGGGACGTTTTAAAATAAAAAAGTGCGGTGATTTTCACCGCACTTTTGCTCTGTTTCGTGCCAGTGATGGATTAGGCTTTTTTACTTGGCTTAATGGCCAATAAATTACATTTTAATTTGCTAATCACATGTTCTGCCGTGTTGCCGAGGAGAGCAGCGGATAATCCCGTACGCCCCACGGTGCCTAAAATCACTAACTCTGCCTCAATGTCTTTGGCCACTTGCGGAATAATTTCTTCTGGGAATCCCTCATACACATGCGTATGATCTTCTGCAATGCCAAAATGCTGACGGAGGGCTTTCATATTAATTAAATGTTGGCCACGCACACCGTTGACGTATTCACTGGAATGAAATTCGGGTAAATCAATTGCCATGTTCATTGGGGTTGGCGGATAAGCCGCCACCAAATGCACATTGCCACGTTCCAACTGATCGGCCAAATCCATGCTGAGGGATACCAATTCTTTGTTGAAAATATCATGGTATTCTTCATCACCAGACACATTCACCGCCACTAAAATACGGCGTTGATGTTTCCAGTCGCCATCACGCACCATTAATAATGGGGTTGGGCATTTACGCAATAATTGCCAATCCATCGGGGTGACAAAGAGGGAAGTTAAACTTTCTTCTTCTTTGGTATATTTAATCACTAAATCATAATGATGATTGTCGATTTCTTCTACAATGGCCTCTGATTCATTGCTTGACCATACCACACGAGAGTGGAAGTTGATCATCGGATCGGCGTATTTTTCTAAATAAGGCAATACATCTTTTTGACGTTGTGTCACCACGGTTTGGTGCATTTCTTCCCGTTCGTCGGAAGATAGCAACGCAGACATTTCATAAGACAGATCATAGACGGGCAGAAAAACCGTAATGTTGACGGGTGTGTCACTTTTTTGTTCTTTGACCAAACGAACAGCACGTGCAAGGCCGTATTGTTTTTCATTTTCTGGGTTAAGAATAACGAGAATATTATTGAATTTCATCATAACCTCCATGGAGATGTTGCAGTTCAGTTTTATTCAATTTTGAATATAACTAGCATAGTGCGGATTGCATAAAATAACAAGCAACAGTCTTTAAAAATGTGATCTAGCCGACAAATTTTATGTGATTTATGCACCGCACTTTTTATTCAAATGCAATCTTGGTGCGGTGAATGCCCGCAATTTCGGTTAATTCTGGCAAACTGTTAATGGTAATATATTTGCCTTGCACCGCTAATACGCCGAGTTTTTGGAAACGCCCCAATAAACGGCTAATGGTTTCCACGGTTAAGCCAAGATAATTACCAATATCGCCACGGGTCATGGTTAAACGAAATTCTCTGGGTGAAAAACCTCGAGCAGAGTAGCGTTTGGATAAATTGTAAATAAACGCCGCTAAACGTTCTTCCGCATTCATTTTGGATAACAACAAAATCATTTCTTGATCGCTTTTGATTTCGCTACTCATTAATCGCATAATTTGTTGGCGTAATTTCGGCAATTTGCCTGAAAGGTCGTTTAAAATATCAAAAGGAATTTCACACACCATGGCGGTTTCCAAGGCTTGAGCATAGCTTGGATGTTTCATATTCATAATGGCATCAAAGCCGACTAAATCACCGGGTAAATGAAAGGAAGTAATTTGCTCCTCGCCCGCCTCATTAATGGTGTAAGATTTAATGGTACCAGAACGAATCGCATACAGGGAAACCAATTCATCCCCCGCTTTAAATAACAGGTGTGATTTTTGGATCGGTTTTTTTCGCTCGATAATATTATCGAGCTGATCTAATTCATGAGCATTCAGGGTAAAAGGAATACATAATTGGCTAATACTGCAATCTTGGCAGTGAATCGCACAGCCACCAGATTGGATACGACGAGTCATGCGTGGTTCAGATGATAAAATACTCATTATGCCTCAAAATTTATGATAAAATTGATCTAACTCAAAAATAATAGCATTAAAATGCAAAATTAAGAAGTAGAAAATGAAAAAAGGCCTTGAAAAAGAAATGAAAAAAGGGAAATTATGCCAGCAGAAAAATTAACCAAAAAACGTCTTATTCAAATTATCATTATGTTTGTGATTCTTCTTGTGGCGTTTGGTTATAAGACCTACCAATATTATCATTAAAAATGAATAATCATAAAAAAGCTGATGAAATATTCATCAGCTTTGATCGATTTATGCGCAGATTAATTTAATGTCGCAAGATCTTTATCAATCATGAAAATAGATTTACCATCTTCCCCTAAGATATTAAATTTATCGAGGATGCTGCCGAATAATTTTTCTTCTTCGTGTTGTTCTGCCACATACCATTGTAAGAAATTGAATGCAGAATAGTCTTTAGCCTCAAAGGTCGCACCCACTAATTCATTAATTTTACTGGTAATGAATTTTTCATGGGCGAACGTTAATTCAATGACTTCGCGTAATGATTTATATTCGTGAGCCACTTCTTCAATCGCAGAAATTTGTGCGCCCGCACCGGTTTCATTTAAATAAGTGAACAATTTACGCATATGTTCCATTTCTTCAGCCGCATGTTCACGTAAGAATTTGGCCGCACCGACATAACCTTTTTGATCACACCATGCACTCATTTGTAAATAAAGATTGGAAGAATAAAATTCCAAATTCATTTGTGCATTTAATAATTCAACGATTTTTTTTGCTAACATGATGTTGTCCTCTTATTCTAGTGTAGATAATTCTTTATCGATTAAGTAAATGGCTTTGCCGTCATTGCCTAAAATATCAAATTTATCAATGACGCCACTGAATAAGGTTTCTTCTTCGTGCTGCTCTGCCACATACCATTGTAAAAAGTTGAAAGTCGAGTAGTCTTTTGTGGCAAAAGTGACTTCGACTAATTCATTAATTTTCGCTGTCACGTGTTTTTCGTGTTCAAAGGCGATTTCTAATACTTCACGTAATGACGCATATTCGGTACGTGGTGCCTCAATTTTGCCTAAAATTGGCAAGCCACCGGTTTCGCTAACATAATCGAATAATTTTTGCATATGTTCCATTTCTTCATCCGCATGACCGATAAAGAATTTGGCGGCACCTTCGTAACCATGGTTTGCACACCAAGCACTCATTTGTAAATAGGTGTTTGATGAAAAGAATTCTAAATTGATTTGTTCATTCAATTTAGTAGTAATTGCTTGGTTTAACATGTTTTGTTTCCTCGTAAAAAATAAAGTGGAATAAATCCAACTGTTGCTATTATAACCATCTAAATGAGAATTGCAATATTTATTTAAATATAAGTGATTAATTTAAAAGGAAAAATCAATAACAACTATTATCATTTAGAATAACTTAACAATTTCTTTACATAAACAAGTTTGGAAATAATTCGCATTTTTTAACCGCACTTTTATTTTGCTCGAAAAGAAAGTTGTCAGAACATTTGATTTATCTCATAAATTCACTATAATACGCTTTCTCAAAATGACTTTTGAGCAAATTATGGGAAATCGTTGGGTCGCCTGCGGTTTCTGTTTTTAAACAATCTTACAAGAGAACATGAAAATGGCATTTAAATTTAACGCTGAAGTTCGTCAAACGCAAGGTACGGGTGCGAGCCGCCGTCTGCGTCACAACGGTCAAATCCCTGCAATCGTTTATGGTGGCAGCGAAGCACCGGTTTCAATCATCTTAAACCATGATGAATTAAACAACGCACAAGCACATGAGAGTTTCTATTCTGACGTGATTACGTTGGTGATTGGTGGTAAAGAAGTGGCTGTTAAAGTACAAGCTATGCAACGTCACCCATTTAAACCAAAATTAGCGCATATCGATTTCAAACGTGTATAATTTTTAGTTTGTTTGTTGAAAAACACCAATAATCCCTGATTATTGGTGTTTTTTTTATTATAATGAAACAAAATTAAACATAAGGAACAGAATATGACATTAAAAATCGGTATTGTGGGCGCAGGTGGACGCATGGGGCGTCAATTAATTCAGGCGGTACATTCTGCCAGTGGCGTAGAATTAGGGGCGGCTTTTGAACGCTCAGGATCATCTTTAATTGGGGCAGATGCTGGCGAATTAGCGGGTATCGGTGCGTTAGGCATTAAAGTGGAAGAAAAATTGGAAAATCAAGCGGATCAATTTGACGTATTGATTGATTTCACTCGCCCTGAAGGTACATTGGAACATTTAAAATTCTGCGTAGCTCATCATAAAAATATGATTATCGGTACCACGGGTTTTGATGAGGCAGGTAAACAACAGATTCAACAGGCCGCTGAAAAAATTGGCATTGTATTTGCCTCAAATTATAGTGTTGGCGTAAATTTAGTCTTCAAACTGTTAGAAAAAGCGGCTAAAGTGATGGGGGATTATTGCGATATTGAAATTATTGAGGCCCATCACCGTCATAAAGTAGATGCTCCATCTGGTACAGCATTATCCATGGGGGAACATATTGCGAAAACCCTTGGCCGTGATTTGAAAACCCATGGGGTATTTTGCCGTGACGGTATTATTGGTGAACGTAAAGCGGATGAAATTGGTTTTTCCACCATTCGTGCCAGTGATGTCGTGGGGGAGCATACCGTGTGGTTTGCGGATATTGGTGAACGAGTGGAAATTTCTCATAAAGCCTCAAGTCGCATGACCTTTGCCAATGGGGCGGTGCGTGCGGCGAAATGGATTGAAAACCAATCTCATGGCTTATTTGATATGACGGATGTGTTGGATTTGAATAATTTGTAGTTTACCCTCACCCTAGCCCTCTCCCAAAGGGAGAGGGGATTTTTGGGGGAAGATTTTTTATTTTGCGGAATAATATCCACCCATTGCACTATAAATGGCATTTTCGTTTTGAAGTACCGCATATTTCGCATTTAAGATAGCCACTTGAGAGGCTTTCTCGGTATTCGCCGCAGTTAACCATTCTCTTAACTCTGATACCCCTGCGTTATAACGATTTTGATAGTATTTGGTAATCCGTTGATCATAATCGTATTTTTTCTTCAAATTGGTATAATTTTGTTGCGATTGGGTATAAGCAAAATAGTTAGTATCAATTTCATTCAATGCCGTGGTAATGCCCTGTTCATAGGTTACTCGAGCTGACTCATAAGCCGCCTCGGAAATTTTGACATTCCATTTTACGTGGTTCCAATCTAAGAACGGTAAGCTAATACCTAAAGCACCGGCTGCAATAGGATTGCTTAAGGCGGATCCCACTGTGGTGGCACTAGAGGACAAGGTACCACTTAAACTAAGCGTTGGGAACCAAGATTTTTGCGTCGCTTTGGCATCTTTAAATGCACTGCTTAAACGGAATAAATTGCCTTTTACATCTGGACGATTCGCAATAGTCGATACCGGTACATTTAAATTTACACCAGCGGTTTTCACATTTAAAATATGTGGAAAATTAATATTTAACGCTTGATCTGGTTTTAAATTCAATAAATTACGTAAAGTTTGCTCCGCAGTTTTACGTTGAGTTTGGTACGCAATTAAACTGTTCCGAGCTGACAAAACCGCTTGTTGTGCTTGGTCGGTACTGGCACGGTCGGCCACGCCTTGTGCTAAACGGTTTTGCATAATGTTGTTGATTTGTCCGTAGTAGCTAATCGTGTCGTTGGTGGCTGAAATCGCATCATTGAGATAAGCAAGTTGATAATAGGTCACCACAACAGAGTTAATTAACGATAAACGTGTTGCCTCTAAATCTTGTTGCGTAGCTTTGTAGGTCCATTCGCCGGCATCGGCTGCATCGGCTAAACGACGCCATAAATCTAAAGTATAACTTACGCCCAATGAGCCACCATGGCTAATGGTTGAATTGGCATGGGTGTCGGTACGACGGCTAGCAGAAGAACTGGCGGAACCATTAAAACTTGGCACTAAATCAGCCCCTAATAAATTGGCTTGGTAAAGTGCTGAGTTGACGGAAATAGCGGCTTTAGCCAAATCTTTATTATTTAATAAGGCTTGTTCAACCACATGGTTTAATTGTGCATCATTGTACAATGTCCACCAGTTTTCTTTGATGTTATATTGTTGAGTAAGCTGTTCATATTGTTGATAGTCTTGTTGGCTAGTTTGGTAACTATCTTCAATATTGCTTGCACAGCCAGCTAAGGCTGTCGATAAAATCACAGTGAAAGCGATTTTGTTTAGTTTTAACATATTTTGTCCTTTAAATTTGAAACGGAAGTGCGGTGAAAAATATTAAATTTTTTTACCGCACTTTTACTAAAAAGTAGTAAATGAACGTTCGTTCATTTTGACTTGCTTATTCTAACAGAAAAATAAAAATTTTCTACTATTCTCTCGCCAAAGCATTAATCGGATTTAACTGTGACGCATTTTTCGCTGGCATATAACCGAACACCACACCAATTAACGTGGAGCAGAGTACCGCAGAAATAATCGAGAAACTGGAAAATACCATGGTGAAATCCGTCATAAACAGATTAAAAATGGTACCAAATAACACTGATAATACAATGCCAGTTAATCCACCAATTAAACAAATTAAGATCGCCTCAATCAAAAACTGTTGCAGAATATTAGCTTGTCTGGCACCGATTGCCATACGAACCCCAATTTCTTTGGTGCGTTCTGTGACGGAAACTAACATAATATTCATCACACCAATGCCGCCGACCACTAAGGAAATCAACGCAATAGAGGAAATTAACAACGTCATGGTATTGGTGGTGGCTTCAATAGTTTGTTTAATGGTATCGGTATTCATCACGAAAAAGTCTTTTTTACCATGGCGAACTTGTAATAAATTAGTTAAGCCTTTTTCTGCCACCGTAGAATTGACATCATCACGAATTTTTACCGTAATGCTATCAATTTTTTGATTGCCTGAAATTTTATTCATGGCCGTCGTGTAGGGAAGATAAAGTTTCAAACTGCTACTACTTCCGCCCATATTATTGTTTGATTTGGCCACGCCAATCACTTTCAACGGCTTTTTATTTACCATTAAAATTTCGCCAAGTGGATCTTTATTCGGGAAAATTTGATTCACCGTATTATCATCAATCACCACCACATTTTCATTATTTTTCACCTCATCTGCGGTGAAAATTTTACCATTTTCAGTGGTTAACCCTTTCACATTAAAATATTGTTCGCCTACACCATATACTTGTGCAGTAAAACTTTGGCTACCATAAGTTAGCGTTCCGCTCACGGAGCTATTTGGGGTGGAACTTTCAATATAACTTTGTTTGGCGAGAATATCGCTGTCGTTAACGGTTAAATTCTGGTTTTTATCAGCGTGTCGATCACCAAAGCCGGTACCGTTAAAAATATCCATAGTATTGGTTCCCATGGAATTAATATTGGCCAGAATTTTTTGCTGAGAACCGTTACCTAAGGCCACCACACAAACCACCGACGTGATCCCAATAATAATCCCCAACATGGTTAATAGGGAACGCATTTTATGTGCCACAATAGCTTTGACCGACATACGGAATGATTCCATAAATTGATCTTTATAGAAACTGAAAGCGTTTTTATTAATTTTAGGCGTGGTGTCTTTGTGGGCAATTAAATCACTTTTGCGAGTATCTTCAATAATCCGACCGTCTTTAATTTCAATCACTCGATTAGCAAATTCCGCCACATTTTTATCGTGCGTTACCAAAATAATGGTATGCCCCTCACCGTGGAGTTGAGTTAAAATCTCCATCACGGTTTCACCACTTTTGCTGTCTAATGCCCCAGTGGGTTCGTCCGCCAAAATAATTTCACCCCCATTCATCAAGGCACGAGCAATACTCACACGTTGCTGTTGACCGCCTGAAAGTTGGCTCGGTTTATTTTCTAATTTATCGCCTAAGCCTAATTTATCCAGCAAACTCCCTGCACGAGCTAAACGAGTTTGTTGATCGACGCCGGCATAAATTGCCGGAAGTGCCACATTTTCCACCGCACTTAAGGTGGAAAGCAAATTATAACGTTGGAAAATAAAGCCAAATTTTTGCTGACGTAAATCAGAAAGTTGGTCACGATTTAAATGACTAACTTCTTGGTTGTCAATTTTATAAGATCCAGACGTCGCCGTATCCAAACAACCAATAATATTCATCAGGGTGGATTTACCTGAACCCGATTGTCCAATAATGGCAATAAAATCGCCTTTTTTAATGTCTAGATCAATGTCTTTTAAAATCTGCGTACGGTTTTCGCCCTCACCAAAAAATTTGGTAATGCCTTTGATTTCAATAATATTCATAAAATTATCTCTTTTTACACCGCAGTTTTAAAATATTCTTGGGCCACGATTGCTATTGCCCACAGTTTCGCCCTCAGCCACTTGTGAAGTGATGACTTTATCGCCTTCATTTAAACCCGATAAGATTTGCGTATTCACATCGTCATTTAAACCAATGGTCACGTCACGTTTTTCCACTTGTTTATTCTCGTTTAACACATTGACATACACGTTATTACCGTCTTTTTGTAAACTTGTGGTCGGCACTAATAAGGCATCTTTCACATCCGCAATGGTAATGGTATTTTGCGTGGTCATCCCAATACGTAATTTGCCCTCTGGGTTATCCACTACCACATTCGCATAGTAATACACCGCATTGGTATCCGTGACATCTTCGGTATAGCCGTTATCGGTTAAGGTCGTCATGGCTGGATCCACGGAGTTAATTTCCGCATGATATTTCGTATTCGGATCGGAGAGCGTAGTAAACTCAATGGGCATACCTTGTTTCACTTTGGTAATATCGCCCTCGGAAATTTCAGGTTTAATCAGCATTTTGCTTAAATCTGCCACTTGTACGATAGTCGGCGTAGTTTGATTGGCGTTCACGGTTTGTCCAACGGAAACCGGAATCGAAATCACCGTACCGTTTAACGGAGAAACAATTTTGGTATAACCTAAATTGGTTTGAGCCGTACTGACTTCAATTTCCGATTGTTTAATCGAGGCTTCTACGGTTTCAATATCGGCTTCTGCACTGGATAGGGCATTTTTCGCCGTATTCACATCATCTAAGGTGGCAGAATTTTGTTTGTATAACTTCGACATCCGATTATAAGCAGACAATGCCACGTCATAAGCGGTTTTCTTGGCTTTTAACTGTGCTTGATAAGAAGAAAGTTGTGCTTGAGCCGTGTTCAGGCTGTTAACTTGGGTTTTGGAATCAATTTCCGCAATTAAATCGCCCTCTTTCACCTCTTGCCCTAAGCTCACGTGAATTTTCTCAATTTTTCCTGAAACCTGTGCACCCACTTCTACACGGTTATAGCTCCGCACCGTGCCACTGGCTATCACTGATTTTTGCAAATTGCCACGGCTTACCGTTTCAGTTAAATAGGTGACTTGTGATCCTTGATCTGCTTTAAAATAAAACCAAGCTGCTGCACCCAAAGCAAGGATAATGACCGCAATTAATAATTTTTTCATCATAATATGTCCGATAATAAATAAAAGTAATAGAAGTATAAAGGATAAATCTTAATAAATCCTTAAGTATGATTGATAGATTGCATTTTTAGGAAAAAGTTGCAGGAAAAATTTCAAAGATTTTGTCCGCACTTTGTAATCTGACCGCAAACCGTGTAGAATAACCCCAATTTTTTAACCGTTTAACTTTTGATGATATGACAACAGAAAATATTGAAACAAACGAAACTCGTCCGACGAACTTTATTCGTCAAATTATTGATGAAGATTTAGCATCAGGAAAACATAGCAATGTTTACACACGTTTCCCGCCTGAACCCAATGGCTATTTACATATTGGCCACGCCAAATCTATTTGCTTGAATTTTGGTATTGCACAGGATTATCAAGGTAAATGTAACTTGCGTTTTGATGACACTAACCCAACCAAAGAAGATGTGGAATATGTGGACAGTATTAAGCAAGATGTGGAATGGCTCGGTTTCCATTGGGAGGGTGAACCGCATTATGCGTCAGATTATTTCGATCAGCTTTATGGTTATGCTATTGAATTAATTGAAAAAGGTTTAGCCTATGTAGATGAACTTTCACCGGAACAAATGCGTGAATATCGTGGTACTTTAACCGAAGCAGGCAAAAACAGCCCGTATCGTGATCGTCCGATTGAAGAAAATTTAGCCTTATTTGAAAAAATGAAAAACGGCGAAGTAGCCGAGGGCAAAATGAGCTTACGAGCCAAAATTGATATGAGTTCGCCATTTATGGTGATGCGTGACCCTGTGATTTATCGGGTAAAATTCGCTAGTCACCACCAAACAGGGGATAAATGGTGCATTTACCCAATGTACGATTTCACCCATTGTATTTCTGATGCCATTGAACGCATTACTCACTCAATTTGTACCTTGGAATTTCAAGACAACCGCCGTTTATATGATTGGGTATTGGAGCATATTTCTATTGAACGTCCATTGCCACATCAATATGAATTTTCTCGTTTAAATTTAGAGGGAACCTTAACTTCTAAACGTAAATTATTAAAATTAGTGGAAGAAAAAGCCGTAGATGGTTGGAACGATCCACGTATGCCAACGATTTCAGGCTTACGCCGTCGGGGTTATACGCCAGCTGCTTTGCGTGAATTTTGTCGCCGAATTGGGGTGACCAAACAAGATAACGTGGTGGAATTTTCTGCGTTAGAAAGCTGTATTCGTGATGATTTAAACACCAATGCACCACGAGCCATGGCCGTGATTAATCCGTTAAAAATTGTGATTGAAAACTTAAAAAATTCGGAAATTTTAACCGCACCTAATCATCCAAATCGAGACGAATTAGGCACAAGAGAATTGCCGTTTACTCAAGAGCTTTATATCGATCAAGCAGATTTCCGTGAAGAAGCCAATAAACAATATAAACGTTTGGTATTGGGCAAAGAAGTGCGTTTACGTAATGCTTATGTGATTAAAGCCGAACGGGTGGAAAAAGATGCGGACGGCAATGTGACTTGTGTATATTGTTCTTACGACCCTGAAACCCTTGGTAAAAATCCTGCGGACGGTCGCAAAGTGAAAGGCGTAATTCATTGGGTGTCAGCTACGGAAAATAATCCAGCGGAATTTCGTCAATATAGCCGTTTATTTGATATGCCAAACCCTGGGGCAGAAGAGGATATTATTGCCGCCATTAACCCAAATTCGTTGGTGGTAAAACAAGGTTTTGTAGAAAAATCTTTAGTCAATGCAAAAGCGGAACAAGCCTATCAATTTGAACGTGAAGGCTATTATTGTGCGGATAACAAAGACAGCCGTGCAGATCATTTGGTGTTTAATCTCACCGTGAGTTTAAAAGAAGGATTTTAGATGAAAAAATTAGTGTTAGTCGTGTTGACCGCCTGTGTGTTAGTCGCCTGTTCACAACCAAAAGATATTTATTTTAATGGAGCAGAGGGATCACATTCTGGCATTAAATATGATAAAAGTAGTGAATCCTTTGGGTTAAATCCTTAGTCCCTCACCCTAACCCTCTCCCAAAGGGAGAGGGGATTTTGTATTTATCATCAACCATGACAACATCTCAATCACTCCCTTTTTGGCAACAAAAATCCCTTTCTGAAATGACAGAATCGGAATGGGAATCCCTTTGTGATGGCTGTGGAAAATGTTGTTACCGCAAATTTATTGAGGGACGAGGCAAGCGTGAACGCTTATATTACACCCGAATTGCCTGTGATTTATTAAATCTCGAAACTGGGAAGTGCGGTGATTATTGCAATCGTTTTACATTAATTGACGACTGCACCAAACTGACCAAGAAAAATCTTGCTCAATTTAGTTGGTTGCCAGATACTTGTGCTTATCGTTTACTTTATGAGAACAAGCCATTATTTGACTGGCATCCGCTGATTTCCAATAATCCCAACTCCGTTAAACTCGCGGGTGTCATGATTAAAAACGGCATCCACGAAAAAGATGTGATTGATTGGTTTGAGTATGTCATAGATTAAATCCGATAAATATGGCATTTCCCTGTTGGCATATCCACCGCAAGGCTTAATCTTCCGCCTAGCGTTTCCACATAGCGTTTTAGCGTGGAGAGTTTTAACTCATTACCACGTTGCTCAATTTGTGCCACCGCAGGTTGAGAAATACCGAGAGATTTAGCTAATTCTTTTTGTGACATTTCTAGTTCTTCGCGTAAATTAGATAATCTTGTTTCAAGAATAAGTTCTTCGGCTTCTTGTTGTATTTCTTTTTGTTCCTCTGGGGTAAATGTGGCAAGTAAGTCATCTAAGGTTTTCATTATGTTACTCCAATGTTTTTAAATAAGTGGTAAATTCTTGATCAGCTAGACGGATCATATGCTTATAAAATAATTTGTCATTACTTTTATCACCAGCACATAGCACGATAGCTTGACGTAGTGGATCAAATGCAAAAAAAGCTCGTAATGGCCTACCGTTATGTTGAATGCGTAATTCTTTCATATTGGCATATTTTGACCCATTAACAGTGTCAGCATAAGGTCTCGATAAATAGGGCCCAGCCATTTTTAATATCGTTAATGCTCGAGTAATACTTCGTTGTGTTTCTCTATTTTGTTGTTGTACCCAATCCCAAAAACAATCTGTTAATACCACTGTCCATTCTTTTTTTGGCTTTTCTTCGTCAGTATTTTCTGTATAACTCATAACTTATTCTCCTTGCATTTTATAACTTACAGCTTATTTGTCAAGTTGCTCGTTTGTACGATTGAAACGAGAACATAACGCAAAATAATACTTGCAACAAACTTTGCTGTTTAAGTTTGGAATCTAGATCACAAAAATCTATTTTACAACTCGCCCCACTGTGATCCTGCGAATGATTGACAAATATGACAAAGATCACAAAATTCAACTAAATTGATTGTGTTTATTGTTGACCTTGTTAGAATATAACCAGAAACTTGAGGTACGCCTATGAATTTAACTGAACAACCACGCTTTACTGAACAGAAAGCTGAAAAATTAGGTATCTGTCCTTCGCATTATGATATTGATGGGCATTTTATTACGGCATCGCCCGAAACATTGGATTATTTCATCGCACTTTTGTCTGCGGAAAGTAGTCAGTCTGATGCTCATTTTGATGATGTCTTAGTATTAAATGCACAGCAAGTCACAGATTACGCTTTTTCTTCTTTCTTCTCATCCGTCACCACTTGTCGTTTAACCAACGAACAAAACGAATTAATCTTTGAACAACAATCCAAACAACAAATTAGTTTACCGGCACTGCCAGTAGGTTATTATCAATTAACCCTTTCAGATAAAAAACAACAACGTAAAATTCGCTTGTTGGTGCAACCTAAAACCACATTCCAATCGCCGGTGTTAGAACAGCAAAAAGCCTGGGGGATTAATGTCCAGCTTTATAGCTTGCGTTCTGAGCGTAACTGGGGAATAGGTGACTTTGCCGATTTAACGTATTTAATCCAACATGCGACGCAATTTGGAGCGGATTTTATTGGGATTAATCCATTACATAAAATGTATTCTGCAGTGCCAGATTGGGCCAGTCCTTATAGTGCGAGTTCACGTCGTTGGTTAAATCCGATTTATTTAGCGGTAGATTTGTTGCCTGAATTTAAATTGGCGAAATCGGTACAAACTTGGCTTACTCAACAACAAACTGAATTGGTGCGTTTACGTCAGCAAGAGGCGGTAGATTATCGTGCAGTTTCTGATTTAAAAATCACTGCGCTTGAACAGCTTTTTGCATTCAGTCAACGAAGTAAAACAGCCAAGATTGTGGCTCGTCGTCAAGCGTTTTTGACGTTTGTTGAACAGCAAGGTGAAAATCTGTTAAACCAAGCCTTATTTGAGGTGTTGGATAATATTGAGCACCCGACCAAACAAGCTGATGAAAAGACGATTGGTTGGTTAGGTTGGCGGAAAGAATGGCAACAATTAAGCGAAAAAAATCGTAAAGCCTTAATTAAAAAATATCAACGTCAAATTGAATTTTATATGTGGTTACAATGGTTAACCGAACAACAATTGGCCGAAGTGAAAGTTTTTGCTCAAAAAGCTAGGTTACAATTAGGAATTTATGGCGATTTAGCGGTACAAAGTTCATGCGGTAGTGTGGATGTATGGAGTGACCCTGATCTTTATTGTGCCAAAGCGACCATTGGCGCCCCGCCTGATCCTCTTGGTCCTGTTGGGCAAAATTGGGGATTGCCGCCTTATAATCCGACGGTTTTAAAAGCTCGTGGTTTCCAACCTTTTATTGATATGTTACGAGCCAATATGCAACACTTTGGCGTGTTGAGAATCGATCATGTGATGGGGTTGTTCCGGTTGTGGTTTATTCCGGAAAATAAAACCGCAGTTGATGGTGTTTATGTGCTTTATCCATTTGCTGAACTTATGGCGATTTTGGCCATTGAAAGTCAGCGTAATCAATGTGTGATTGTGGGCGAAGATTTAGGCACTGTGGCAGATGAAGTGCGGTCTAAATTAAATGAATTTTTAGTTTATTCGTATTTTGTGTTGTATTTTTCACAAGCCAATGGCGAATTTCCGCTAGCAGAAAATTTCCCACCCCAAGCCTTTGCGACTATTGGCACCCATGATGTACCGTCTTTACGTAGTTTCTGGCATTGCAAAGATTTAGAATTGTTTGAACAACTTGGTGTGTTGCAAGGCGATTTTCTACAACAGAAATACCAACAACGTGTGGAAGATAAACAGGCGTTATTGAACAGTTTACATCGAGATCAGTATTTACCCGATGATTATTACGGCGATGCATTAAGTATGGCCATGCACGATCATCTCAATTTGGTGATTCATCGTTATTTGGCTCAAAGTGAAAGCCGTTTGATTGGCGTACAGTTAGAAAATTTGATTGATCAGGAAGTGTCGTTTAACTTACCTGGTACATCTGATGAATATCCTAATTGGCAAGTGAAACTCGCATTGCCATTAGAGCAGATATTTAGTGACCAACGCATTCAAGCGTTGCTAAATGAAATTAACCATAATAGGAAGTCATTATGAAAAAATTAGTAGAACAATCCGTGATTGATGCGTTTTTTAATGGAACGCACGCTGATCCATTTTCCGTGTTAGGTATGCACGAAACAGAAAGAGGGATTGAAGTTCGCGTGTTAATGCCTGACGCAGATAGCGTAGTGGTGATTAATCGTGCCACGCAAGAGGTGGCAATCCAATTAGAAAAAATTGATGAACGTGGATTTTTCACTGGCGTGACAGCCCAAACCCATGATTTCTTTGATTATCAACTTCAAGTCACTTGGGGGCATGAAACCATTGTGGTAGAAGACCCATACCGTTTTCATCCAATGATTGAAGAATTAGATAATTGGTTATTAGCCGAGGGTTCACATTTACGTCCTTATGAAGTGTTGGGTGCGCATTTTACCGAGTGTGACAATGTCACAGGGGTGAACTTCCGTTTATGGGCACCGAATGCCAAACGAGTGTCTGTGGTAGGGGATTTCAACTATTGGGACGGTCGCCGTCATCCAATGCGTTTCCATGCGAACAGCGGCGTGTGGGAACTCTTTATTCCGAAAGTGACCTTAGGGCAATTATATAAATTTGAATTGTTAGATTGTAATAATCAACTACGTTTAAAATCTGACCCTTATGCCTTTGCCGCACAATTACGCCCAGATACCGCCTCACAAGTGAGTGCCTTACCTGAAATTGTGGAAATGACTGAAGCTCGCCGTAAAGCGAACCAATCAGACCAACCGATTTCTATTTATGAAGTACATTTAGGTTCATGGCGTCGTAATTTAGAAAATAATTTCTGGTTAGACTATGACCAATTAGGGGATGAATTAATTCCTTATGTGAAAGATATGGGCTTTACCCATATTGAATTATTACCCATTTCTGAATACCCATTTGACGGTTCTTGGGGCTATCAACCGTTAGGTTTATATGCACCGACTAGCCGTTTTGGTACGCCAGAGGGCTTTAAACGCTTTATTGCTAAAGCACACGAGGCCGGTATTAATGTGATTTTAGACTGGGTACCGGGACATTTCCCAAGCGATACTCATGGTTTAGCTGCTTTTGACGGTACGGCATTGTATGAACATGCAGATCCAAAAGAGGGTTATCACCAAGATTGGAACACCTTAATTTATAACTATGGCCGTCATGAAGTGAAAAACTTCTTGACCGGTAATGGCTTATATTGGTTGGAACGCTTTGGGTTAGACGGCTTACGTGTGGATGCCGTGGCGTCTATGATTTATCGTGATTACAGCCGTAAAGACGGAGAGTGGATTCCAAATGAATACGGTGGTCGTGAAAACTTAGAGGCCATTGATTTCTTACGTCAAACTAACCGCATTGTGGGTACCGAAGTCCCTGGGGCAACCAGTATTGCGGAAGAATCGACCTCTTTTGCTGGCGTCACCTTACCGCCTGAAAATAACGGTTTAGGGTTCCATTTCAAATGGAATATGGGTTGGATGAATGACACCCTTTCTTATATGAAACTGGATCCGATTTATCGCCAATATCACCACAATAAAATGACCTTTGGTATGGTGTATCAATACAGCGAAAACTTCTTATTGCCATTGTCCCATGATGAAGTGGTGCATGGTAAATGTTCGTTGTTAGGCAAAATGCCAGGGGACGCATGGCAAAAATTTGCTAACTTGCGTGCTTACTATGCCTATATGTGGGGCTATCCGGGCAAAAAATTACTCTTTATGGGTAACGAATTTGCTCAAGGCCGTGAGTGGAATTATCAAGAAAGTCTGGATTGGTACTTATTGGACGATTTCCACGGCGGTGGCTGGCATAAAGCCGTGTTGCAATTAGTCAAAGACTTGAATAAAACTTACAAAGAAAACGCCGCACTTTATCAATTAGATAACAAACCAGAAGGGTTTGATTGGTTAGTGGTGGACGATTATCAAAATTCTGTATTTGCCTTTGAACGTCGTGACAGCAATGGCGAACGTATTTTGGTGGTGAGTAACTTTACCCCAGTGGTGCGTGAAAATTATCGTATTGGTGTCAATGAGGCAGGGGAATATGAAGAAATTCTCAATACCGACTCGGCTTATTATAAAGGCTCCAATGTAGGTAACTCTGGTGTCGTTACTACAGAAGAAATTGAAAGTCATGGCAGAGAACAATCTATTTCAATTGTGATACCGCCATTGGCAACGGTTTATTTGCGTTGGAAAAAAGTCGCAAAAAAGGTCAGAAAAACAGCCGTTAAACGTACGAAAAGTGCTGAAACTGCGGTAGAAAAACCAGCCAAAACAGCTAAAAAAGCGACCACAACGAAAGTAAGCAAGGCGAAAGCAACGAAAGCGGAGAGTGTGAAAGCGGCGGTGGCCGAAAGCAAGGCGACTAAAGCAAAAACAACCCGAGCTAAATCAGTAAAATCGGATACGGTAAAAATGGATGTGAGTAAGATCACCATACCTATCGAGACTGAAATTGTGCCTACCACGGCAACAAAAACGACCGTGAAAAAGGCGACCAAAGTCACCACTAAAAAAGCGGCGTTAGATGCCGAACCGGCGAAAAAAACAGTGAAAGCAAAAGCGGAGACCAAAACCACCAAAGCGAAAGCGAGTACGGTGAAAAAAGTAGCCTCAGAAACTGAAACTGTTAAAAAAGCAACCAAAGCAAAAGCGAAAAAAACGGCCGAAGTATAACAGGTAGAACATTGCGTAATGGAATGGTGTGATTAACTACACCATTCCAAACGCTTTGATGTTAATGGATTATTTTTAAATTATTATTTTATGAGTACATTATTAGGGGCGAATGTTGAATTTCGCAATAATCAACAAGGGGTAAATTTTGCCCTCTATTCAAGCCAAGCCAGTCGCATTGAGTTATGTTTATTTGATGATAACGATCAGGAACAACGCATTGCCATGGCGAAAAATGAACAAGATATTTGGCATTGTTGGTTAGCCAATGTGGCAGCAGGGACAAAATACGCTTACCGTCTTTATCCTAAAGATGAAAAAAGTTTAAACAATCCCAACAAATTAATGTTAGATCCTTACGCCAAAAAAGTTGTTGGAAAACCTGATTTATCCACCGCCACCAAACGAGCGTGTTTTTTATTAAACGATCCTCGTGATAATGCGAAAGTTGCCCCGAAGGGCGTCGTGACGGCGCCCTCTGATTTTGATTGGCAAGGTGATGACCTGCTACAAATTCCGTGGGCAAACAGTATTCTTTATGAATTACATGTGAAAGGCTTTACCCAATTAAGAGGGGATTTGCCCGCACATATTCGAGGCACCTATGCGGGTTTAGCCCATCCGAAAAGTATCACCTATTTAAAACAATTAGGCATTACGGCGGTTGAATTATTGCCCGTAAATTATGCGGTAGATGAACCGCACTTACAAGAAAAACGCTTACACAATTATTGGGGTTATAACCCCTTAGCCATGTTTGCATTAGAACCTCGTTATGCGGCGACGGAGAATCCAGAAAACGAATTTAAACAAGCGGTCAAAGCCTTGCATCAAGCGGGGATTGAAGTGATTTTGGATGTGGTATTTAATCACAGTGCCGAGGGCGAAAAACATTTTCCAACCTTTAGTCAACGAGGTATTGATGATGAGGCTTATTATTATCACAACGCAGACGGATATTATGAAAACTGGACCGGCTGTGGCAATACCTTAAATTTATCGACGCCACAAGGCCGAGCTTGTGTGTTAGATTGTTTAAGATATTGGGTGGAAGAATACCATATTGATGGTTTCCGTTTTGATTTAGCCAGTAGCTTAGGGCGAGAACAACCCCATTTTAATCCGCATTCTTTATTATTTCAGGCCATTGAACAGGATCCATTATTATCCCGTTGTAAAATGATCAGCGAACCTTGGGATTTAGGCGAGGGTGGCTATCAGGTCGGCAATTTCCCACCGTATTTTGCTGAATGGAATGATCGTTATCGTGATGATATTAAACAGTTCTGGTTATGGAAAAATGGCGCATTAGGTGCGTTAGCAGAACGCTTTGCTGGCTCAAGTGATATGTACCGAAAAGAGGGACAACAACCGCATAAAACATTAAATTTTATCACCGCACATGATGGTTTTACCTTACGTGATTTAGTCAGTTACAACCATAAGCATAATCTGGCCAATGGCGAAGATAACCGTGATGGACGTAATGAAAATTATAGTTACAATCATGGCGTGGAGGGATCTGCCGAGGGTTTGCCGTTGGCCGAAAAAAGTGCGGTGGAAAAACAACGATTTTTAACCAGTGTGGCGTTATTACGTACGTTGTTATTATCCAATGGGACGCCCATGTTATTGGCAGGTGATGAATTTGGGAATACACAATATGGCAACAACAACGCCTATTGTCAGGACAGCCAAATTGCTTGGTTGAAATGGTCGGCATTTAATCATGATTTATTTACGTCCACCCAGAAAATGATTCAGTTACGTAAAAAAATAGCCTGTTTATCTCGTGATCAATGGTGGACAGACCAGAACGTGACTTGGTTAAATGAATTTAGCCACCCTATGCAAGTGGCGCATTGGAACGATAAAGCCGTAAAAGCCATGCAAATCTTATTAGATGATGAATGGCTGTTCGTGATCAACGCAAAAGATGAATTGCAGAATTTTGTATTACCGGAGGGAAATTGGGAAATTTTAGCGTCACAACAAGCCAAGCTATTAAAAGGGCAAGGTTTATTGCTTGAAACCTTAGATTTCTGTGTATTACAACGAAAATAAACGTTTTTTTTAATTAATTTTTTCAAAAGTTTGAAGTCTATCACAGAATTTTATTTTTATTTTCTGTATAGTGATAACAGATGATGAAGTTCTCACCATTTTAACTAAACGATTAACCCGAAATTTTATTTATGGAGAATAATTATGAGTAGCAAAGTAGCAGTACCCAACAGATTCGAACTTGTTAAAGAAACCTTGGTGTTAATTTTAGCGGGTGGACGTGGTTCTCGTTTACACGAATTAACCGATAAACGTGCAAAACCTGCACTGTATTTTGGTGGTAATCGTCGTATTATTGATTTCGCTTTATCAAACTGTATTAACTCGGGATTAAACCGCATTGGCGTGGTAACACAATATGCGGCACATTCTTTGTTACGTCATTTGCAAAACGGTTGGTCTTTTTTGCCACAAGAACGTGGGGAATTTGTGGATATGTTGCCAGCACGTCAACAAATTGATAATTCCACATGGTATCGTGGCACGGCGGATGCGGTATATCAAAATATGGCGATTTTGAAAAATCACTATAAACCAAAATATGTATTGATTTTAGCCGGTGACCATATTTATAAACAAGATTATAGCCAAATGTTACTCGACCACGTTTCCAGTGGGGCAAAATGTACCGTGGGTTGTATTGAAGTGCCACGTTCAGAAGCCTCTGAATTTGGTGTGATGGCCGTGGATGAACATTTAAAAGTCAAAGAATTCGTGGAAAAACCTGAAAATCCGCCAGCTATGTTTGGTAAACCAGATGTTTCATTGGCCTCCATGGGGATTTATGTGTTTGACGCCGATTATTTATATGACGTGTTAGATCGTGAAGTCAAATCACCTTACACGTCTCATGACTTTGGTAAAGATATTCTACCGAAATCCTTAGAAGAAGGTGTATTGTATGCACATCCGTTTAGTCGTTCTTGCATGGGTCGCAATACCGACGGCGAAATTTACTGGCGTGATGTGGGTACCTTAGACAGTTTCTGGCAATCAAACATTGATTTAGTGTCTGAAAAACCACAATTAGATATTTACGATCAACGTTGGCCAATTCGTGGTAATCCAGAACAAACTTATCCATCAAAATTCTTCTACAATAACCCACATGTTAAACCGGTGGATAACTCGTTGATTTCTGGTGGCTGTTTGATTACCGACGCAAGCATTAGTTATTCCGTGTTATTCAACAATGTAAAAATTAAAGCCAATTCCAGTGTCGATCACTGCGTCATTTTACCACAAGTGACCATTGGTAAAGATTGTGTGTTGAAAAACTGTATTATCGACCGCCACGTGGTGATTCCTGATGGCACTCACATTGGAGTAAACATTGAAGAAGATCGTCAACGTTTCCGTGTCAGCAGTACAGGTAAAGTGGTGTTAGTGACAGAATCCATGGTTAAAAAATTAACCGGTGAACACATTGGTGACGAAACCCATTTAGATTAATTTTATTCACCCTCATTACCCTCACCCTAGCCCTCTCCCAAAGGGAGAGGAGATCTGGATTTTCGGGTGGTGAGGGTTTTATTTATTCAAGGAAAACAAAATTAAATGAGAGTATTACACGTTTGTTCTGAACTCTATCCATTACTCAAAACCGGCGGATTAGCCGATGTGATGGGGGCATTGCCTTTTGCACAAAAGCAAGAGGGGATTGATGCACGCGTTTTATTACCAGGTTATCCTGCGATTTTTGCTGGGATTCCAGAAACCTATGTGGTGGCTGAATTTTACAATTTTGCTGGCCGTATTTTATTACGTTATGGTGAATACAATGGGGTAGGCGTGTATATTATTGACGCACCCCATCTCTATGATCGCCAAGGCAATCCGTATCATGATCAATGGTATCAAGACTACACCGACAACTATAAACGTTTCGCCTTACTCGGTTGGGTCGGGGCAGAGTTGGCTACCGGTTTAGACAGTTGGTGGCATGCCGAAGTGGTGCATTCTCACGACTGGCACGCTGGCTTAACCAGTGCGTATTTATATAACAAAGGTAAACCAGCTAAATCCGTATTCACGATTCATAATCTCGCTTACCAAGGCCGATTTGAATATCATCATTTATACGAAATTGGTTTACCTGCGGGCATGTTCCATGTAGATGGCTTAGAATTATACGGTGAAATGTCTTATTTGAAAGCCGGCTTATATTATTCTGATGCCGTCACCGCCGTGAGTCCAACTTACGCCCAAGAAATCACTCGACCAGAATTTGCTTATGGTTTACAAGGCCTATTAGGCACCTTAGCTTATCAAGGACGTTTACACGGCATTTTAAATGGGGTAGATGACAATATTTGGCATCCAAATAACGATCCTTATATTACGGACCACTATAAATTAAAATTTATGGCCGGTAAGAAAAAGAATAAGGAACAGTTACAAGCCTATTTCAATTTACCACAAAATCCAGATGTGCCTGTATTCGTCATGATTACCCGTTTAACTGAACAAAAAGGCGTCGATTTATTATTGGAAACCACCGACGAAATCGTTAGCCAAGGCGGACAGTTAATTGTGTTAGGGTCTGGTGCTCAACATTTTGAACAAGGATTATGGGGCTTAACCCAATATTATCCAAACAATGTGGCGGTGAAAATCGGTTATGATGAAGCCTTATCTCACCTTATGGTCGCAGGCGGTGACGTCATTTTAGTGCCAAGTCGTTTTGAACCTTGTGGATTAACCCAATTATATGGTTTAAAATATGGCACATTGCCTTTAGTTCGCAAAACAGGTGGCCTTGCGGATACCGTGGTTGATAGTACCAGTGAGAACATTAAAGCCGGTACTGCGACGGGTTTTGTCTTTGAACATGCTGACCCACAAGGCTTGCGTTATGCCATTAACAATGCCTTTGCGTTATGGAAAAAACAACGTTTATGGGTGAATGTCAGAGCGAATGCCATGGCTCAAGATTTCAGCTGGGCATTAGCCGCAAGACATTATCTGGCACTTTATAACAGAATTTAGTTGTAAAAGTCGTCAAAGTGCGGTTAAAATACCGCACTTTTTATTTTTATTGATTATTTAGGATTATTTCTATGCACGAAATTCAAAATTATGCACGTCCATCTAATGACGTAGAGTCGCTGAAAAAAGCCATTGTTTATAAATTAGTTTACCTTATCGGACGTTCGCCAGAAGAAGCCAGCCAACGTGACTGGTTAAATGCCACGTTATATGCCGTACGTGATTTAGTCACCGAGGGATGGATTTCTACCGCCAAACAATCTAGAGCGGAAGAAACTCGCCGAGTTTATTATCTTTCAATGGAATTTTTAATCGGACGCACGTTATCTAACGCTATGTTAGCGGAAGGCGTTTATACCACGGTAAGTAAAGCACTTGCCGAATTAGATGTCGATTTAGAAGATGTGTTAGAAAAAGAAGTTGACCCAGGTTTAGGAAACGGGGGCTTAGGTCGTTTAGCCGCTTGCTTTATGGATTCCTTAGCCACATTGGCGATTCCAAGTATGGGCTACGGTATTCGTTATGAATATGGGATGTTCCAACAACATATTGAGGACGGACATCAAGTTGAAAAACCGGATGCGTGGTTAGAAAAAGGTTCATCTTGGGAATTTATTCGCCCCTCTAAACGTTTTGACATTCGCTTTGGCGGTCATATTTATTTTGAAGGTAAAAAATGTGTATGGAATCCTTCCGAAGAAATCACCGCACTTGCTTATGACCAAATGATCCCTGGCTATGACAATGACAGTGCCACCACATTGCGTTTGTGGTCTGCCAATGCCAGTGATACTTTTAATTTGGCAGAATTTAACAAAGGGGATTATTTTGGTGCGATTGAAGAACGTTCATCTATTGAAAACGTGTCTCGTGTACTTTATCCAGATGATTCTACCACCGCAGGGAAAGAATTGCGTTTACGCCAAGAATATTTCCTAGTGTCTGCCTCATTGCAAGATATTATCCGCCGTCATGTGCGTATTCACGGTACCATTGAAAATCTCGCTGATCATGTGGCTATTCACTTAAATGACACCCATCCAGCCTTAGCCATTCCTGAATTAATGCGTATTTTAGTGGATGAAAATGGCTATATTTGGGGCAAAGCATGGGATATGTGTTGCCGCATTTTCTCTTATACTTGCCATACCTTAATGTCAGAGGCCTTAGAAACATGGCCAGTGGAAATGATGGCGAAAATTTTACCACGTCATTTACAAATGATTTTGGAAATCAACGATTATTTCTTAGAACATGTGAGAAATCATGTAACAACCGATAATGACTTTATTCGCCGTGTTTCTTTGGTAGAAGAAGGTGATGTCCGTAAAGTGCGTATGGGGTGGTTATCTGTGGTTGGTTCACACAAAGTCAATGGGGTAGCGGCCATCCATTCTGATTTAATGGTGACATCAACCTTTGCCGATTTTGCTCGCATTTATCCAGAACGTTTCACCAATGTCACCAACGGGATTACACCACGTCGTTGGATTGCGTTAGCCAACCCTGATTTATCTGCGTTGTTTGATAAATACATTGGCACTGAATGGCGTCGTGATTTAACTCAGCTTGAACAGTTCAAAAAACACATTCAAGATCCAGATGTGAAAAAAGCCATTCCAGCGATTAAACGTGCTAACAAAGTGCGTTTAGCGGATTACGTGAAAAAAGAATTGGGCGTGGAATTAAATCCAGATGCGTTATTTGACGTTCAAGTGAAACGTATCCACGAATACAAACGTCAAAGTTTGAATGTATTGCACATTATTGCTCGTTACAACGAAATGTTGGCTCACCCAGAAAAAGACTGGACACCACGTGTTTTCATTCTTGCGGGTAAAGCAGCGTCTGCTTATTATGCGGCGAAACAAACCATTAATTTAATTAATGATATTGCGAACGTCATCAACAATGATGAACGCTTACAAGGTCGCTTAAAAGTCTTATTTATTCCAAATTACAGCGTGAGCCTTGCACAAATCATTATTCCAGCAGCAGATATCTCTGAACAAATTTCTTTGGCTGGTACTGAAGCTTCTGGTACAAGTAATATGAAATTTGCTTTAAACGGTGCATTAACCTTAGGTACGCTAGATGGTGCCAACGTTGAAATTCTCCAAAATGTCGGCGAAGACAATATCTTTATCTTTGGTAATACCGTTGAGCAAGTAGAAACGTTACGCCGTCAAGGTTACCGTCCATTTGATATTTATCAATCCGACGAGCAATTACGTGAAGTGGTTGACCAAATCAGCTCAGGTCGTTTCTCACCAAATGATCCAAATCGTTATCAAGATTTATTGAATGGATTAAGATACCACGATTTCTATCAAGCCTTTGCGGATTTCCGTAGCTATGTGGAAACGCAGAAAGACGTAGATGAGAAATATAAAGATCAAGCCGCTTGGGTTGACAGTGCATTACAAAACATTGTCAACATGAGTTTCTTCTCATCAGACCGTACCATTGCGGAATATGCGGAAAAAATCTGGCATATTGAGCCGTTGAAATTAGCTTAATAAAGCAGGGTCGTTATATAAAATGCGGTGAAAATTCACCGCATTTTCGTTAACAATATAAGGATTATTAAATGAATTTTTCAGATATTACACTGGTGAGTATTACAGGTAGTGAAGATTATACCCTAGGCTCAATGTACGCACTCCAACGCAGTTATATGGAACTCGGCGAACAGCCGCAAGCTATTCTCGTCAGTCCCAATAGACCCGATAATTTACCTGATTATATCCAGCACATTTATTGTAAGCCATTTAGCTATTTGGAATATAACCTTTATATTTTGTATGCTTTAAAGGATATTATCAAAACGGAATTCTGTATTTCCGTACAAGATGATGGTTGGATAATAAACGGTAAAAACTGGCAAGATAAATTTTTTCAATATGACTTTATTGGTGCCGTTGTACCAGCCTTAGTGAATTATGAGCCCCATCAAATTACCACAGGACATTGGGAATATTGGTGTGATAATCATAAAAATCCACCAGCTGGATTTCAGCAATTATTAAATGGAGGATTCTCATTAAGAAGTAAACGTTTATTAGAATTACCCAGTCAACTTAATATCCCTTTAACCATACATTCCCCATTAACTGCGATAGAAAACAATACGTTATCCATTCATTGGGATTTAAATATACATAATGAAGATGTCTTTTTGACTGGGGTAAATCGAGTGAGACTAGAACAAGCGGGGATTAAATTTGCGGATATTTATACGGCAACGGCATTCTCGATAGAATCTATTTTATTGTCTTCCATACTTAATGTACCACTGGAACGCATTTTTGGTGTCCATTTATTCGGATTGTTCAAATTAACGGGATTAAATGAAGTGACAATTACCTCCAAATTAAAGAGTAGGAGTACAGACTACCTCCAATCACCTACTATTGAAATGATTATTCAGCTATTTAAGCAATATGGCTATTTGGTTAGAGATGAAAATCAAGGAAATATATTTATCTAATTGATTTAATTAATCAAAAAATGGGGCAAAGCCCCATTTTTGAATTAAACAAAGGTTATTTTAACCATTTATTGGTCAAGGTTCCTACTACCATCGCCCCATTCACATTTAATGCAGTGCGTCCCATATCAATTAATGGCTCAATCGAAATCAGTAATCCAACTAATGCTAGTGGTAAATTCAAGCTCGATAACACCACAATCGCCGCAAAAGTCGCACCGCCACCGACACCAGCAATACCAAAAGAAGAAATAGCCACCACTAGAATAAGGCTTAAAATATATTGCACCGTGAAGGGGTCAACACCCACGGTTGGGGCGACCATGACGGCTAACATGGCTGGATAAATCCCCGCACAACCATTTTGTCCAATGGTTGCCCCAAAGGTTGCAGAGAAATTCGCAATCACGCCTTTATTGCCTAATTTATCGGTTTGCGTTTCAATATTCAGCGGAATAGAAGCGGCACTTGAACGAGAAGTAAAGGCAAAACTTAGAACCGGCAACACATTCTTGAAGTAATTTAATGGGTTAATACCGGACAATGCAAGAATAAGACCATGTACGATAAACATCAATAAAATGGCTAAATAAGAGGCCACAATAAAGCTCCCCAAATTCACAATATCTGCCCATTTTGCGGTAGAGGCCATTTTTATCATTAATGCAAACACACCATAAGGCGTTAAACGAATAACGAAACGAACTAAGCGCATGACTAATTGATTTAAGGTATCCACACCTTGTGCAATGCGGTTGCCTAATTCTTCATTTTCTTTACGTAAACTCAATGTGGCAATGCCGAGTAAAGCAGAGAAAATTACAACACTAATAATTGAAGTTGGATTGGCTCCCGTGAGTTCGGCAAAAGGATTTTTCGGAATAAAAGAGAGGAGCATGGCCGGAATGCTTAAATGGCTTACTTGATCTACACGTCCATCTACTTTTGCTTGTGCCGCTAATTCACGTTCACCGGCAATTAATCCATCTGCCGATAAATCAAAAGCATAGGCCATGGCAATCCCAATCGCAGCGGCAATGGCCGTGGTGATTAATAATACGCCCAATACACTAAAGCTGATTTTACCCAATGAACTGGCCTGATTTAATTTGGTAATGGCAGACAGGATAGAAACAAAAACCAACGGCATTACAATCATTTGCAATAGTCTGACATAACCATTACCGACCAGATTAATCCAGTCAAGTGCGGTGTCAATTAATGATTTTTCGGCGAAAGTTTGCAGGGTAGCCCCGAATAATAAACCTAGCATTAAAGCGACAAATACGGTTGAGCCTAATTTTTGATTTTTACGATACAGCACATTTAAGCCGTAAAGAATGGCTAAAAATGCAATAAAAGTGACAATAAGCATGAATTTAATTCCTTATAAATAAAAAAGAGAAAATAGGCGAGTATGATACCAAAATACTCAAAATGAGGTTATGACAATTCAGAATAAGTTATAACGAGAAAAAATGACAAATACACGTGACAATGTCACATATAGTAAAAATATTATTGTCAAAATCTAGCGAGAATTTATGCCTTATCTTTTCTAGATTTTACGTAGCGTTATCAACGAAAACAAACTCAAGAAATAAACCATTCAATAAAAAACAACATCACCACAATTTTTATGGAAAAACATAAAATCTAATACTTAGTTCTCATCATGGCATGGAAACCATAAATTTCATTTTTTACCTAAACTAAATCCATATTATAGAGTAGCTGTAAATAGCCGCTTTAAATGTGACATTTTCACCTCTTAATTTAACATAATATACATTATGCGAAATTAGTTATCAGGTTAGCAGATACTACGAATTAAATAAATCACAGAGTTATCAACAGTCACGTTGCAACAGTTAAACAAGACAAATAAATGTATAAACGAGATCTGTCACGGTTATTTTTAGAGGTTGTTCACATAAAGTCAGTATTTGTACTAGTGAAAAAAGAAGATTTAGACAGGTATTTCTAACGGCTATTTTTGACAACGCTACGTAAAATCTGGGTAATTATTGTTGATAGTTATCTAGATGAGATAATCAGATTTAAGATGATTCACAATAGGACTTGAAAATTACGTTGGAAACCTTATAATAGAAAGACAGCAAGGGTTTCCCCTTACTGTCTTGACTGGTTATTCGTGTTACCAAGCTAACGGGCTATAAAGCAACACAAATAACACGATTAAAATTATAAGCATAATTCTCATCGGTCTTTCTCCTATTTGGTTAAGTTAAAACAAACTGGAGATGTGTCACTACCTGACCCGCCAGTCAAGTAATGACAACACCTGACCAGCCGAGATGAATTATAACAAGAAAACCGCCTCATGTATATATGTACATTATGGCGGTTTTGTTTTTTATGAATTATTACAAATAAGGGCATAGTAGACAAAATAGTTGGCACTTTTTTATACACTATGCTCTAGTAGACAAAATAGTTGGTTTTGGTTATTTTTAATAATT
>NZ_JBPDVG010000004.1:0-183011 GCF_051851525.1 Lonepinella sp. BR2357 | reverse complement strand
TTGAGCCCAAATCAATCGTATGTTCGGCATCACTGACATCAATCAATAATTCATTGCCATCAGTACCATTAATGGTAATATCTTTGCCATTTTTAGCTAAGGCATGTTGATAGCTATCATCATCAACTTTATTCACTTGATAAACTAATTTGCCATTTAAATCAATGGTATCGGCACCTTGAATCGCAATGTCAGGGTAAAGTTCAGCTAAAGCATTGATGACTAATTTTTCGGTATTGAAAATATCGTAATTAACACGGATTGGTGTACCTGATGTTGAAACTGTTTCGCCAAAGGTAACAGTATCATTATCTGCGCCCATATCGATTTGACGACCATTCATTTGCATATCGCTAGAACCAATGGTGAGTTGATCATCACCTGTTTTTAGGTCGATATTGCCGTTAATAATGGTTTTATCATTGAGATTGACAGTATTTTTATGATCATCACCTACAATGGCTAAAGGTGCATAGCTTTCGGTGGTGCTAGTTTTAATATTGAAGCCATTGGCATTGATAGTGCTGTCTTTTGCGGTAAATGTGCTTTCATTTTTCACTTTTACGCCGTTCGCAAAGCCATTGACGACACTGTTATCAAGGGTAATGTTTTTGTCAGCAATCAACGCCCCATCGGTTAAACCGACACCGTTGATAATGCTGTCTTTAACATCGCTTGTAGCAGTATAGGAACTGTCTTTTTGCTCATTACTTAGGGTGCCGTTAATGATGTTGTAGGTTTTGCCTGTTATTGAATCGGTATAAGAGCCGCCTGTTCCTACGACAATTTTGTCGATGGTTTCGGCATCGGCATTACGGATGGTCGAACTATATGTACTCTCTTTAGTTAACCCTTTTTTCAGATAAACTAAGGTTCCTTGGTTGGTTAAGCTAGGATCATTCGGCAATTCAAAGTAAGTATAGTTTTGTTGTTTTACATCACTATTTTCACCAACTTTATAATTCCCCATAATCATGGTGCCTGCCATTAAACCGTAGTTGTAGACATTATTGTTATAACCTGATGTATAGTCACCGTATAAACTATAAGCCGTTTCAATTTTCCCTTTTGCCAAAAGGGCGGCATGATTACCTGAAATGATCCCTGTGTTTTCCAGTTTGGATGTGATTTTGCCATCACTTGCAATACCCGTACCCACGCCCCAAAATCCAACACGTTCATAACCTTTATTTGTTGCACTAAAGCCATGGGTCATTTGGGTATAACCACTCACTACACCTGAATTTTTGATCTCGCCTAATTGACTTCCTGTTGTTTGGCTTGAACCAGAGGCATTACTTGCTTGGAAAACCACAATACCATTTCCGCTCGCAGTGACTTCACTTATCGTATCATTTGATCCGAGCTTATTAGGGGCAAAAGGATCTGAATAGGTTGAACCACTTGGTGTTTTAGGTAATGTATCGGTGGAATCAATATTCTTCACGGTGTCATAAATGAACAATTTCACTTCTTCATCAGGCGCATCTTTTTTATAAATATATTTTCCACCTTTCGTGTGTAATTCACCCGTAATCATACCGCTATTATCAACACTAGTTAGACTAGCAGTGCCTAACGCAGTACCGCCAACACCTTTATGAGAATAAACCGAAATCCCGTTTCCTGAACCTTTTACATTCAGTTTTAAATCGCCCGAACCATTGCCCGCTTTCACGTCGGCATAACCCGAAATATTCCCCTGATTGACAACCTTGCCTAATTTTGCCGCATTGGTTGAATAGGCATTTAGGGTTTCCGTTGCGACACTGATCCCGTTTCCGCTGGCGAAACTTGTGGCAGTGGAATCTAAATGTCTACCTGACTTATTACCATACGATCCGGGTATCACCCCAACATTATCACCTGATGTTTGAATTAAATGCCCATTGATTTTGCCTGAATTATTCACCGCACTTTCGCCATTTTCGTTATCAAAAATCGCACTGGTTTGGTTTCTGGCGTAATTCCCCGTTGCGGCAAAGAGTGAAACGCCATTGGCAACACCACGGGCGCTAGTGTAGGTGTGGGTGGTATTTTTACCCCCCGTGACGTTACCTTGTCCGTTGATTTCACCTGTATTAGTCAAAGTGCCTAATTTCAAGCTGTTGATCTGATTTTGACTTTGAATAGTTGAATCAATGGTATTAATGAAACTGGCTAAAGACACGCCGTTACCTGATGCGGTGGTTGTGGTGGAGTAAAATTGTGGTACATATCGATCGGTGACAGGGCTAGTGATGTCTGCATTGCTCTGTGCGTTGATATTACCAGAAACACTGCCATTGTTATTCACTTTCTTAATTTCTGCCGTAACAGTTTTGCCTTCTTTATCAGCACGAGTGGTGTCACCTGGCACAGAAATGGTATCTTTGACTAAATCGGCAGTTTTAACACGTGTGGTATCATCACGATAACTTGAGCTACTGCTTGCACTGCCAACCGTGCCAGATGCACCACTTACGCCATCAGCCCCACCCATTACTTGGGTTTGTCCATAATCTGCTATACTCACCACAGAAATACCGTTTGCTGTACCGAAAGTGGTAATTTCGCTTTCTCCGCTCGCTAAACCCGCTTTTAAATCCGCTCCACCCATTGCAGTGCGATTGTTGGTAACGGTGTTTAGGGCAATATCTACGTTATTACCGTTGGTGTGAGATGACCAACCGAGAGCATCAATAGCGTTACCTTGCCCCTCAATAATGATACTGGCTTGATATTCCCCTGATTCTGCCTTTTTGCCTTGCGCAATCACTTTGCCTTGTACAAAACCATCATTTAACGCATCCGTTTGAGCCACTTTACCATCGGCATCATTCGGATTACCATACCAAATAATTCGCACAGGATTACCGCTACGGTTGAGCGTCCCTGTAATACGGAGTTTGGGATCATCGGTCTTCACTGTGTCAATTTTTGTCTCGTTATCGCCTACATTAACTGTCGCCGTGGTGGTGTCACCTTGTACATAAGATAATGCAGAGCCCGTAAATGCTAACCCAGAAAGGACTGCAACAGTATAAGTGGTGAATTTAAAATTTATCGCCGTTCGCTTATTGGCGGGGTAAGAGTGAGGCTTATTCATAAACGTTTCCTTTATTAATTATTGAAATTATCGTGAAAAATATTGCACTCTCATTTAAGTTAATGAGAATAGTTTTTATTATAAATTGTAAGAGGGGGAATCTGTCAAGAGATGATCATCATTTTATGTATGACATAATAAAATTTATTGCGGGTAAAAAAGAATGAATAGAGAAAATAAAAAATGAACAAAAAAGTGCGGTGAAAAAATCAAAACTTTCTGATTTTTCACCGCACTTTTATTTAACTAAACGGGGCACCGTCTGAACCGCCTTGGCGACTTGATATTTTTAGCTAAATTTTGAATGTTTGAGCGAAGCAAGTTCAAAATTTAGCGTTAAGAAAATATCAAACGAGCAAAGAAAAGCGGTGAAGTCGGGGTGTGCTTTTCTTTGCCTACTTTCTTTTGCACAAGCAAAAGAAAGTACGGTTGCCATCGGCGAAAACCGATTTAAATTAAAACGAATATTTAAGTGTCGTATAATACGCCCGCCCAATCTCATTCGACTTACTCGCCGCACTACTTGTGACATTAATTCGTTTGTTAAGAATATTGCTCACCCCAGCACGTACACTGAAATCATGCCATTTATAACCCACGCTCGCTCCCCAAACACCATAGCTACCTAAGCGTTCTTGTACGGTTTTGTCATCGCCTGTGTTAGTATTAAAGTCCATATAACGCACACCATTTGGACGAGATAATTGTTTGCCGTAACGAGTATAAGTTGTGGCTAAATCAAGATTATCTGTCGCTTGATAGGTTAATGTTGAGCTAATCGTATATTTTGGCATTAAGCTCAATGGATTGCCTGTGGTTTTATTGAGACTCTTACGGATGTAAGTGAAATTGGTTGATAAATCTAGTTTATCCGTTACTAACGGTAAATTTAAATAACCCTCCAAACCTTCAACGGTCGCACGTGGAATGTTATCCCATTTATAAACCGTAGTACCCGCTGTTTCACTCACTCGTGCAGCTTTCCAACCTGGATTATAAACGGTGGCTAACACGTTGGTATCGGCTTCAATTTTATTGTGGTACGCATTGTGATAATAGGTTAAACCGAGTTTATAGCCATCTTGATTATGTAATTCAAACCCAATTTCTTTATTAAAACTGGTTTCAGGTTTTAGATCTTTATTCCCCACGGTATAACAAGACCCTACATCGGCTAACGCTCGACCATTGACAGGGCAGTTATTTTGACGGTTGGTTAACACATAATTTGGGTTAGATTGATATAAATTGGGGGCTTTATAAGCACGAGCTAAACCACCTTTCAAGGTTAAATATGGATTCACATCATGGCTAATATTTAAACTTGGACTCCAATTTGATTTTGATACCGTATGATAGTCAAAACGCAACATTGGTGTGACGACGGTTCCTTGTTTAAAGTCAATTACATCTTCAATAAAAATGCCGTATTCACTCGCACTGCTGTTGCCGTCACGGTTACCTTGAGCAAGCCAAGGAATTGTACCTAATGAACCTATAGAGGCAATGCTATCATTGACAAAATCATAGCTGGTGGAATCTGGGTCATTTAATTTGCTGTGATTTGCATCAACACCGATAGTGAGTTTATGAACGCCATGCCATTCGAATGGTACAATCATTTCATTGTTGAAACGGTAGTTATACAGTTTGCTATCAACAAAATTTTGATTTTCCCACGTTCCCTCTGTACCGAAACCAAGATAAACTGGATAACGACTGTTCACCGTTTTATCAAATTGGAAATAGGTTTTGTTTTCTCCCCAAGACCATTTTCCTTCATGAGTTAGTGCATAAACTTGACGATAGACACGATTGGTTTCTGCACCTTGCATCTCTAATGTGCTTGAATCAATGCTAGAAGATTCTGTGTCACCACCTGCATATAAATTACCTTGACGGCTGTAACTGGCATCCAAGGTTAAGACTTGATCAGGCGTGATTTTCCAGCTTAAACGCCCTGCAATATCTTTATTCCGAACCCCTTCACGAGCAGCATAATAGGTGGTGGATGGCGAACCATTACGTCCTACGGTCACAATTGGTGGGTTGGCATCCATTGCATCTTGTTTGGTTTTATTCCAACTGCCATACAAACGGAAACCTAATACATCTTGCACAATTGGGCCGCTCAAATTAAATGTAGCACGATTACTCGTACCAAATTTACTATTTTCAGGCACATTTAAACTATAAGTGACACTGCCTTTTAATTTATCCGTCACAGGTTTAGTTTTAATATTTACCACACCGCCCATGGCACCATTGCCATAGCGAGCGGCTTCGGTACCACGAATTACTTCAACCGATTCAATTTCTTCAATCGGCACCCATTTACTGTCGCCAAGTGTATTGCGTCCATTATTTCGTCCATAACGAGCCGATTGGCGTGATGTGGCAGGTTTGCCATCAATTAAAATTAGGGTGTTTTCTGTGCCCATACCACGCAAATCAATTTGGCGTTTATTACCATATTGTCCAGTGGCACTGCCTGAATTATAGGTCACACCGGGTTGGTGACGAAGAATATCAGCGACATCATTCACTGCAGGTTGTTTTTCAATAGCCTGTGATGAAACCACGGTTTTACCGAGGGATTGCTGTGCTTGTGATGCTGTGGCCGAATGAACTGGATCTTGGGCGACAACAGAAATTACATCAAGTTGTTGTGTTTCTGCTGTTGCGTAAGCGGAAAACAATGCTAGGCTGATAGCTGATAGTGCTAATTTAGACATAAGGTATCCTTATTAGTTAGGTTATATAATAGAGTAAATAGCGTATTTTACGCCAATTTTTCTTTATGTAAATCAATATATAAAGTTTGTTTATTCTTATGGCTAAATCGGTTAAACTGTTTTTATTATGTAACCTAATGACATTCACTAAATGAAATACCGTTTCTCGCTTTTTTTCTTACTTTGCCTGATGTTGCTCGGCGTATTAGTTTCCCTTTCTCTGGGGCGAATGCACATTCCACTGGAAAATGTGATGAATACTTTGCTTGGCAATAACCCCAATGCAGTGGAAAATAACGTGATCTTAATCCTAAGATTACCGCGAATTTTAACCGCACTTTTAGTCGGTGCAGGACTGGCCATTGCGGGTGTGACCTATCAAGGTGTGTTTAAAAATCCGTTGGTATCGCCGGATATTTTAGGCGTATCAGGGGGAGCTTGTATCGGGGCATCTGTCGCCATTTTATTCGGCTTAGGATCGTTTTCTATTCAAATTTTGGCTTTTGTCGGTGGTGTCGTTGCGGTGTCGCTCACCATGCTTGTCCCGCTGTTAATGCGGCGAGATAGCATGATTATCTTAGTGCTATCAGGCATTATCGTGGGCGGTTTTATGGGAGCGAGCCTAGGGTTAATCAAATATTTAGCTGACCCTGAAACTCAGTTGGCGGATATTGTGTATTGGTCAATGGGGAGCTTAACTAAATCCAATTTCAAAAATCTCACCGCCTTTTCGCCAGTGATGATCATCACTGCCTTGGTGTTATTATTGCTCCGTTGGCGAATTAATTTGCTTTCTTTGGGCGAACAACAAGCCAAACTGATTGGCGTCAACATCAAAATGGAACGTAACTTAATGATTTTATGTTCCACCTTGCTCACCGCTTCAGCCGTGTGTTTAAGTGGTACGATTGGTTGGATTGGCTTGGTTATTCCCCATTTAGCACGGCTGTTAATCGGTGATGATAATATTAAAACCTTACCATTAGCCGCCTTAATTGGGGCAATCTTCCTGTTATTGATCGATACCTTGGCGAGAAATCTTTATACGGAAGAAATTCCACTGGGGATTTTAACCGGCTTTATCGGGGCCCCTTTCTTTGCGTGGGTGCTGGTGAAACAGCGAATGGTGAAATAAGTGCGGTGTAAAAATGTTAAAAATTAAAAACTTATCCTTTCATCATGCCAAACAAGCGAGCTTGTTAGAAAATATCAATTTGCAGGTAAAGCAAGGGGAATTGCTCACTATTCTTGGGGCGAACGGTACAGGAAAATCCACCTTATTGAACTGTATCGCAGGACTACAGCAACCCAAGTGCGGTGAAATTTTATTGAATAATCGGAATCTTGCCGAATTAAGCCACAAGGAAATTGCTAAACACATTGCTTATGTCTCGCAACAGCCCCCCGAAACTTATCAATATGTAGTGAGAGATTATGTGGTACTCGGGCGAGCGGTGCATTTGAGTTTATTCGATCAACCGAGCGAACAAGATTTTGCTTTGGTGGATGACGCCTTAGCAAAATTAGGAATTTCGCATTTAAGCGACAAAATCTATATGCAGTTGAGTGGCGGTCAGAAACAGTTAGTCAATATCGCCAAAATTCTGGTACAACAACCGCAACTGATTTTATTTGATGAACCCACTTCTGCTTTGGATTACGGCAATGTGTTTAAAACCTTAACGCTGATTAAAGAACTGGCGGAACAAGGCTTTTCCATCATTATGACCACTCACAACCCCGATCATCCTATGTTATTACAAAGTAAATTACCCGACAGCTTAGTGGCTATTTTAACCGCCCAAGGCAAGTTACAAGTGGGCAAAACCCTTGATATTATTACTGAAAAAAATCTCACCGCACTTTACCAAACGGATCTACGAATGGTGGATGTGGCGGAACTCAATCGAAAAATTTGTGCAATTAAATCAATCTAAAAGGAATAAACATGAAATTAAAAAAATGGCTACTTGCCACCGCACTTTCCCTTAGCTTAACGGCGAACTTTGCTTTGGCGAAAACCATTACGGACGTCAAAGGGAAAAGCGTAGAAATCCCCGATCAAGTGGAGCGTGTCGTGGATTTATGGCATGCCAACAATCAAGTGGTGTTGTTGCTTGGCGGTGCGGATAAATTAGTCGGCACGACGAACATTATTAAATCAAATCCATGGTTTAATTTGGTCTATCCCAACATTAAAAACGTGCCAGCCATTAACAGCCAAAACAGCACGCAATTAGAAGAACTTATTGCGGCAAAACCTGATGTGGTGTTGGTGTCCAATAAACCGGCTCAAGAAGAAGTGGAAAAGGCCGGTTTAAAAGCGTTGTTAATTGGTTTTCAGAATTTTGATGGCCTAAAAAACACCGTACGTATTACGGCCGATGTGTTGGGCAATACGGCTCCAACCATTGCGGAAGAGTATATCAAAGAATTAGAGGCGAATATTGCGTTGGTGAATGAGCGTTTAAAAGATGTGCCACAGGAAAAACGCCCTACGGTGATCCACATTTCCAACGGCTCAAATTTATATAAAATTGACGGCGGTCGTTCGATTATTGGCGAATGGGTCAAACTCGGTGGAGGCCGTAATGCCTTTGAAGATCAAGCCAACTTGGTTGAAGTGGGTGTAGAAGATGTGCTAAAAGCCAATCCTGATGTGGTGATTGTGGGCAGTCAAAATGCAGATAAAGCAGTGGAACAAATTAAACAAGATCCCTTGTGGGCAAGCGTAAGTGCGGTGAAAAATAATCACGTTTTTGTAAATCCAACCGGCACATTCCCTTGGGATCGTTACAGTGCTGAAGAGGCCTTGCAAATTTTATGGGTAGCGAAGTTATTGCACCCTACCTTATTTGAAGATATTGATCTGGTGGCAAGAACCCAACAATTTTATAAAAAATACTACGATTACGATCTGAGTAAGGAAAATGCAGAGCAGATTTTGAAAGGGGCAAATCCTATTCAATAAGGTGAGTGGGGGGCGAATATATCGCCCCTAATTTTTCACAATGGCGTGATAATGCAACTTGTCAATCGCCTGAATGAGCTGTTCGTTTGTCACTTTTTCTTCTGCCACAATCTTCACCAACCGATCATTAAAATTGCCTTTGGTAGAAATCACGCCGTCAATAGCTCGCAATTCTTTGTTGACTAAATACACACAAAGTTGACAGTTCATTTCTTCAATATGCAAGGTGACATGTTTTTCCGCAGCGAAACTCAATGCTGAAAATAAACAACCGAGTAACAATATGACCCATTTTTTCATTCAACATACTCCAAGATTAACGGCAATAGCGTAGGGTAGCTTAACAAGAAAATAATGAACATAAATAAAATCCAGTAACCCCATAATAACGCTTTTCGAGATAAGTATTTCGTGCAAATGATCTTTTTGGAAAAGACCAATAACCAAAATCCATAACCGAATGCTCCCAAGGATAAAATCAGCATGGGAATGCGTAACCAATCCAGTTGATTTAAGCCAATTAGCCATGTGGATGACACCCCGAACAGCAAATAAATTAAGGGGGCAATGCAGCACAGGCTAGAGGTCACGGCAGCGATCAGTGCAGTGACACAGGCAGTCCAAAAGGATGGGCTATAATTCTTTTGAGATAAACTCATAACCGAAGGCTTTGGCATCATAAGAATTTAACGGATCGCCACCCACTTCTGCGTAAGGATAGCCGAAGTTATTGATTGGGGCGAGTTCTGGCGTAGGGTAAAGGTTGAAATCACGAGCGTGATTAAAGCCGATCCAGTTGGCTTCCCAGTTACCGAATAGGTATTTTGCCACCGCTTGGGTGTCTTTATCATTCACGGCTTTTTTCTCGGTTAAATGGTATTTTGCCACATCCGCAGAATCCACAGGCACCCAACCGAAACCGGCTAAATAAAATTCCGCACGGCAATGTTGACCGCCATTTTCATTCGCCACTTTGTCTTTCGCACCGCCAAAAGCCGATTTGGAATATTCGCCCATTTTCACCGCTTGACCTAAACGAATACCAAAAATTTCACGCGCAGGAATACCGGCAGCACGAGCTAATGCCACAAATACCGAATTAATGTCCGTACATTTGCCTTTTAATACGCCAGTGGTGAGTATTTTTTCTACATCACCGTCACCGCAACCTAATACGGAGTTATCACGTTCCATATTATTCACGATCCAATCATGAATTAATTTTGCTTGTTTCAATGGATTGGTTTCTTTGCCCACAATTTTATCGGCAAATGCTTTCACCACACCATCAATTTTAATATGTTGCGTCGGTTTTAAATATTGTTGCACATCCACCGAATATTCAATTTTTTCAGGGGCTTGATAGTCTTTTAATAAGCCTTGAACCATGGGTTCACGATCTTGCGTCTGCACCAATAATTTAACGGTTAAATCTCGTTTTTCTGCCTTTTCGTCCCAATTCGCATACAGGGTTTTAGCTCCGTATTGGTTATTTTCGGTAATATAGGCTTGCTTGAAATTACCTTTAAACTCAACAGATTGTACGGTTTGATAATCGGAATTAAATGGCAACGGCACCCACAACTTGGTTTCGCCTTTAGAACCTTGCGGTACATTTACCTGATAGGTTTGGGTTATTTCATAGGTATGTGTGGTGGTGTTAGGATTTGGCACGCTTTGTGCTTGAGCAAAGAATGCACTGCTTAAAAGTGCGGTGGTTAAAAGTAATTTTTTCATAGATTTCCTGTTAGATAAACAAACAAAACTTGTCACGTTTAAGTTCAGGGCTGCAAGCAGAATGAACTGGCTGTAAGCATACCTTAAGTAAGGAGAAAACAAAATGGATATTTCATTGAATAAGGAAAATATTTTACTTGTGTAATTTAGCTAATAGATTAAAATATAGCAAATAGATAAATTGAGAATGATATGGAAAAGCGTACGCCACATTGTAAGTTGGATAAAGTGAAATCCTTGATTGCCGAGGGAAAATATACACAAACACAATCGGCTATCATGGGGGCTGCGAGTATGGGAATTGATTATCATACCATGATAGAGATTGTGAATAATTTAACTTCGGCCGATTTTTATAAGAGTATGACCACCTATTCGAATCACCAGATTTGGCAAGATGTTTATCGCCCACATACCGAATATGGTGATGTTTATCTGAAATTAACCGTGATTGATGAAGTACTGATTGTGTCATTTAAGGAGCTATGATAATGAAATGTATCGAATGTGAACATGGCGAATATAGCCAAGATACCCGAGATATGTCTTATGTTTACAAAGGGCAAACAACGGTCATTCCAGCGGTATCGGGCAGGTATTGTAGCCATTGTGATAGCGTATTGGTTGATAATAAAGATGCTCAACGTGTTTCTGAGGCAATGCTTGAATTTAACAAACAAATTAATGCAACATTGGCTGATCCCCTTTATATTCAACGTGTTCGTAAAAAATTAAAATTAGATCAACGGCAAGCGGGGACGATTTTCGGTGGTGGCGTTACAGCCTTTTCTCGCTATGAAACTGGCAAGGCGACCCCACCGGTCGCTTTGGTTAAATTATTTAAAATTTTGGATAAACATCCTGATTTATTGGCAGAAGTGGCATAGTAAAATAGCTCGCTATTCTTTATGTTCTTTCTCCGCTTTTCCCTTATACATGGACTCAATCTGTTCACGATAGCGTTGTAAAATAATTTTACGACGCAGTTTGAGCGTTGGGGTGATTTCTTCCATTTTGGTGGTAAATGCTTGCGGTAATAAGGTGAATTTTTTAATTTGCTCGAAGTGAGCCAGTTCTTTTTGTAGATCGTTAATGCGTTTTTCAAACATCTGAATAATTTCAGAATTTTTGACTAATTCTAAGCGATCTTGATATTTAATATTCAACTGTTTAGCGTAGTCTTCTAAACTTTCAAAGCATGGAACGATTAAGGCGGAAACGTATTTTTTAGCGTCCGCAATGATCGCAATTTGTTCCACAAATTTGTCTTTGCCGATTTTTCCTTCGATCATTTGAGGGGCAATATATTTGCCGTTGGAGGTTTTCATCAGTTCTTTAATACGGTCGGTAATGTATAAATTGCCGTCCGCATCAAATTCACCGGCGTCACCGGTTTTTAAGAAACCGTCTGCGGTAAAGGCTTGGGCGGTTTCTTCGGGCTTTTTGTAATAGCCACGCATGACCATGCCACCACGCACCAAAATTTCGTTATCTTCCCCGATTTTGACTTCCGCATCTGGCATTAAGGTGCCAATAGAATTGGGGTTGAATTTCACATCATCCCAACAGGAAACGGTGGCGGTGGTTTCAGTCATACCATAGCCGAGTTTGACGTTTAAGCCGATACTGTGGAAAAATAAACCAATACTCGGTTCCAATTTGGCACCACCACAAGGCATCATGCGAATGCGTCCGCCGAGAAGTTGGCGGAGTTTGCTGAACACGATTTTATCCGCTAACGCATATTGTTTTTGCAATAAAAAAGACGGTTTGTGGTCTGATCCTTTCGCATGAAAATAACGTTCTCCCACTTTCAAGGCCCAGTTAAATAAGGCTCGGCGATAAAAGGGGGCTTGCTGTACTTTGTCCCAAACTGCGGTGTAAATTTTCTCATAAAAACGTGGCACCGCACACATAATCGTTGGGCGAACTTCGCTTAAGGCTTGGCGAACTTGGTTGGTGTCTTCCAAATAAGCATTGACCGCACCACAATGGAGAATATAGGCGACCCAAGCACGCTCAAAAATATGCGAGAACGGCAAGAAAGACAGCGATACGTCTTGTTCGGTTACGTTGAGTAATTTGTCGTGAGCTTGTAATTGATGGGCTAAGTTCGCATAATCTAACATTACGCCTTTGGGTTCGCCGGTGGTACCAGAAGTGTAAATTAGGGTAAAGAGATCATCAAGAGATTTGTCGGCAAGGCGTTGATCCAATTCAGGTTGGTATTGTTCTGAACCCAGTTGCACAAAATCAGACCAATGATAGGCCTTTTCGCAGTAATGCAAGGCAATATCGGGTGTCATGGCCACAATTTTTTCTAATTGTGGGCATTGATCTAACACGTCAAGAATCTGGTCATATTGTTCTTGTCCACCGACAAACAGGATTTTCATGTCAGCGTTGTTGATAATAAACGCCGCTTGATTAGCGGTGTTGGTGGCATAAATCGGTACAGTAACCGCTCGAATTTGCAAGGACGCAATATCGGTGATGGTCCAGTTTGGCATATTGTGAGCGAAAATGCCGATCTTATCTTGCACCTGTACGCCATTGGCCAATAAAGCGAGACTTAGTTCATCAATGTAAGATTGGAAATCCGCCCAATTCATATCGACCCATTGGTCTTGTTGTTTATAACGCAATGCGGTTTGTTTGGCGAGCGTTTTTGCTTGGTGGCGAATACGGTTGATAAAGTGAAAATCCAAACTCATGATTAAAATCCTGTGATATCGTTTTGTTTAGCGTACAAGTGTTCGCTAATATAACGATTTGTGAGAATAAAATCTAGTGAAAATGTCAGAAAATCGCTATACTTGTGGCGAAATGAGAAGGATTATAGGAAGAAAATCATGAAAACATGGCATGATGTGATTGGTGAAGAGAAACAAGCCCCTTATTTTCAACATATTTTGCAACAAGTTCATCAGGCAAGACAGGCCGGTAAAATCATTTATCCGCCCCAAAGCGAGATTTTTAATGCCTTTAAATTGACTGAATTTGAACAAGTGAAAGTGGTGATTTTAGGGCAAGATCCTTATCATGGGCCGAATCAAGCCCATGGTTTAGCTTTTTCGGTGAAACCACCCGTTGCTCCACCGCCGTCTTTAGTCAATATTTACAAAGAATTGCAACAAGAATATCCCGATTTTCACATGCCAAATCATGGCTCATTGCTAGCATGGGCGACGCAAGGTGTGTTATTATTAAACACCGTGTTAACTGTTGAGCAAGGACTTCCGCATTCTCATGCGAATTTTGGTTGGGAAACCTTTACTGATCGGGTGATTTCTGCCTTAAATCAACATCGTGAGCATGTGGTTTTTCTGTTGTGGGGTAGCCATGCGAAGAAAAAAGGGCAGTTTATTGATCGTCACAAACATTGTGTGTTAACAGCTCCCCATCCGTCGCCGTTATCGGTGTATCGTGGCTTTTTCGGCTGTGGGCATTTTCGTCAAGCCAATGATTATTTACGCCAACATCAGATCGCTGAAATTGATTGGCGTTTAGACAATATTTAAGGAATAACATGCTAGCCATTATCTCGCCAGCGAAAACATTAGATTATGAAAGTGCGGTGGAAAAATTTGAATTTTCTCAACCGCAGTTAACCCAATATAGTGAACAATTAATTCAGCTTTGCCGTCAACTTACGCCTGCTCAAATCGGTTCGTTAATGTCAATTAGTGATAAATTGGCTGGATTAAATGCCGCACGTTTTGCCGAATGGCAAGTGGCACATAATGAACAAAATGCTCGAGCTGCTATTTATGCTTTTAAAGGGGATGTTTATACTGGCTTGGCAGTGGAAAGTTTGAATAAAGACGATATTCAATTTGCTCAACAACATTTACGTATGTTGTCAGGGCTTTATGGCTTGTTGCGGCCGTTAGATTTAATGCAGCCTTACCGCTTAGAAATGGGTACCAAGTTGCAAAATCCACAAGGCAAGGATTTGTATCAATTCTGGGGAAATGTGATTACCGAGGCATTGCAGCAATCTCTGGAGCAACAAGGCGGTAATGTGTTGATTAATTTGGCATCAGATGAATATTTTAAATCAGTGAAAACGGATTTACTTCAAGCAAACATCATTAAACCTGTCTTTTTAGATTTAAAAAATGGCAAATATAAAGTCATTAGTTTCTATGCGAAAAAAGCACGTGGCTTAATGTGTCGCTATATGATTCAAAATCGGTTAACCCAAGCCGAGCAATTAAAGAGCTTTGATTTAGGCGGTTATTGGTTTGATGAAACCACATCCAGTGAGCAAGAATGGGTGTTTAAACGAGATTTAAGTGAGTAAAATAATGAAAAAATTAACCGCACTTTTGGCTTTATTAGGGCTATCGGGTTGTGTAACACAAACACAGCCATTATCCACTGAACCAGAACCACAGATTCAATTAAACGCACCAACAACAATTAAACATAACAACAAAAGCTATGTACTAAAATCTACCCAAGATTTAGGAAATATGGCACATTATGTTTATTTTACCCAAAAAGAAAATGGCAAGAATTGGAAAACAGCCGTAGAATTATTGCACGATCGTAACGAGAAAAATATTTCTTTGCAAGAACGTATTCAGTTAAGAGAAAAAGTCTATAAAGCGAATGAAGTGAAGTATTTTAATCTCAATACGGAAGATGATACGTTATATGCTTTTGTGATCTATGAGCCGAATAGTAGCCAAAATAATTGGCAATTAGAAGTGGCTCGGGCAGCAGATGTACAAGGTTGTGGCTTTGTGCAATATCAATATTCCTTAAAAATTCCGCAATCTCGCAAATTGGCGAATATGGGGATTATAAAATTAGTGGGCTATTTGAAGAAATATGCCATTGATAAAGAAATTGCACGTTTGCATAAATTAGCTTGGGATTGGCGTTGTGAATTGCCAACCGCACAAGCCGTACAAAATTAAACAGAAATTTAACTAGATCAAATTTTATGTGAAAATTGCGAAATTTTACTAGAGCCGAATAGGGGAATAGTGTAATCTTAGCACGCAAAAATTTATCGGATTTTTATATTTAATAAAAGGTAACAGACATGATTAAAAAAATTGCAGTATTAACCAGTGGTGGTGATGCACCAGGTATGAATGCCGCCATTCGTGCGGTGGTGCGTTCAGCATTAGATAAAGGTTTAGAAGTTTACGGTATTTATGATGGGTACCGTGGTTTACATCAAAATAATATTAAACCCTTAACACGTTATAGCGTATCGAATATCATTAACCGAGGCGGTACATTTTTAGGTTCTGCACGTTTCCCAGAATTTAAAGATCCGGCCGTACGTGCCGAGTGTGCGGAAATTTTACGTTCACATGGTATTGACGCCTTAGTGGTCATTGGTGGGGACGGTTCTTATACAGGTGCGAAATTATTAACCGAAGAACATGGTTTCCCTTGTATCGGTTTACCAGGTACTATTGATAACGATATTCCGGGTACCGATTACACCATTGGTTATCAAACCGCATTAGAAACTGCCGTTGTGTGTATTGACCGTTTACGTGATACATCAAGCTCACATAAACGTATTTCGATTGTGGAAATCATGGGGCGTCATTGTAGCGATTTAACTCTTTCAGCCGCCATTGCCGGGGGATGCGAATATGCGATTCCTGCTGAAATCGGTTTTAATAAAGAAGATTTGATTCAAGAAATTGAAAGCAGTTTCGCCGAGGGTAAAAACCACGCATTAATTGTAATTACAGAGTTAGTCACCGATGTACATCAATTAGCTAAAGATATTGAAGCTCGTGTGGGTAATGAAACTCGTGCAACCGTATTGGGTCATATTCAACGTGGTGGCACACCCTCTGCCTTTGACCGTATTTTGGCCTCTCGTATGGGTGTTTATGCGGTAGAACTTTTACTTCAAGGTGAAAAAGGGCGTTGTATTGGTATCAAAAACGAAAAATTGGTTCACCATGATATTATTGATGCCATTGATAATATGCGTCGTCCGTTTAAAGCAGATTTGTTAGACGTAGCGAATAAATTAGTTTAATTTCTCACTAAAATGCCCTGCTATTGTGTGCAGGGCTTTTTTTCGTCTACTCAATCCCAATCAACTTATGTGTCTGAATACTCAACTGCCATTTCGGCTTATTCGGGCGTTGATTGAGTTTGCCTAAAAACGTAATGGTTTCGAGCAAATTCATTTTGCCGTCAATTTCGCAAGGGGATAAATAATAATTATCCGCTTGGATTTTGCTTTCAATTAGCTGACAGAAATCTTGTACATTATCGTCTTTTTCATCGACCACAATGCGTACTTCGTGAGCAAATTCAATGCAGCGGTTTTGGTATTTTTTAGCATACATTGCCTTTGGGCTGGTGGCAATATAGTCAATTTGAGACGGAATTTCTTTTAAGCCATTGGTTTCAATGGCAAGAAAATAGCCGTCTGCTTTGAGGCGGTCTAACAGTAGTGCGATCCCTGCCTGAATCGTGGGTTCGCCACCAGTAATGATAATATTCTTGGCAGAAAATGACCGCACTTTTTGCAAGATTTGGCTTAATGTCCACTGCTCAAATTCATTGTAATTGGTGTCGCACCAAGGGCAAGCCAGATTACATTTGCCAAAACGCACAAAAATACTCGGCATGCCTGTATTTGCCCCTTCCCCTTGTAGGCTTTCAAAAATTTCGACAATGGGAAATTTGGGTTCATTAATTAAATGCACTGCGATTATTCTCGATATTCACAAAAGGAAGTCGGGGTTTCCCATAAGCGAATAGCAGAGATTGGCAATTCTGTTTTCAAACGATTAAACATAAAACGTGCCATTTCTTCGGCGGTGGTGCGTACTGGAATACCGAATGTTTTTGAATTTAACTCATTGAGTAAGTTGGCAATTTTACATTCTCTTTGGCTAGTAGTGTCATAAATAAAGGCATGATCCATGGGATCTAAAATAGCACGTTTGACCACAGTTTTCACATCCGTAAAATCGATTACCATGCCTTTTTTCGCTCCGTCAGCGACTAAATCACCGCTCACTTCTACCTGTAATTTATAAGTATGTCCATGCAAATTTTGGCACTTACCGTCATGACCGTCCAAAATATGTGCCATATCAAAGCTGAATTCTTTTGAAACTTTAAACATTTTTCACCGCACTTTGTTGTTTTAACATTAAATATTCGTTTAGCCCTTTATTGCGTAACAAGCAACTTGGACATTCTCCGCAACCACCGTCAACACCTAAATAACATGTGTGGCTATGTTGTTGCACATAATCTAACGCCCCCAATTCATCGGCTAATTGCCAAGTTTGGGCTTTGGTTAAATACATCAACGGCGTGATGACACGGAAATTATAATCCATGGCTAGGTTCAACGTGACATTCATGGATTTAATAAACACATCACGACAATCAGGGTAGCCACTAAAATCGGTTTCACATACGCCAGTGATAATATCAGTAATTCCTTGCCCTTTGGCGTAAATTGCCGCATAGAGTAAAAATAACGCATTGCGACCGTCCACTAGGGTATTGGGTACGCCGTTCTCGCCGGTTTTGATTTCTGTATTGCTCATCATAGCATTAGCAGAGAAAATCTGCGTACTTTCCATATCAATTAGGGTTTGTTTTATGCCGAGATCTTGGCAAATCCATTGCGCTTTATCTAATTCAATAGCGTGACGTTGTCCATATTTAAACGTGATAGTTTCCACGTTATTTTTGCCATATTGTTGAATCGCTTGAAGTAAGCAGGTGGTGGAATCCTGTCCACCTGAAAAGATCACCACCGCCTTGCGGTCGTGATTCGGATTGAAAAGTTGCATTGTGTTTCCTTAGTTTTTTAGCGTGGGAGGGTTGCGAACCACGTTGTTTATCATATAAAAGTGCGGTGCATTTTAGCAGAGTTTTTGGTGGTTGTCCTGATTTTATTGTGGTTGAACAATAGCTCTTATAATAGGACGAATTGTGTAAAATAAAAATAATGGTAGAATGACGAAGATTTTTATTTATAGGGAGATTCAATGATGGTTAAAAAATTACTTTTAGCAACCTTAATAGGTTTGTCATTTTCTACGACTTATGCCAATGAAATTGATGATTTAACGGTAAAGGCAGAACAAGGCGATGAACGTTCGCAATTTGATTTGGCAATGAAATATTATGAAGGCAATGGTACAGCACAAGATTATCCGAAAGCCTTTGAATTATTTAAAAAATTGGCTGAGCGTGGTTATGCAAGTGTGCAATATAATTTGGCTTTAATGTATAGAAATGGACAAGGTACGAAACAAGATGACAAGCAGGCTTTGTATTGGTATCAAAAAGCTGCAGAGCAAGATCATGCGGGTGCGCAGCACAATCTTGCGTTAATGTATAAGAAGGGGCAAGGCACAAAACAAGATTATAAAAAAGCGTTATCTTGGTTTCAAAAAGCCGCTGAGAAAGGTGATCCTGATGCCCAAACTCAGATTGGGGGTTTATATTACAATGGGCAGGGTGTAAAACAAGATTATAAACAGGCATTCCATTGGTATCAAAAAGCAGCAGAGCAAGGATTGGCTTCTGGGCAGTTTAACCTTGCTTTAATGTATGAGAAAGGGCGAGGGGTGAAGCAGGATTATAAGAAAGCAGCCGATTGGTATCAAAAAGCGGCTACGCAAGGGGTGGCTGAGGCACAGTATAATTTGGGATTTTTATATTATAGTGGGCAAGGTGTAAAACAAGATAAACGACTAGCGAAAAAGTGGTTTGGTCAGTCTTGCGATAGCGGTTTACAAGATGGTTGTGATAGTTATCGTAAATTGACTGAGTAAGGGTATTAAATAGCCAGTTAGTTTTTCATTTAACTAGGCAAAAACCCAATCACTTCCGTGATTGGGTTTCTTTTTCAAATGCTAATTAAAAATTAACCTTTGTAATTATAAACGTGAGCTACTAAGTCTAATACTTTGTTTGAGTAGCCAGTTTCGTTGTCATACCAAGACACTAATTTCACGAAAGTATCCGTTAAAGCGATACCTGCGTCTGCATCGAATACTGAAGTTTCAACGGCACCGTTGAAGTCAGTAGAAACGACGGCATCTTCAGTGTAGCCTAACACGCCTTTTAATTCGCCGTTGAATGTTTTACCTTCCGCAGCATCTTTGATGGCTTTTTTGATTTCTTCGTAGCTTGCTGCTTTTTCAAGATTTACAGTTAAGTCAACCACAGAAACGTTAGTAGTAGGAACACGGAACGCCATACCTGTTAATTTGCCGTTTAATGCTGGTAATACTTTACCAACCGCTTTAGCAGCACCAGTTGAAGATGGGATGATGTTTTGAGATGCACCACGACCACCACGCCAGTCTTTAGCAGATGGACCATCAACGGTTTTTTGCGTTGCTGTAGTGGCGTGAACTGTGGTCATTAAACCGTCTTTGATACCGAAAGTTTCGTGGATAACACGGGCTAATGGTGCTAAGCAGTTTGTTGTACAAGATGCGTTAGACACAATTGGTTCGCCTTTATAAGAGTTGAAGTTTACACCTTTTACGAACATTGGAGTGGCGTCTTTAGATGGACCAGTTAAAACCACTTTTTTTGCACCAGCGGTGATGTGTTTCTCAGCGGTTTCTTTAGTTAAGAATAAACCTGTTGCTTCAACGGCGATATCCACACCGATTGCACCCCAGTTTAAGTTAGCTGGATCACGTTCAGCAGTCACACGGATTTCTTTACCGTTTACCACTAATTTGCCATCACGCACTTCAACAGTACCGTCAAAACGACCGTGAGTTGAATCGTATTTTAACATGTAAGCCATGTAATCAACGTCGATTAAGTCGTTGATACCTACCACTTCAATGTCTGAACGTTTTTGTGCAGCACGGAATACGATACGACCGATACGGCCAAAGCCGTTAATACCAATTTTAATTGCCATAAGATTTTCACCTATTATTTAAAGTTAAACAAAATTTGTACAGTTCATGACTTTGGTTAAGTCAACTACCTGACAGTCGGCGATTATAGCACGATTTTTTTAAATAACGAAATAATCGGCATGCCGTTGTGCGAAACTTTTGTGATCTCGATCAAATTTTTGAATTAAATTATTATTAAAATTTTCACCGCACTTTATAATGCTTTTTATCGGCCTTAAGGGCATAATAGGGAAAAATATCATCATAAGGGGGAAATATGGCACAAGGTAATTTATATATTTTATCGGCACCCAGTGGCGCAGGGAAATCATCATTGATTTCGGCTTTGTTAGACAAGGAACAAGGGAAAAACAGAATGGTGTCAGTGTCGCACACCACCCGTCAGCCACGCCCCGGGGAAGTGGACGGTGTCCATTATCATTTTGTTTCGGTGGCGGAATTTGAATCCCTGATTGAACAAGGGGCGTTTTTGGAATATGCCAAGGTGTTCGGTGGCAATTATTATGGCACGTCGTTACCGGCCATTGAAAAAAATCTGGCGCAAGGTATAGATGTCTTTTTGGATATTGATTGGCAAGGCGCCAGACAGATCCGAGAAAAAGTGCGGTCAGTAAAAAGTATTTTTATTTTGCCACCGTCATTGCCAGAATTAGAACGCCGTTTAATTGGGCGAGGACAGGACAGTGCTGAGGTGATTGCCGATCGGATGGCAAAGGCCAAAGCGGAAATTTCCCATTATGATGAATATGATTATGTGATTATCAATGACAATTTTGAGCAAGCATTAGTGGACTTGCAAAGCATTTTGCGAGCCGAAAAACTGACTTTAGGCTATCAAAAACAGGAAAATCAAGGCTTAATTCATGAATTACTAGCAAAATAGCCTGCAGTTTAGTATTATATTTCCCTTTATAGCAAAAAATGTGAATTATTATTGGAGTAAAATATGGCGCGTGTAACCGTACAAGACGCAGTGGAAAAAATTGGTAATCGTTTTGACTTGATTTTAACGGCCTCTCGTCGTGCAAGACAATTACAGTTAAATCAATCAGAACCTCTGGTGCCTGAGGAAAATGATAAACCGACGGTAATCGCTTTAAGAGAGATTGAAAAAGGGTTGATTAATGATGAAATTATGAATCAGCAAGAACGTCATGATGCCTTTGCTTATGCGGAAAAAGAAACCCAAGCAACGGCCTTTGTGACGGAATAAGTGCGGTTCATTTTCTGGCATTTTAGGTTCGCTGTTTGACATCTAAAGTAAGTATAAGGTAAGTAAATATGCTTTTTTTTGAACCGTTAGAAAAGATTATTCAGGAATATTTACCCGCTGAACAAATTGAGTTGATTAAACGTGCTTTCTTGATGGCTAAAGACGGTCATGAGGGGCAATTTCGTTCAAGTGGTGAGCCTTATATTACCCATCCCGTGGCGGTGGCCTGTATTATCGCAGACATGCACTTGGATCATGAGGCCGTGATGGCCGCCTTGTTGCATGATGTGATTGAAGATACGCCTTATACGGAAGAACAGTTGACCGCAGCCTTTGGTAAATCGGTGGCGGAAATTGTGGACGGCGTGTCGAAATTGGACAAACTGAAATTCCGTACTCGCCAAGAAGCCCATGCGGAAAGTTTCCGCAAGATGATTTTAGCCATGACGAAAGATATTCGTGTGGTGTTAATCAAGCTCGCTGACCGCACCCATAATATGCGTACCTTAGGGGCGTTACGTCCTGACAAGCGTCGCCGTATCGCGAAAGAAACCCTTGAAATTTACAGTCCTTTGGCTCATCGTTTAGGCATTGAACATGTTAAAAATGAACTAGAAGATCTGTGCTTTCAGGCCATGCACCCGCAACGTTATGCGGTGTTACAAAAAGTTATTCAGTTGGCCCGTAGTCGTCAGCAAGAATTGATTCAACCGATTTTAGATGGATTACAAACTCGTCTAAAAAATGTTCCGATTACCGCTCGAGTATTTGGGCGTGAAAAACCGCTGTTTTATATTTATCAAAATATGAAACAACGTGATCAAGAATTTCGTTCTATTTTAGATATTTATGATTTCCGCATTATCGTCAACAGCGTTGATGAATGTTACCGCACTTTAGGCGTGGTACATGCCTTGTATAAACCTCGTGCTGGCCAGTTTAAAGATTATATTGCGGTGCCAAAAGCCAATGGTTATCAGGCTTTGCATACCTCGACGATTGGACCGAAAGGTGTGTTGGTGGAAATTCAGATCCGCACCGAAGAAATGGATAATATGGCGGAAATGGGGATTACCGCTCATTGGGCTTATAAAGTAGACGGCAAGAACGACAGCACCACCGCACAAATTAAGGCGCAACGTTGGCTCCAAAGTTTGATTGAATTACAGCAAAGTGCGGGCAATTCGTTTGAATTTATTGAAAGCGTGAAGTCCGATTTATTCTCGCACGAAATTTATGTGTTCACGCCGAAAGGACGGATTATTGAATTGCCACAAGGGGCAACCGCCGTGGATTTTGCTTATGCGGTACATACAGATGTGGGCAATAAATGTATCGGTGCCCAAGTGGATCGGGAAGATTATCCGCTTTATCAACCGTTATCTTCTGGACAAACGGTGGATATTGTGACGGACGACAATGCTAGACCGCAAGAAAACTGGTTAAATTCCGTGGTAACGGGGAGAGCCAGAGCAAAAATTCGACAAGAATTAAAAAATTGGGCAGAAAATACCGCAGTTTCTGCACCGTCGGTCAAGGCCCGTATTTTGGCGAATTGTTGCCATCCAATTTGGGGCGATCCTATTTGTGCCTATGAAGATGAACACAATCGTTTGGTGGTTCATCATAAAAACTGCGCAACCTTAACTTGTCATCAAGGGCATTTTGCGTTGTTAGATTGGACAGATCATATTGCAGATCAACATTTTGAAGTGGAATTACGCATTGAGATGCGAGAACAACAGGCTTTGGGTTTAATCATGATGGCCTTATCTACCTTGCAAAGTCAGGTGCATAGTGTCTGGACAGAAGAAGATGGCGATAGCTCGTTTGCCGTTTTAGTGATTACGACACAAAATACCAAACATTTGGCCAAAATGGTGCGTAAAATTCAGCACCTTGCTGGCGTAGTGCGTGTTGAACGCAATATTAATGCTGTGTAATCATGAGCCTACAACTTCTTGATGCCGTTCCTTTAACCACTTTATCGGGTGTGGGTGCGGCAGTTTCCGCCAAGTTAAGCCGTTTAGGTATTAATAATTTACAAGACCTATTATTTCATTTACCCACTCGTTATGAAGATCGTACTTGCATTACACCGATTGCAGATCTTCGTCCTGAACAATACGCCACCATTGAGGCCGTAGTACAAACTTGCGACGTCCAATTCGGTCGTCGCCCGATCTTAACGGTGAGCCTGTCAGATGGTACGGCGAAAATCATGTTGCGTTTCTTTAACTTTAATGCGGGCATGAAAAACAGCTTTCAAATTGGCGTGCGAGTGAAAGCCTTTGGTGAAGTGAAACGAGGTCGGTTTATGGCGGAAATTCATCACCCTGAGTACCAAATCATTCGGGATAATCAGCCGTTGCAATTAGATGAAACGCTCACACCGATTTATGCTACCACGGAGGGGCTAAAACAAACGTCCTTGCGCAAGCTCACCGATCAAGCCCTTGAATTATTAGATAAGATCCAAATTGCGGAAATTTTACCCAATGAATTTAACCCAAATCCCTTTAGCCTAAAAGACGCCATTCGCTTTTTACACCGCCCACCGCCTGATATTTCCCTAGACATGCTCGAAAAAGGGCAACACCCCGCTCAAGTGCGGTTAATTTTTGAAGAATTATTGGCGCATAATTTAGCCATGCAAAAAGTCCGTTTGGGGACGCAGCAACATTATGCGTTGCCGTTGCACTATCAAACGGATTTAAAACAACGTTTTCTAGCAAAATTGCCGTTTCAACCCACCAATGCGCAACAGCGAGTCACGGCAGATATTGAACAAGATTTAGCCTTAGATCATCCAATGATGCGACTCGTGCAAGGCGATGTGGGATCGGGCAAAACCTTAGTGGCAGCCCTTGCTGCTTTGTTGGCGATTGATAATGACAAACAGGTCGCCTTAATGGCACCCACTGAAATTTTAGCCGAACAACACGCCCAAAATTTCCGCCGTTGGTTTGAGCCGTTGGGGATTGAAGTGGGTTGGTTGGCTGGCAAAGTGAAAGGCAAAGCTCGTACCGCCGAATTAGAAAAAATCCAAACAGGGGCGGTACAAATGGTCGTCGGTACGCACGCCTTATTTCAACAAGAAGTAGAATTTGCCAATTTAGCCTTGGTGATTATTGATGAACAACACCGTTTCGGCGTGCATCAACGTTTAATGTTGCGAGAAAAAGGCGAAAAAGCGGGCTTTTATCCGCACCAATTAATTATGACGGCGACCCCAATTCCGAGAACGCTGGCAATGACCGTGTATGCGGATTTGGATACGTCGATTATTGATGAACTTCCCCCAGGGCGAACGCCGATTACCACCGTAGTAATGTCCGAAGAACGCCGAGCTGAAATCGTGGCACGGGTGCATAATGCCTGTACGCAAGAAAAACGCCAAGCCTATTGGGTGTGTACACTGATCGATGAAAGCGAAGTATTGGAAGCCCAAGCCGCCGAAGCCATTGCAGAAGACTTGCGTAATGCCTTGCCACAGTTACGCATTGGCTTAGTTCACGGACGGCTAAAACCTGCCGAAAAACAACAGATTATGCAGTCATTTAAAGAGGCCAAACTGGATTTGTTGGTGGCAACCACAGTGATAGAAGTGGGGGTAGATGTGCCCAATGCGAGCCTAATGATTATTGAAAATGCCGAACGGTTGGGTTTATCGCAGTTACACCAATTACGTGGACGGGTTGGGCGCGGTAGTACGGCGTCTTTTTGCGTGCTAATGTATAAACCGCCGTTGGGCAAAATTTCGCAAAAACGCTTGCAAGTGTTGCGAGATAGTCAAGACGGTTTTGTGATTTCCGAGCGAGATTTGGAAATTCGGGGGCCGGGGGAAGTGCTAGGTACCAAACAAACGGGCGTGGCGGAATTTAAAGTCGCCAATTTAATGCGAGATCGCAAAATGATCCCAACCGTGCAACATTATGCGAAACAACTGATTGTAAAATACCCCGATGTGGCAGATGCGTTGATTAAACGTTGGTTAAATAATAAAGAAATATATAGTAACGCTTAAAGTGCGGTATTTTTTGAGAAGATTTTATGACAACGATACTTTTATATGATTCAGGAATGGGCGGTTTAACTATCTATGATGCCGTTCGCCATCATTTCCCTAACGCACGCTATTTGTATTGCTTGGACAACGCCTTTTTTCCCTATTCGGAAAAATCCACGCCCTTATTAATTGAGCGAGCAGAAAAAATTGTGGGGACATTAGCCGAGCAATTCGCCATTGATATGGTGGTGGTGGCATGCAACACCGCTAGCACCGTGGTATTGCCCGCCTTGCGAGCCAAATTTGCCTTTCCTGTGGTGGGAACGGTACCCGCCATTAAACCCGCAGCCAAATTATCGCAAACTAAAGTCATCGGTTTATTGGCGACTAAAGGCACGGTAGAACGGGATTATGTGACAGATCTTATTGAAAAATACGCCCCCGATTGCACCGTGGAAAAAATCGGCTCCACCGCTTTAGTGGAAATGGCAGAGCAAAAACAGCAAACAGGTAAATTGGATTTAGCTCATTTAGCCAATGAAATTAAACCTTGGCAACACATCGACGCACTGGACACCGTGATTTTAGGCTGCACCCATTTCCCCCTAGTAAAAGACGAATTACACCAATTATTACCGCAAGTGAAATATTTTGTGGATCCCGCAGAAGGCATTGCCAATCGAGTCGCCAGTTTATTGGCGGACGTGAGCGATGCAACCGCAGAAAATATCGCTTTTTGTACCCAACGCCCCGATGATTTTCAGCAGAAAGAAAAAGTGTTAAAGGATTGGGGATTTGTGGGGCTGCAATTGTTGGCGGTGTAAAAACACGCCGTGGGGCGATGGAATGACAATCTGCTATTATTTAACGGCTTTATTTTTGAGCAAAACTCCAGTAATCAAAGGCACTCAATGACGGTTGGGTGCTTTTTTATGCAAAATACATAAGGTTTCTCTCTTTAAAATACGTATTTTTGTGATCTTGATTCCAAAATGAAATATCAAATCTTGTGATTTTTAGACCGCAGTGAATAATGCTCCTACTTATTTCAAAAGGGAGTAACACAATGCAACAATTTTCACGCTATATTGATCTGACTACCGATTACGGCTTTAAACGTGTTTTTGGTACGGATGTGAACAAAGATATATTGATTGATTTTCTTAATGATTTATTTCAAGGTAGAAAAATCATTAAAGATTTGGTTTACAACAAAAATGAACAGGTGGGCGATACGTCCAAATTAGGTACAGTGATTTTTGACTTGATTTGTACCGCAGATGACGATAGTCAATTTATCATTGAAGTCCAACGCAGTCGTCAAGAAAATTTCAAAGAACGTACTATTTATTACGGCAGTAAACTTATCAGCGACCAAGCACTTAAAGGTAAACGAGAACAATGGGCGTATGCCATTAACGAAGTGTATGTGATTGCAATTATGGACGGTTTTCACTTTTCCGATACGCAAGATTACTTGCACGATATTTGCCTTTGCAACCGAAAGACAGGGGAAATCTTTTATGATAAACTGGGTTTCATCTATATTGAATTGCTCAATTTTAGCAAAACAGAAAATGCACTAGAAAGCGATTTGGATAAATGGTTATTTGTGTTAAAAAATATGTCAAGATTAGACAAATTGCCCGTTTATTTGAAAAAGCCGATTTTTCAAAAACTGTTCCAAATTGCCGAATACAGCAACCTAAGTAAAGGGGAAAAGGAAATGTATGATGTTAGCTTAAAACGCAAATGGGACGAATACGCCGTAAAACAGTATTGGAAAAAAGAAGGCTTACAGGAAGGAATTCAAGAAGGCAAGCTAGAAAATATGAAGTCGGTAACAAGGAATATGCTTTCCCTTGGTTTGGATGTAGAACTTATTTCTAAAGCGGTTGGTTTATCGGTTGAAGAAATCAAAAAATTGCAGTGATAGGCGTGGAATTGGGGGAGAGGAGCCTATCCCCCATTTTGTTATAGGCTCTTTAAAGGTATATGTTAAAGCAAAATTATTTGTTGTTTTTGCCTAATAAAGCCGCATGAGCTTTATTTTGCTCTTTCATTTTTGCTTTGATTTCACGGCGTTGTTTGGAAAGATCGGCGTTTTTGATCATATAATCATCCACACGGCCTTCATAGTCATCATGCATATTTTCGATAATCGCACGCACATCCGCAATACTCATATCGTCACGAATATACTCGTTCAAATTATCCAATAACAACAAACGTTTTTTATTGTCACGAATTTTGCGGTCATTATCGCCAATTTCACGTAATAACTTATTACGTTGACGATATAAACGCACATATTCTAAAACGTCTTGGAAGGATTGTTTATTCACATTTTCCATAATTTTGTACTCACTATTAAAAAAGATAGCTTAATTTATCCTTTTTTGTCAGTTTCGTCAAAGTGTTAATGCAGAATTTATGGTTAAGATCAATTTTTTCAGGGGATTTCGTGAAAAATTCGTTGCCTATCGGCGGTTGTGGTGGTAAAACATAACAATTATTTTAATAGAAAATGCAACATTAAACACAGGAAGTCGCCATGACACAAATCTTTAATTTTAGTGCCGGTCCCGCAATGATCCCGACCGCCGTATTAGAACAAGCCCAAGCCGAATTATTAAACTGGCAAGCACAGGGGACGTCCGTGATGGAAGTGAGCCATCGTGGCAAGTATTTTATGGAAATGATTACGCAATGTGAGAAAGATTTACGTGAATTATTTCGGATTCCAGATAATTATAAAGTCTTGTTTTTACAAGGCGGTGCAAGGGGGCAATTTGCGGCGGTACCAATGAATTTAGCCAATCACAAAGGCAAAGCCCTTTATTTGGTGGATGGACATTGGTCATCTGTGGCAGCCAAAGAGGCAGCGAATTTTACTCATGTTGATGAAATAAATATCTTAAATTCTGACCGCACTTTGCGAGTAGAACGCTTGGATTTTACTGATATTGCCGAACAATATGATTATGTGCATTACTGCACCAATGAAACCATTAGTGGCGTGGAAATTTTTGATGTGCCAAATGTGGGCAATGCGGTCTTGGTGGCGGATATGTCCTCTGATATTCTTTCTCGTCATATTGATATTAGCAAATTTGGTGTGATTTATGCGGGTGCTCAAAAGAATATGGGGCCGTCGGGGATTACTTTGGTGATTGTGCGTGAAGATTTAATTGGTCATGCTCGCAAGGAAACACCGTCTATTTGGAATTATGCGGTACAAGCCAAGTCCGATTCTATGATTAATACACCCCCAACCTTTGCTTGGTATCTTTGTAGCTTGGTGTTTAAACATTTGTTAGCCACAGGCGGTTTGGAGGCGGCTGAACAACGCAATCGTGCCAAAGCAGAATTGTTATATCATTATTTGAACAATAACAGCTTTTATCGTAATTATGTGGCGGAAGAAAACCGTTCTATTATGAATGTCACTTTTACCACGGATAATGACGAACTGAATGCCAAATTTGTTGCCGAGGCCACTCAAGCCAGCTTACAAGCCTTAAAAGGGCATAAAGTCTTGGGCGGTATGCGTGCGTCTATTTACAATGCCATGCCGATTGAGGGTGTACAAGCCTTAATTGCGTTTATGCAGAAATTTGCACAAGAAAATGCTTAATATTTAATCTATTTGGGCGAGCGTTCGCCCCATTTTTAACCTAAACTGCGGTCAATTTTTATGAAATTTTTACCTTTAGCCAATCAAGGGGTGCAATCCCTGTCTCCTTATCAAGCAGGCAAACCCATTGAAGAATTAGAACGAGAATTGGGCATTGCCAATATTATTAAACTGGCGTCCAATGAAAATCCTTTTGGTTTTCCAGCAAGTGCCAAACAAGCGATTATTAACCAACTTGATGAACTCACTCGTTATCCCGACAGTAATGGCTTTGCGTTAAAGCATTGTATTGCGGAAAAATTTGCGGTGCAGCCAGAGCAAATTACCTTGGCTAACGGCTCCAATGATTTTATTGAATTAGTGGCTCACACCTTTGCTACGGAACAAGATGAAATTATTTATTCGCAATATGCGTTTATTGTTTATCCGTTGGTTACTAAAGCCATTAATGCCGTGGCTCGTGAAATTCCAGCAAAAAACTGGGGGCATGATTTAGACGGCTTTTTAGCAGCGATCAATGACAAAACCAAATTAATTTATATTGCTAATCCGAATAACCCTACAGGGAATTTTTTAACTGAAACTGAAATTGACGATTTTTTACGTCAAGTACCTGAACGCATTATTGTGGTGTTAGATGAGGCTTATACTGAATTTACTGCAGAACATGAACGAGTGGATTCTTTTGGATTGTTGAAAAAATACCCGAATTTAGTGATTTCTCGCACGCTATCAAAAGCCTATGGTTTAGCAGGATTGCGTATCGGTTATGCGGTGTCTAATCCAGAAATTGCCGATCTTTTTAATCGTGTACGTCAGCCGTTTAATGTCAACAGTTTGGCACAAGCGGCAGCCATTGCGGTGTTAAAAGATGATGTTTTTGTGCAACAGGTGGCGGAAAATAACCGTTTAGAAATGCAACGTTACGAAACCTTTTGTCAACAGCATGGTTTGGATTATATTCCGTCTAAAGGCAATTTTATTACCATTGATTTTAAACAACCAGCGGCACCAATTTATCAAGCCTTATTGCATGAGGGCGTGATTGTTCGCCCAATCGCAGGTTATGGTATGCCAAATTATTTGCGAGTGAGCATTGGTTTGCCGGAAGAAAATCAACGGTTTTTCACCGCAGTTGAGAAAGTATTAACGCTAAACTAAATAAATTCCCTCTCCCTCTGGGAGAGGGCTAGGGTGAGGGTAAACAACCCTCACCTCCCGAAAATTTCTACGCAATTTTCTTCGTCCTCTCCCAAAGGGAGAGGCTGTATTTTATAGGTATAAAAATGGAAAAAATCACCCTAAACCCAATCTCTCATATTGAAGGCACCATCAATTTACCCGGTTCCAAAAGCCTATCTAACCGTGCTTTATTATTGGCTGCTTTAGCCAACGGCACGACCAAAGTCACGAATTTATTAGACAGTGATGACGTTCGCCATATGTTAAACGCCTTAAAACAGCTTGGTGTAAATTATCAGCTTTCTGAAGATAAATCCGTTTGTGAAGTGCAAGGTTTAGGCGGTGCATTTCAATGGCAAAGTGGGCTAGCCTTATTTTTAGGCAATGCAGGCACGGCAATGCGACCGCTTGCGGCGGCACTTTGTTTAGCCAGTCCAAATGCGACATCAAGTGAGATTGTGCTCACTGGCGAACCACGCATGAAAGAACGCCCGATTAAGCATTTAGTAGAGGCATTATTGCAAGCGGGGGCAGATATTCAATATTTAGAACAAGATGGCTATCCACCCATTGCTATTCGTAATACGGGTCTAAAAGGCGGAAAGGTCAAAATTGATGGCTCGGTTTCTTCGCAATTTTTAACCGCACTGTTAATGGCTGCACCGCTCGCCACGGATGACATGGAAATTGAAATTATCGGCGAGCTAGTGTCTAAACCTTATATTGATATTACCTTAAATATGATGCAGATTTTCGGTGTCAACGTGGAAAATCAACAATATCAACGTTTTATTGTGAAAGGCAATCAGCAATATCAATCGCCACGCCATTTTTTAGTGGAGGGGGATGCGTCATCTGCGTCTTATTTTTTAGCTGCGGGGGCGATCAAAGGCAAGGTAAAAGTCACTGGTGTAGGGAAAAACAGCATTCAAGGTGACCGTTTATTTGCGGATGTATTGGAGAAAATTGGGGCAAAAATCACTTGGGGCGAGGATTTTATTCAAGCGGAACAAGGCGATTTAGTGGGCATTGATATGGATATGAACCATATTCCTGATGCCGCCATGACCATTGCGACCACCGCACTGTTTGCCAAAGGGGAAACCTGTATTCGCAATATTTACAACTGGCGAGTGAAAGAAACTGACCGTTTAACCGCAATGGCAACAGAACTGAGAAAGGTTGGGGCAACCGTAGAAGAGGGGGATGATTTTATTCGCATTCAGCCGTTAGCTTTGGATCAATTTAAACATGCTGAAATTGAAACCTATAACGATCACCGCATGGCCATGTGTTTTGCCTTGATTGCCTTGTCGAATACGGAAGTGACTATTTTAGATCCAAAATGCACGGCGAAAACATTCCCGACCTTTTTTGATGAATTTTTAGCCATGGCAACAGTGAACTCGCCGTCAGGTTAGTATAAGTAAAATGTGGTTTACTTTTGCGGTTCGCTTGTAGAAAGTCGGTTGATACGCTAAAATACGCTCACTTTTTACCAATAAATAAGGAATAACAGATGTTAGGAAAAGGCGGCCTTGGTGGCTTGATGAAACAAGCACAGCAAATGCAAGAACGCATGCAAAAAATGCAAGAAGAAGTGGCTCAACTGGAAGTGACTGGTGAATCAGGAGCTGGGCTAGTTAAAATTACCGTCAATGGTGCACATAATTGCCGCCGTATTGAAATCGATCCAAGTTTAATGGAAGATGACAAAGAAATGCTAGAAGATTTAATTGCTGCAGCGTTCAATGATGCGGTTCGTCGTGCAGAAGAATTGCAAAAAGAGAAAATGGCAGGATTAACCGCAGGTATGAACTTACCTGCTGGCTTTAAAATGCCGTTCTAACCCTCACCCAACCTCTCCCAGAGGGAGAGGCGTTTTTATCGCACTTTTTTAAAAGTGCGGTGTATTTCTAAGGAATTTCTATGCAAAGTAGTCCGCTACTGGAAAATTTAGTGGAACATTTACGTTGTTTGCCAGGTGTGGGGCCAAAGTCTGCTCAACGTATGGCTTATCATTTATTGCAACGTGATCGCAGTGGTGGCATGAATCTTGCTCGAGCGTTAACGGATGCCATGTCAAAAATTGGGCATTGTGCTCATTGTCGTACTTTTACAGAAGAAGAAATTTGCAATATTTGCGACAACCCACGTCGTCAAAATTCAGGTTTGCTTTGTGTCGTGGAAATGCCAGCTGATATTCAAGCCATTGAACAAACAGGGCAATTTTCAGGGCGTTATTTTGTGTTAATGGGGCATTTATCTCCCTTGGATGGTATTGGCCCACGAGAAATTGGGTTAGATTTATTACAACAACGTTTGCAGTCTGAACAATTTAATGAAGTGATTTTAGCCACCAACCCCACCATTGAGGGAGATGCGACGGCCAATTATATTGCGGAAATTTGCCAACAACAGGGTATTAAAGCGAGTCGTATTGCACATGGTATTCCAGTGGGTGGTGAGTTGGAAATGGTCGATGGCACCACATTAACTCACTCCTTTTTAGGCCGGCGAGAATTGTAGTAAAAGTGCATGGTTATGCACTTTCTTGTTGATTAAACCAAGTCACGTAATCAAACTGATCATAATATTTTTTGCCATTCCATCCCACATAATCAAACAGATCGCCGACTTGTTCTTGTTGCTCAAAGCCTTTGATATAAAAGGCAGATTTCAATTCTGGATAAGGTTTGTGGGTAAATACCACTTTGTTAGCAAAGGGGAGTGCGTCAAATTGTTGCAAATGCTGATAAGTGCAACCATCACGATCGGTCATGATAATAAAAAGATTATTCCAATTTATCCGTTTAGTTCGTTCTTGCCATTTTTGTTTAGCTTGTTGTTCGGAATGATAATGTACAAAGTAGATCCGAAGATCGGCTAATTGTCCGACAGGATAATTTTTATCACTTTTTACAATGGTTAATTCCTGATTGTTATAGTATTCAATATTGCTTAAATAACGAATGAAATCATCAGGTTCCAGATAAAGATTAACGAACGGCGAATTAAAGGGCTGATGAAGATCATGCAAAATTAAGGCACCGTTGCAATTACTCGAGATAACCGAAAAATTGCTATTTTTTAACCGCACTTGATTTGACAGATTAATACCAAGGCGGAAAGGTTTATTGATGATATTTTGTATTTTCTTGAACATGGTGAAATACCCATAAAATAATTGATTTAATCGGGGTTATGTTATCATATTTAACCCAACAAAAAAGCTGAATTCAACCTATCTGAATTCAGCCTTTTAAGATAATAGACTATTGAATTTTAAATTGTACTGGCACGCTAACCGAACTTCCCATGCCTGCAGGACGAGGGCCAATGGATCTGGCACTTTGTACTGCTTGCAAGGCAGAATTATCTAAATCTTCCGAGCCTGATGATTTTGATACTCTGGCACCACTAATGGAACCGTCTGCAGCCAGATTAAACACAATCACCACCACGCCTTGCTTTCTCATCATTTTCGCACGTTGAGAATATTTTTTATGGCGTTCAATTTCACGTCTTAAAGCACTTTGATAGGCGCTAATTTCTGACGTATTGTTACCACTTCCCGCTAAATTGGGGTTATTGGTTGTTGCTTTATTGGAAGTTGACGTCGCTTGTGAGTTTACCGCCGCATTTCCCTCCCTGACAGCGTCTGCTTTTACGGCATTAGGATCAGGTTTAGCAATCACTTTATTTACGGGTTCTTTGGGTTTTTCTTTCGGCTTTTCCTTAGGTTTCTCTTTCGGTTTTTCCTTTGGCTTTTCTTTTTTCTTCTCTGGTTCTTTCGGCTTTTCTGGTTTTGGTTTCAAGGTCGGATCCGCAACCACCTCCACTTTTTCCGGTTCGGGTTCTTTTTGCGGTTCCACTTCGGGTTCCGGCACGGGTTCCTCAACCGTCGTGGCCATCATCATTTGCATGGAGATACTGGTATCTAACACGCCAGCCACTTGATTGTTGGCCGTATCTTGATTCACCACAAGAGAGAGTACCGCCGCCACTAATCCACCGTGAACACAAAATGAACCGACAAAACCCAGTAATGAATCTTTTTTCATCTTACTTGCCTTTGTCTTTCATGGTCACAATGGCGACATTGGTAATTTGATTTTTGGCCATTAAATCGGTAATCGACACAAAATCTTGGAATACCGCATTGGCATCTACTTTTAACGTCACTTTCTGGGTTTTATCCCAACTGGCCACTTCTTGTTCTAAGGCCTCTTGTGTAATGGGTTTATCGTTAAAAAAGATTTCACCCTGTTCTGTGACGGTTAATAATTTGGCCAAATCATCAGACTTAAAAGCCACGGTTTGTGAGGCTTTAGGCACGTTAACCTGAATTTTCCCTTGTGAAATAAAAGACGCAGTAATCAAGACAATCGCCAGTAAAACCAGCATAATATCAATGAACGGAATAATGTTAATTTCATCAAATTTTTTCATTTAACCATGGCTCCGTCATTATTGTTCAATATGTTTTGAGCTATTTAATGCTTTCCATTTTAAACGGCTGACTTCCACTTTGCGTCCTAACGCACTGTAAAATACCATGGACGGAATCGCCACTAAAATACCGATAGCAGTGGCTTTTAAGGCTAAAGAAAGATGTAACATAATGGCGGCTGCATCAATATCCCCAGCGGAATTACCGAGGTCATAGAAAGTTAATAAAATACCAATTACGGTCCCTAATAAACCAATATAAGGTGCGTTGGCCCCAATGGTAGAAATGATGGTTAAATGACGATGAAGATCGATATCTAAAGCATGAATATTACTGTAACTGCTGACTTTGATTTTGCTCAGGAAAATATAACGTTCAATCACAAACCAAACCATAACAAAGCTCATTAAGCAGAGTAATCCGATGATAATAAAATCACTGTAACTTTTTAAAAAATCAAATAATGCTGGCATAGCCACTTTCCTTGTCTAAATAATAAAAAACTAATTGATAATTAATTTCAATTGAATGGCGAATTGTAGCAAATTCATCCAATGAGATAAAGAATATTTTTTATTTTCAAGAAAATAACAAGAATTTAGGAGGAGAAAATAACAAACCCCTAGACATATAGACAGGGGGTTGTGTATAATTCCTTTCGTGCTATGGGGCAAGCAAAGTGCTACGCCAATAGCACTTTGCCTAGTCGCCTTAGCAATATAGCACTAAGGAGGTGATTTATGTGAAAGTATCAGAAATTATTGCTCTGATAATACTAGCAATTCTGCTAGTAGGGGCAATCAGTTTAAGAACATTAGCGGTGTTTGATTTACTGATTGCAATTTTCAATAATATAGCCTAAACGGCTAGGAAGTGGGCAGGCTCGCTACCTGCTCACGACCTTTTTTAATTATAAGCCTTTCATTTTAAATTTCAAGTCCATGATTGTCCTTTTACTGAACAGTCACCACTTGACCATTCACATAATCCACCGTAATCACTTGATCTGGTAACAATTTACCCGACAAGATTTGTTGTGCCAATGGATTTTCGATTTCTTGTTGAATCGCTCGTTTCAATGGTCTGGCCCCGTAAATTGGATCGTAACCCACTTCACCAATGAAATTTAACAAGGCATCGCTAAATTGCAATTGATAGCCATGATAAGCCATACGTTTAGTTAAGCGTGCTAATTGAATTTGAGCAATGGCTTTAATGTTTTCTCTGGCAAGAGGGTGGAACACCACGGTTTCATCAATACGGTTGATAAATTCAGGGCGGAAGTGTGAACCCACCACGGACATCACAATTTCTTTCATACCATCATAACCCAAGTTTTTATTTTCTTGAATTAAATCGGAGCCCAAGTTCGAAGTCATAATCACTACCGTATTACGAAAATCCACCGTACGACCTTGTCCATCGGTTAACCGTCCATCATCCAACACTTGCAATAAAATGTTAAACACATCGTGGTGTGCTTTTTCCACTTCGTCTAATAAAATGACGGAATACGGACGGCGGCGAACGGCTTCGGTTAAATAACCACCCTCTTCATAGCCCACGTAGCCTGGAGGTGCGCCAACCAAGCGAGATACGCTATGTTTTTCCATAAATTCGGACATATCGATCCGCACCATCGCATCTTCATCATCAAATAAGAAGTTCGCCAAGGTCTTGCAAAGCTCGGTTTTACCCACCCCAGTTGGACCTAGGAACAAGAATGAGCCAATCGGACGATTTGGATCAGAAAGCCCAGCCCGACTACGGCGAATGGCATTGGCAACGGCTTCCACGGCTTCACCTTGCCCGATCACCCGTTTATGCAATTCATCTTCCATTCGCAACAATTTTTCTTTTTCTCCCTCCATCATGCGAGAAACAGGAATCCCTGTGGCACGAGAAAGCACTTCAGCAATTTCTTCGTCTGTTACACGATTACGCAACAAAGTCATTTCTTTACCATCAGCTTTATCCACTTCCGCTAACTGTTTTTCAAGATTTGGAATAATGCCATATTGCAATTCGGACATCTTATTCAAATCGCCAACACGGCGAGCTTGCTCCATTTGGGTACGAGCATTTTCTAACTCTGCTTTAATATGTTGTGTGCCAGAAAGGGCGGCTTTTTCGCTTTTCCATACGTCTTCCAGCTCCGCATATTCCCGTTCTTTTTCCGCTAGCTCCGTTTCCAAGGTTGCCAAGCGTTTACGGCTGGCATCGTCTTCTTCTTTTTTCAACGCCTGTTGTTCCAATTTTAATTGGATAATACGGCGATCGAGTCTATCCAATGGTTGCGGTTTAGAATCAATTTCCATGCGAATGGAACTGGCTGCTTCATCAATTAAATCAATGGCTTTGTCAGGCAACTGACGATCCGAGATATAACGATGGGAAAGCGTTGCCGCCGCCACAATGGCTGGGTCGGTGATTTGCACATGGTGATGCAACTCATAACGCTCTTTCAAACCACGCAAAATCGCAATGGTATCTTCAACAGTCGGCTCGTCCACAAACACTTTTTGGAAACGGCGTTCCAAAGCAGCATCTTTTTCAATATATTGACGATATTCGTCCAACGTAGTCGCCCCCACGCAATGCAATTCACCCCGAGCCAAGGACGGTTTCAACAAATTTCCTGCATCCATTGCTCCATCGGTTTTACCGGCCCCAACCATCGTGTGAATTTCATCAATAAATAAAATCACCCGACCTTCTTCTTGAGCCAACTCTTTCAACACCGCTTTTAACCGCTCTTCAAATTCACCGCGGTATTTCGCCCCAGCGATTAACGCCCCCATATCAAGGGAAAGCACTCGTTTATTTTTCAAGCCTTCAGGCACTTCGCCGTTGACAATGCGTTGTGCCAAGCCTTCTACAATGGCGGTTTTCCCTACGCCCGGTTCACCAATTAACACAGGGTTGTTTTTGGTACGGCGTTGCAACACCTGAATGGCACGGCGAATTTCTTCATCACGCCCAATCACAGGATCGAGCTTGCCTGACTCTGCCCGTTCGGTTAAATCAATGGTGTATTTTTGCAATGCCTGACGGCTTTCTTCTGCATTTTGATCGTCCACTTTCTGACCCCCACGAATTTGTTTAATCGCTTGTTGTAAACTCTCTTTTTTTACACCGCACTTGCGTAAAATCTGGCTCAAGCTACCGTTATCTTCTAACGCTGCTAACAAGAAAATTTCAGATGAAATAAATTTGTCTTGTTGCTGTTGAGCGATTTTGTCGCAAAGATTTAAGATATTCACCAACTGCCGAGAAATCTGCACATCACCACCATTACCCGATACTCGTGGTAACTTATTGAGTTCATTATTTAATTCATTGCGTAATAAACTCAAATTCACCCCAGATGCGGTTAAAATCGGAGCAATTGAACCGTCTTGTTGATTTAATAGTGCGGTCAATAAATGCACAGGTTCAATAAACTGATTATCTTTACCCAAAGCCAAAGATTGTGCTTCGGCAAGGGCTTGTTGGAATTTAGTGGTAAATTTTTCAATATTCATAGCATTTCCTTAAAATTAGGTTGTTGTTACTGTCAAGATCAATATGCTCCCAATTTTGGCAATTTCAAGGATTATGTTAAATTAAATTGTGATTTTTATCGCCTTTCTGCTAAAAACAAATACCGAGATTTACTCAACGCCCATTGCCCATTATAATGCCTAACAATAGCAACGAATTTTAAGGACGAAAACAATGCAGTTTTCCAAAATGCACGGCTTGGGCAATGATTTTGTGGTGGTGGATGCGGTTACGCAAAATGCCTATTTTCCCGAAGAATTGATTAAAAAACTTGCCGATCGCCATAGGGGGATTGGCTTTGATCAACTGTTAATCGTGGAACCGCCTTACGATCCCGAATTGGATTTTCATTATCGCATTTTCAACGCCGATGGGAGCGAAGTGTCGCAATGTGGCAATGGAGCGAGATGTTTTGCTCGTTTTGTCACGCTCAAAGGCTTAACCAATAAAAAAGACATTGCGGTCAGCACGGCAAAAGGCAAAATGATTTTATCGGTGTTGGACGATGACAACGTGCGAGTCAATATGGGTGAACCCATTTGGCAACCGTCAAAAATTCCGTTTATTGCCAATAAATTTGAGAAAAACTATATTTTACGCACCGATATTCAAACCGTGTTTGCCGGAGCCGTATCTATGGGCAATCCGCACTGTGTGGTGCAAGTGGATGATGTGCAAACCGCCAACGTTGAACAACTCGGTCCCTTGCTCGAGAATCACGAACGTTTTCCCGAACGAGTCAATGTGGGCTTTATGCAAGTGGTCAATCGTCAGCATATTAAATTGCGAGTGTATGAACGTGGTGCAGGTGAAACACAGGCTTGTGGCAGTGGCGCTTGTGCCGCTGCGGCGGTTGGCATTATGCAAGGCTTGCTAGATAACAATGTGCAAGTGGATTTACCCGGAGGCAGTTTGCAAATTGAATGGCAAGGGGAGGGACAGCCACTGTATATGACAGGATCTGCAACCCATATTTATGATGGCGTGATTAAACTTTAGGGGAATTTTTCTGAATTTTGCCAAGTAAAAAATGCGTGATGAAATTAACCCCATCACGCATTTTATTGTTTGTTCTCTACTTATTTTTGCTTAAGTAACAATGCTTTAATTTCAGCAAGTTGTTTTTCTAAATTGTGAATCTGATGATGTAATTGTTCTTCACTGTTGTCAGATTTAATTTCATTCAGGGAATCAACGATAATACCAATCACCAAATTTAAAACCACATAGGTGGCAATAATAATAAAACTAATAAATACCGCCCAAGCATTAGGGTCTTTTTCCATAATCGGGCGTACAATCCCCATTGACCAACTTTCAAAAGTCATAATTTGGAATAGGGTATAGCAAGTTTCACTAAATGAACCAAACCATTCTGGAAAATCAGCACCGTATAAATTGGTAATTAAAACCGCATAGACATAGTAAACAATGCCTAATAAAACGGCGACGCCGAGCATGGGTTTAATGCTATTAATCAATGCCGTAGAAATACGTTGCATTTTGGGTACGACGGAAATAATCCGTAACACTCTCAATAAACGGAAAATACGGAATACGGAAAGAATGCTAGATTCAGCAAATAACGAGGCGGATACAATCAGAAAATCAAAGAGATTCCAGCCATTTTTGAAAAATTTGAGTTTGCTAACATAGAGTTTGAGAATAAGCTCAATGGTAAATATGCCCAAACAAATTTCATTGCTCCAATAGATTAAATCGGAAAATATGGCACTGAATTTAGGATTGGTATCTAGGCCTAAAACAATGGCATTGACGATAATAATCAACAAAATAAATTGATTAAATACCTTTCCATAGACGAAAGAAGCAATTTTTTCATTCACCTTATTCATGATGATGTTCCTTATTGTTGGGGTTTAATTTATCTTTAAATGAATGGTAAAATCCATACATATCAACAATTTTAGCCGTGCTATAAGTCAAAGGTGTTTGTGTGCCTGCAAAATCCTTGACCTTTAATTTTGTTTTCAAGGCTTGAATTTCTTCTTGATGATCAAGGGAAAATTGATAGATAATTTCTAAAGAATGTTGATTAAATGCACCAAAACTACAATTTTTGTCTGAATAAGTTTTGGCAAGTTTTTTGAACGTTTGACTGAAATAAAAGTCGTAAGCAGGCGCAATAGCAAATACGCCTAATAAGATTTTGGTGACTAACACAATATCACGTTCATTATTTTCAATAATCCGTTTTTTCACCTCTTTATATAGTTGCAAAATACGCTCAAAATTCTCGGGTTTAATTTCTGTATCCCAAAGTGCGTTATCTTGTTTAAGAATAAAGTCCACCAACTCTTTTAAATAAAGTGGATTTTTTTGCAATAAAAAACTGGCTCGCAACATGCCCCAACTGGATAAATAGCCCCATAAAATATAGCAGCCTAATTTTACATCATGACGTGATGTGGTATTGCTTGGGTGAAAATGGGCATAACAAAAATCAAAAGAATAGTAACGATGTGTCATTAATGTACTTTCATCAACTAACGCATTGATGGTGCTTAAAAAATCGTCTTGCTTGGGCATTTTAATATATCCTTAAAAAACACGCCAATGTGCTAAAAGGTGCAACACATTGACGTGTTAGGGTTAGAAAATTTTTTTAATTAGAAAATGATAAACGGCGGCAATCATTGCATCTTTTTCTCGCTCAATGCCTTTAATGGTAAAATCTGAAACTTTGCCAATATTAGAATAGCGTGAATTTTGTACATATTGACCATCAACTCGCCCTAGTCGTGAAAAACGAGCATCTTCAATATAGTTACCATTAATTCGCCCTAGTCGAGAAAAGCGAGAATCTTCAACATAATCCCCATTAATTCGTCCTAAACGTGTATGACGAGAGTCGAAAATATAACCATCTTTAAAATATTCACCTGCCATTTTTAACTCCTATTATGTGAAAATGTAAATTTAAGTAATTTGTTCTATTGAACAAACAATATTCTACAATCGTTTTTTTTTTGCACAATTGGATTTTTTTAAAAATTAAAATTAGGTTATTTGATGTGGATATTGGGATTGTCAATAATGGTTGAATGATGTATCTTTATTGCTATCGCATTTTGGGCTGAAATCTTAAGGAATAATGTTGTGGACGAAAATGAATTGGAACAACAAGTGGTCAAATTTCTGCAAAACACACCGCACTTTTTTGCCCAGCATTTGGATTTATTAGACAATCTGGTTATTCCCCATGCCCAAAAAGGGTCGCTGTCCTTAGTGGAAATGCAATTAGAACGCCAGCGTGAACAGATTAAAACTTTGCAAGCGGAGTTGGCGATCTTTCAAAATTTAGCCCATCAAGAACAGGATATTTTCTTTGCTTTAATGCCGTTACAGAAAAAATTAGCCAGTGCGGAAACCCTTGAACAAGGGGTGGAGGTGTTAAATCAATGGGCGAAAAAATTTGATTTACAACAGGTTAAGTTATTGTTATTTCGGGATAAATGGCAAGGGGAGCAGATCGGCGAAAATTACTGGTTGGATCGTAAAGGCTTTGAATGGATCCGCCTTGAACGCTTTGGGTTACGCCGTTTTTATTTGGGCGAATTAAGCAATCGGGAAAAATCCTTGCTGTTTTTCCTAGACGAATTGCCAGTGGGATCGGTGGCGTGCTGTTTATTGGGCGTGAAACCGAATCAACATCAAGCCAACGGCATTTTGCTGTTTTCGGCACGAGATACACAACATTTTTACAATGGGCAAGACACCGCCTTTTTGTCCCATTTGGTCAATATCGTGGAACTGCATTTGCACCGTTGGCTGTTCGCTTGTGAGAAATAATATGCAAACTTGGCTACAAAAATACTATGATTTTTTGCGGATTGAACGCCAACTTAGCCCACATACTTTGGAAAATTACCAACGGCAATTAACTGCCGTGTTGACGTTGCTCAATGAACAAGGCATTCAAACATGGCAACAGGTCACTCCAAGTGTGGTGAGATTTGTGTTAGCCAGTAGCAAAAAAGCAGGCTTACACGAAAAAAGCCTTGCACTTCGGTTGTCGGCTTTGCGTCAATTCTTAAGCTATTTGGTGGTGCAAGAACAACTGAAAGTCAATCCTGCGGTCGGCATTTCTGCCCCGAAACAGGGTAAGCATTTGCCGAAAAATATTGATAATGAGCAAGTGGCTAAACTGTTGAATAATCACAGTAAAGAACCCATTGATGTACGAGATCGGGCAATGTTGGAATTGATGTACAGTTCTGGGTTACGTTTATCGGAATTGCAAGGTTTAGATTTAAGCAGTTTGAATTTACGCACTCGAGAAGTGCGAGTGTTGGGGAAAGGCAACAAAGAACGGATTTTGCCCTTTGGTCGCCATGCGTCAACCGCCATTCAAGATTGGCTCAAAGTGCGGTTATTATTTAACCCGAAAGACGATGCCTTGTTTGTGAGTTCGCTCGGCAATCGCATGTCGCACCGCTCCATTCAAAAACGGATGGAAATTTGGGGAATTCGGCAAGGACTAAACGCACATTTAAATCCGCACAAACTACGCCATTCTTTTGCCACTCACATGTTGGAGGCTAGCTCCGATCTGCGTGCGGTGCAAGAATTATTAGGGCATAGCAATTTAGCCACCACGCAAATTTACACCCATTTGGATTTTAAACATTTAGCTGATGTGTATGATCAAGCACATCCTCGAGCCAAAAGAAAATAGGAAAATAGCATGATTTTTTACCGCACTTTGACCCCATTTAAAGTGATCAGTTTTGATCTTGACGATACGCTTTATGATAATGTGCCAGTGATTTATCAGGCTGAACAAAAATGTATTGAATTTCTGCGAAATGCCAGCCAAATTGCAGAATTTAGCAATGAAATGTGGTTTGACTGTAAAAAACAGATTTTTCAACAAGATCCCATTTTTTGTGAAAATGTGACCCAATGGCGAATTAAAACGATCCATAGGTTACTGCAAAAATACGGTAAAAGTGCGGTGGAAATTGAGAAAATTTCGCAAGATTGTATTGCACATTTTCTCCATTGGCGACATCAAATTGATGTACCCCAACAAAACCTTGATGTCCTCAATCAACTGAAACAACAGGTTCCCTTGGCTGTTATTACTAACGGCAATGTGGTGCCTGAACGCATTGGGTTAAATCAATTTGAGTTGGTTTTAACCGCCGGCGTACAAGGACGAGCCAAACCCGACGCCGATTTATTTCAGCAAACGGCCCAACATTTTGGGATAAAGCCGAGCGAGATTTTGCATGTGGGTGATAATTTGGATACAGACGTAAAAGGGGCAATTCAAGCAGGCTGTCAGGCGGTGTGGTTGAATTTATCGGGCAAAGGGATTACTCAATTTAGTGATGCAACGTTATTGCCAACGGTGGAAATAACGGATTTAGCCGAGCTGCTTTTATTACAAAGCTAAGACTAATACCCCAGATAAAATCAAAATCGATCCCATTAAAAGTTTCAGGCTAAAGGGTTCACCAAGCACCACAATGCCTAAAATAATCGCAATTACCACGCTGAGTTTATCAATAGGTGCCACCCAAGAGGCGGGGGCAAGTTGTAAGGCTCGATAATAACAAAGCCATGAAAGCCCAGTGGCAATACCCGATAGAATAAGAAAGGTGAACGGACGAGCCGCAATATGTTGGGGCAGTTGCCATTCGTTTCGCATGGTGATAATGCCAGCTACCACAAAGAAAATGACGATAGTACGGATGAACGTCGCCAAATTGCTATTCATGCCCTCTACACCGAGTTTACCGAAAATAGCCGTTAATCCTGCGAAAAAAGCAGAACCGATAGCGAACCAAAGCCAATTTGTTTGAAACATTTTTTACCCTCACCCTAGCCCTCTCCCAAAGGGAGAGGGGATTGTTACAAGGGCAGATACATAGTCCTCCCCTGCAAGTCCCCGTCTTTGCCGCCTGAAAAGGATTTAATTTGTAGGAAAAGTTGTACTGTTTGAGCGTAGCGAGTTTACAACTTTTCCGTTAAGCAAATTGAATCCTTTTCAGGAAACAAGGCAAAATCAGGGCGTGCTTTCTTTTTGCTTACTTTTGCTTTGCACGAGCACAAAATCCAAAGGATTTTGAACGTTGGCTATGCCAACGGCCCGAAGGGCGAGCGTAGCGAGTAAAGAAAAAGTAAGTCGCCATCGGCGAAATCCGATCTTAATAACCCCAAAAATCATGACAAAAACAACAAAAAATATTTACGCTTTTGTCACTTCCAACCGCTCAAACCGCAACACTCGTCTTTCCAAACGGCGTAAAAAATAAGTCGCAATCCCCGTAATCACAAGATAAATCAACCCTGCCAACCCATAAATCGTAATCGCATCATATTCCGTACCATACAACTGTTTCGCATAGCCCATAATATCCATAATCGTAATCGTGGATGCCAGTGATGTCCCTTTAAAGACTAAAATAATCTCATTAGTATAAGACGGTAAGGCTCGTTTTAAACCATAAGGTACCAAAATTTTCAGCGTTTGCCAACGGCTTAACCCCAAGGCAGAACAGCTTTCCCATTGGCCTTTGGAAATCGCTTTCACCGCACCATGAAACAGTTGAGTTGAATAGGCGGCACTGTTTAATGCCAAGGTTAACATGGCACAAAACCAAGCGTCAGATAAACACAACCATAACGGACTATCCACAATCCATTGAAATTGCCCCGGTCCCGAATAAATCAGAAAGAATTGTACCAATAACGGCGTGCCAGTGAATAAAACTAGATAAAAATTCACCGCACTTTTTACCCATTTATTCCCCAAGGAAAGTAAAAAGGTCAGCACCACGGCCAATAAAAAAGCAATCGTCAACGACACGGCGGTTAATAACAAACTGGTTGGGATCCCTTGTGCGATCACCGATAAATAATCTTGCCACATTATCTCACCCCACGCTCAAATTGGGTAAAACGCACTTCAAGTTTGCGAATAAACACTTGGCTAATCAGAGTAATCGCTAAATAAATTAACCCAGCGAGTGCATACCACGTAAACGGCTGATGGGTGCGAGTATTAATTAATTCTGCCTGACGCATTAAATCACTGACACCAATTAACGACACCAAGGCGGTATCTTTTAACAACACTAGCCATTGGTTGCTTAATCCGGGCAAAGCATGTCGCCAAACTTGCGGTAACACCAAGCGAATAAAGGTATAAGGCCGACTTAACCCCAGTGCAGCCCCACTTTCCCATTGCCCCACTGGAATCGCCTGAATAGCCCCACGCAAGGATTGCGAGGCATAAGCGGCAAAAATCAGAGAAAGGGCTAACACACCGCAACTAAAGGCACTAAATTCTACATATTCACCGGTGATTTTCTCGACTAATTCCGTTGAACCGAAATAAATCAGCAAGACCACAATAATTTCGGGTAGCCCACGCAACAAACTAACGAATACAGCGGTGGGTTTTCGCACACAACTGGCTTTATTCATTTCAAGTGAGGTGAAAATCAGCGAAAAAAATAACCCCACAATCAGTGAACACACCGCCAACCCTAAGGTCATTAGGGTGGCGGCGTACATTAAGGGCAAGTAATCGAAAAACATTATTTCGCCGTCATCCATTTATCATAGATTTTTTGATATTCGCCACTGGCTTTCACGGCAGCGAGACCTTTGTTGAGTTGATCGACTAAGTCTTTATTTTTCAAATTCACCGCAATCCCTAAGCCATTACCGAAGTAGCTTGAATTTTCCACTTTTTCACCAGAAAAGGCCAAGCCCTCGTTGTTGTTAATCATATCTAACAACACAGGCATATCGCCGAAGATCGCATCAATACGACCATTTTTAATGTCTAATACCGCTTCTTGCAAAGAGGCATAAGGTTTCGGGGTATATTGGGTTTCTTTCACAATATAGCTTTGGAAAGTTGAACCATTTTGTACGCCCACGGTTTTAATGCTATTAAAATCCACGCCTTTTTTGGCAATAAAGGTCGCCGCACTGGCAAAGTAAGCATCACTGAATAACACTTGTTTAGCACGAGCTTCCGTAATATCAATAGCCGAAATCGCTGCATCAAAACGTTTTTGTTTTAATCCTTGAATTAAAGCATCAAAGGCTTGATTTTGGAAAGTACAGTTGGCTTGAATTTCTTTACAAATGGCATTAGCTACATCCACATCCAAGCCAATAATTTCACCTTTTTCATTGGTCATTTCAAAAGGAGGATAGCTCGCCTCCATGGCGAAACTAATATCTTGTGCTTGAGCAGCAAATGCGGTGCTAGCGAAAAGTGCAGTTAAAAGTAATTTTTTCATCATGTTATGTCCTTGTGATTAATATAAAAGTTAGTGAGAGAGATACTGTTTAAACTGTTTTGTTTGTGGATGTTCAAAGCAACTGGCGTCGCCCATTTCCACAATATGCCCTTGTTCCATATACACCACTTTAGTGGCAACTTTACGAGCCATGGACACTTCGTGGGTGACGATCACTTGGGTAATCCCTGTTTCCTGTAATTCCTGAATAATCGACACGATTTGAGCCGTGATTTCAGGATCCAGTGCTGCCGTAGGTTCGTCAAATAACAACACTTGCGGTTTCATCATCAACGCACGAGCAATGGCCACACGTTGTTGCTGACCGCCTGAAAGCTGTAATGGAAAGCGATCCGCATGTTCTGCTAAACGTAAACGTGTTAATAGTTCAAGTGCTTGGCTTTTTGCCGTTTCCTTGTCTAACCCCAAGATCTTCATGGGGGCTTCGATTAAATTTTCTAATACCGTAAAGTGTGGCCATAAATTATATTGCTGGAACACCATGCCGACATTTTTACGTAACTGTAAAATCTGTTTTGGATCGCTTTTTTGGGATAAATCAAATTGATTATTGGCAATTTTTAATAGCCCTGACGTTGGGACTTCTAATAAATTCAAGGTACGAATTAACGTACTTTTACCCGCCCCACTGGGGCCGAGTAATACCACGGTATCGCCATCTTCTGCACTGAGGTTTATGTCGAACAGTGCTTGGCTTGAGCCGTAGAAAAAATTGAGATTTTGAACACTAATGGTCATTGGTGGATATTCTCTTTATTGGTTGAGTGAAAATATATTACTTATTTTTGCATAAGTATGCAATATGAAATGTTGAATTTGAATAAAAATTTATTGTTTGGGGGGGAAGTGCGGTGGTTTTATTGATAATTTAAGGTTTATTGAGATCGGGTTTCGCTCGATGGGCGACTTACTTTTTCTTTACTCGCTACGCTCAGACAGGCAAAATTTAGCTAAAAATACCAAAACACTCAGGCGGTTTAGACGGGGCCCCATTTGGAGCGCAGGGGCGGGTGCGTTTGTCTGAAAATATAATTTATTTTCACCCTCACCCCAACCCTCTCCCAGAGGGAGAGGGGGCAGATTGAGAAAAAAACAAATTTATAATAACAAAACTATCCCATATCCCAGAGGGAGCGGAGGGGAAAACAAATCTATAATAATAACAAAAAAGTCCCCTCTCCCTTTGGGAGAGGGCTAGGGTGAGGGTTTTTACGAATTTTTCGCCATTTCAAATTCAATTAACATCATCAAAATATGAATTACTTTAATATGAATTTCTTGAATCCGATCCGCATAACGGAAATGTGGAACACGGATTTCCACGTCGGCTAATCCTGCCATTTTTCCGCCATCTTTGCCTGTCATGGCAATGACTTTCATACCTTTGGCTTTAGCGGCTTCAATGGCATTTAAGATATTTTTAGAATTGCCCGAAGTCGATAAGCCAAATAATACATCACCTTTTTGTCCTACGGCCTCGACATAACGGGAGAACACATATTCATAGCCAAAGTCATTACTCACACAGCTTAAATGGCTCACATCAGAAATCGCAATGGCAGGGTAGCCCGGACGGTTTTCACGATAACGGCCAGTTAATTCTTCAGCAAAGTGCATAGCATCACAATGGGATCCGCCATTTCCGCAAGAAAGGACTTTACCGCCTTGTTTGAAACTGTTAGAAATGAGTAGTGCGGCTTGTTGAATCAATTTAATATTGTTTTCATCGGCAACAAATTTATTTAATACATCTTGTGCCTCAACCAGTTCGGCTTTAATTTGATCTAAATACATGGTTTTCCCCTTTTATTGAATTAGGCTAATTTTGGTGGTTAAAATTGTATAGCAAAAAGGCCGTAAGGGTCTATTCTTTTTAAGAAAAATATAATAATCATTTCTATATGCTGTTGAAAGGGTTAGAATAACGCTCACACAAGAGGAGAAAAATAAATGCAAAAACAACTGAATATCCACTATGAAAATTTTAAATCATGCCATGAGTTAAATGATATTGAGAAAATCCTATTTGAGGTTGCCAGCTCTGCGAGAAAGAAAGCCTATGCGCCTTATTCCCATTTTTTAGTAGGTTGTGCCATGTTATTGGAAAATGGCGAAATTATTTCAGGCAATAATCAAGAAAATGCAGCCTATCCCTCTGGATTATGTGCGGAAAGAACCACTATTTATTGGGCATCAGCGAATTATCCCGATCAAAAGATTTTAAAAATATTTGTGGTGGGGGCACCAGAAGATGAAATGAAAAATAGCCCGGTTCCGCCTTGTGGAGCCTGTCGGCAAAGTATTTTGGAATATGAAACCAAACAAGCCCAAAATATCGAAATCTATTTTGCATCTATTTCTGGCGAGATTTTTAAAACGTATTCGATCAAAGATTTATTACCGTTTAATTTTGATATGTCTTTTTTGTAATACTCATTATATTAAACTTATCTTTTTATGGTGGGGGAATCCCCACCTTATACCAAACTCCCCAACAAATTCCCCACAAATTCCAACCGCACTTTTGTCTGTTCTAAATTGCAGGTGAATCTAAATTTCGTTGGGCCGTCAAATTTAAATACCGCTGGTTGTTGTTTGATTAAGGCCAAGAATTTCATTGGATCAATATCTGCCGTTGGGTTAAATTCCACAAAACCGCCGTGAGCGGTAGCATCTATTCTGATGGCTTTTAATCGTTTTGCCATTAAACGCAATTCGGCAATTTGCAATAGATTTTTTGTTGGTTCGGGCAATAACCCAAAACGATCGATCAATTCCACTTTCAATTCGTCCAATGCCGCTTTATTTTCTGCCCCTGCAATGCGTTTATAGAATGACAACCGCATATTCACATCGCCTAAATAATCATCAGGTAACAGGGCAGGCACACGCAAATCAATGTCCACTTGCTGTTGGGTGAGTTCGTCCAAACTTGGTTCACGCCCTTCTTTCATCGCTTTTACCGCACTTTCCAGCAATTCCATATACAGACTAAAACCAATGCTTTCAATTTGTCCGCTTTGTTCTTGCCCAAGTAATTCGCCTGCACCACGAATTTCTAAATCGTGGGTCGCCAAAATAAAGCCAGCCCCGAGATTATCCAAACTTTCAAGGGCTTCAAGGCGTTTTACTGCATCTTTGCTAATCAATTTTGGTGGCGGTGTGAGCAAATAAGCGTAGGCTTGATGATGGGAACGTCCCACCCGTCCACGCAGTTGGTGCAGTTGAGCCAAACCGAAATTATCCGCCCGTTCAATAATAATGGTATTCGCCGTTGGCACGTCAATGCCCGTTTCAATAATGGTGGAGCAGACCAACACATTAAAGCGTTGATGATAAAAATCTGACATCACCCGTTCAAGATCCCGTTCCCGCATTTGTCCGTGACCGATCGTCACCCTTGCTTCAGGGACAAGTGCGGTGATTTTTTCTGCACATTTTTCAATGCTTGCCACATCATTATGCAAATAATACACCTGACCACCACGCAGGATTTCACGCAAAATCGCTTCCCGAATGGTGAGATCGTCCGCTTGTCGCACAAAGGTTTTAATGGTTAAACGGCGGGCTGGTGGCGTAGAAATAATCGACAGATCCCGAATGCCGTTCATCGCCATATTGAGCGTCCGTGGAATCGGTGTCGCAGTCAGGGTCAGAATGTCAATATTGGCACGCAGCTGTTTGATTTTCTCTTTTTGGCGTACGCCGAAACGGTGTTCTTCATCAATAATCAGCAAACCGAGATCGCTAAATTTCACATCCGATTGAATCAGTTTATGCGTACCGATCAGAATATCCACCTTGCCATCGGCGAGATTGTCCAAAATTTGCTGTTGCTGTTTGGCGGTTTTAAAGCGTGACACCATTTCCACATTGACAGGCAAATTGGCAAAGCGATCTTTGAAATTGTCAAAATGTTGTTGAGCCAAAAGCGTCGTCGGCACTAACACGGCGACTTGTTTGTGGTTCATCACCGCCAAAAATGCGGCACGCATTGCCACTTCGGTTTTGCCAAAACCCACATCGCCACACACCAGCCGATCCATCGCTTTCGGTTGACACATATCGGAAATCACCGCATTAATTGCCATTTCTTGATCAAGGGTTTCTTCAAATGGAAACGTTGCCGCAAAGGCTTGATAGTCTTGTTTATCATATTGAAACGCAAAGCCTTTTTTTACTTCACGTTCGGCATACACATCAAGCAGTTCCGCCGCCACATCACGAATTTTTTCGGCGGCTTTAGTGCGAGCTTTTGCCCAAGCATCACTGCCTAATTTATGTAGTGGAGCGGTTTCATCACCGCCGCCTACATAACGGCTAATCAAATGCAAGCTCGCCACGGGGACATAAAGTTTGGCATCGTTGGTATAAGTCAACAGCAAATATTCCGCTTTCACACCAGCGTTTTCAAGGGTGACTAAACCGCCGTAACGCCCCACACCGTGATCTAAATGTACCACTGCTTGTCCGATTTTTAGTTCTGCAAGGTTGCGAATGAGTGTATCGGGATTGACGCTTTTGCGTTTGTCACGGTGGCGTTGTTGGACACGAGAGCCGAGTAGTTCGTTTTCAGAAATTATCGCAATTTTGACCGCACTTTTTTCTGATGTTTCTAGGATAAATCCCTGATCTAACGGGCTGATTTGTAAACTAAATTGTTGCCCTAAAACATCGTTAAAATCATTAATCTGTTTCGGCTTAATTTTCAACGGTGCTAATACATCTAATAATGTTTCTCGCCGTCCTTCGCTTTCTACCGAAAATAAAATTTTGCCGTCAAATTGTTCGATAAATTGGCGTAATGCCTGTAATGGCTCTTTTTGTTGGGCTTGAATTTGCAACTCAGGCAACGGATTTACGCTTAAATTGGTTTGCCGAACGGATTTTTTCAAGGTTTCGGTTTTTAATGAAATGCGTGGATATTGCTTCAAACGGCGGTTAATTTCATCAATTTTGAGCCAAAGTTGATCGGGAGGTAACAGCGGTCGCATTGGATCCACTTTGCGACTTTCAAAACGGCTTTCTGCATCTTGATAAAACCGCTCGCCTTGGGTTTGATAGCCGTCAAGATCCACAAATAGGGTGTTTGGCGGCAAATAATCAAACAGGGTCGCCATTTGCTCAAAAAACAGCGGTTGCCAGTATTCAATGCCCGACACCAGTGTGCCTTTGCTCACTTGCTGATAAATATGCTCGGGATCACGGCGGATTTCGCCAAAGGTTTCCCGAAATTGGCTGCGGAAAAATTCAATGCCACGGCTATCGGTAGGAAATTCGTGAGCAGGCAACAGATTAATTTTGTCAATTTCAGTCAGCGTACGTTGGCTGTCCACATCAAAGGTGCGAATACTGTCAATTTCATCATCAAAAAAATCCAACCGAAATGGCTCGCTGCTCCCCATTGGGAACAAATCCAACAGCGAACCCCGTACGGCAAATTCGCCCACTTCCAATACCTGCTCCACCGCTCGATAGCCTGCATTTTCAAGGTTCAACCGCATTTTTTCAATATTTAGTCGATCACCTTTTTTAATCAACAGCACATTTTGGCTTAAAAAAGACGGCGGACAAAGGCGTTGCATTAATGTAGTAATCGGCAAAATCAGCACGCCCGATTTGGCTTGTTGAAGATAAAACAGGCTACTTAGCCGTGCGGAAATAATGTCTTGATGGGGCGAAAACGCATCATAAGGCAAGGTTTCCCAATCGGGAAACAGTTGCACGGAAGATAGGCTTTGGCGTAAACCTTTTTCTAAACGCACCGCGGTTTTGCTATCTGGCGTGATGATAACGGTTAGCTCTTGATATTGTTGGGCAATTTGGCTTAAGGCAAAACTATCAGCACCCACAAGGACGTTGCCGAGCAGTTTGTGATCTTGCGGTTGAGTGGAAATGTCTAATTGGAAAAAGGCGTTGTTCATTATGATATTGCGTTAAGAAGATGGAAATAGTGCTTATCTTAATGGAAAAAAGGGGGGATTTGCAATGGTTTCATTGTCGGGCATACTCCAACTACGATTTTTGTGATCTGTATTCCAAAAATGAACAAGGCTATTTGCAGTGTTGTTGCCGTTGTTCTACGCTGTCTTTAATTCAATCACATTAAGGACACAGAATGAAACCCTCACGTTATATCGATCTCACCACAGATTACGGCTTTAAACGCATTTTTGGTACTGAACCGAACAAAGATTTACTGATTTCATTTTTGAACGAATTATTTAAAAGCAAAAAAGTCATCAAGGATCTGACTTATAACAAAAATGAACAAGTTGGCGACACACTTTCACAAGGTGCGGTGATTTTTGACCTGATTTGTACCACCGATGACGACAGCCAATTTATCATCGAAGTACAACGCAGTGCACAAGAAAATTTTAAAGCACGCACGTTATATTACGGCAGCAAACTTATCAGCGACCAAGCTCCCAAAGGTGATCGAAGTGGATGGCGTTATGCCATCAGTGAAGTTTATGTGGTCGTCATTATGGATCGATTTCGCTTTTCAAATACAGCCGATTATTTGCACGATATTTGCTTATGCAACCGAAAGACAGGGGAGTTATTTTATGATAGACTGGGCTTTATCTACATAGAATTGCTGAACTTCCACAAAAAAGAAGAACAGCTAGAAACCGATTTAGAACGATGGTTGTTTGTACTCAAAAATATGGCAAAATTGGACAAACTTTCATCTTATCTAAGAAAACCGATTTTTGAAAAATTGTTTAATATTGCTGAATACGCCAACTTTAGCAAGGAGGAAAAGAATATGTATGATGTCAGCCTAAAACGCAAATGGGACGAAGAAGCAGTAATGGATTATGCGGTGAAGCAGGGGATAGAGCAAGGGATGCAGCAGGGATTAGAGCAGGGGGTAGAGAAAGGAAAATCAGAGCTTCTAAAGGAACATATCCGTAAAATGTTCTCTTTAGGGTTTGATGCACGTATCATCTCAGAAATTACAGAATTATCGACGGAGGATATTAAAAAATTGCTGAATTGATGCCTACGGATTGCTTATTAGGGTTTTACGATTGAAGTAAAGCCCTTTTTTAGAACGGTGGTTGTTTGTACTTAAAAATATGACAAAATTGGACAAACTTTCACCTTATCTAAGAAAACCGATTTTTGAAAAATTGTTTAACATTGCTGAATATGCCAACTTTAGCAAGGAGGAAAAGAATATGTATGACGTTAGCCTAAAACGCAAATGGGACGAAGAAGCAGTAATGGATTATGCGGTGAAGCAGGGGGTACGGCAAGGTGAATTGAAAAATGCTAAAGAAAATGCAGTTAAAATGCTCTCTCGTGGTTTTGATGTACAGACTATTTCGGAGATTACGGATTTATCGGCGGAAGAGATTAAAAACTTGTTGAATTGATACCTTGTTACCCTGCACTATCGTACAGGGTTAAGAATCGTAACGATGCTCCGTATCTTTTTTTCTTTCTCCAAAATTTAGCCACGGAGTGGCGTGATTTGTTTAGCCCCGTACGAAAGTGCGGGGCAATTTTCTGGTTTTCCTCTATCATTTTTCTAAAATCCCTCTCGTTTTCCCTTAATTTTTACTTTTTTTTCAAAAATTTTGTGACGTAGTTCTCATTTTTGAAATTTCCCGCTTTACTGGAGTTTTTTTTTTTTTGTATGATAGGTTTTGAATAAATAATTCAAAATTTGCTCTATTCTATCATTTCATTTACACCTTGTAAGGGGACAATTATGAAGAAGTTACTTAAAAAAACAGCGTTATCTTTGTTAATTTCAGCGGCGGTTAGCAGTTCAACTTTTGCAGTGGATTCAGTTTTCAATTATAGCGGTGATATGCCGTTTTCAAATGCAGTAGACGTGACTGATCAATTTAAGACTAATAGTATTTTTTCAAAAGATAGTGGGTCATTGACTTTCCGTTATAGTAATACGAAAGGAAATGGTGTTTATAGTATTTTAGGTGTATCTGATTCAAGCAAGCCAAATACTTATATTGCATTTTATACATCAAGAACCACTAAAAATGGTCAACAATATGACCAATATGGTATTGAAATTCGTGATGCAAGTGGTAAAAATTTAATTCCAAATGCAGACTTATTGACGCCAACGATGGAGGCGAGCAATGACCTACGTACGATTACTTACACTGTTGATAAAGCTACCAATCAAATTAAAATTTATGTGGATGGGGCATTGCAAAAAACTTATACCGGTAATACGAAATTTTTCAGTGATATTCCGACTTTAAATACGGCTTATGTGGGTAAAACTGCAAGAGCGGGTAGAAATAATTATGAAGTGACAGGTGACGTGTCTTATGCAGGAGCTACTGATAACGTGCTATCAGAAGATGTGATCGCAAAATTACATGAACAGTTGAAAGCTGAAGATGAAACATATAAAACAAAATGGACGGCTGAGCGTACCTATTTATCAGAAAAATCCTCAGGATTAGGTGCTTATAAAACGGAAAAAGAAGCTATTTTTAAAGGCACACAAGTTCCAGAAGGGGAAGGCGATGACGCCTACGGTTATCGTATTCCAGCTCTTTTAACAACCCAAAAAGGCACGGTAATTGCAGCAGCGGATAAACGTTATGCACACTGGTATGACTGGGGAAACATTGATACGATTATTCACCGTAGTTTAGATGGCGGTAAAACGTGGCAATCTGCAGAAACCGTAATTGATTTAGCAAGCCAACCTTATACAGTAGGCAATAATCCTGCTAATTCTGCTTTTTTAATTGACCCATTATTAGTTCAAGATCAAAATTCAGGCCGTATTTTTATGTTGGTGGATATGTTCCCTGAATCAAGTGGTTTCGGTAATATTAGTAATCAGGAAGGGGAAGGCAGTGGTTACATCACGATTGATGGTAAGTCTTATCAAAAATTAACCGATAGTGCTGGGAAAATCTATACTATTCGTGAAAATGGGGCGGTTTATAATGAATCCAATGAAAAAACGACCTATCATGTAGTGATAAATGGTGATGCTGATAAACATTTTAAAGATTTAGGTGATCTTTATGATGGTGAAAACCTTTTAGGTAATATTTATTTGTTATCTAGCTATGAAGGGAATCATAGTGCGCCGTTGAAAGCTCAAAAAACAGTTTCTTTATGGCTTACACATAGTGATGATGAAGGTAAAACGTGGTCCAATCCGGTCAACGTATCTCAACAAGTGAAAAAAGATTGGATGCGTTTCTTAGGGACTGGTCCAGGAACAGGGATTCAATTAAAAAATGGCAATTTAGTTATGCCAGTGTATTATACAAATACGCTGAATAAACAATCTGCTGCGTTGATTATTAGTGAAGATGGTGGTGTAACTTGGAAATTAGGGGAGTCACCAAATGATTACTTGTATAGTGATGAGGGTGGTTCAGAATATATTTCAGACAATTCTCAAGAATTAACAGAATCTCAAGTGATTGAATTAAATAATGGTCAATTAAAATTATTTTCTCGTAATCGTAGCGGTCACGTAAAAATTTCGACCAGTACAGATGGGGGTTATCATTGGACATCAGTTGACTCTGATAAAACCTTGGTTGATCCATATTCTCAATTATCTGTGATTAAATATTCTAAATTAATTGATGGTAAAGAATATATAGTATTTGCAAATCCACATGCGACGACTCGTTCAAATGGTAAGGCTTGGTTGGGTGAAGTACAAGAGGATGGTTCCATTGAATGGAAATATAGTACAGGTTTTGAAGCAGCAGATGATGCACAAGGGCAGTATGCTTACAACAGTTTAACTGAGTTACCAGATGGTTCGATAGGTATTTTGTATGAAAGTAAATCAGGTTGGGATATTCAATATGTGCGGTTTAATTTAGAAGAGTTATTCTGGCAAGGTAATTTTATCTATCGTGATGTCAGAGATAATACACATCAAGAAGTGACCCTAAACAGCCCACATGAAGAAACTTTCTACAAAATCGGCGATGGCGAAATGATTAAAGTCGGCAAAGGTAAAAACCTTGCCAACCTAGAAGTGCGTGAAGGAATTGCCACATTAAATCAAAGTGCGGATGAAAAGGGTGACAAACAAGCCTATGCAAAAGTTGACGTTAAAGCCAATGCCACTGTGCGTTTAGCCGATTCTGAACAGGTCAATTTCAGCAATTTAACCTTAGAGAAAGATGCCAATCTTGACCTTAATGGCGTAAATATTATGGTTAAAAATGGCGAGAATGAAGAAACCACCGGCTTACGCAGTGCGGAAGTGGTGGGGAATATTATCAACACTAAAGCCGATAGCGAAGCCACTTTTACTTATGCGGTGAATGGTAGCCACAATTTCAGCGGTTATGTAGGAAATGCTGGTGGTGATCTTAATTTAGTTTATGCCCCTGAAACTGCCGAAAGTAAATTGACCTTGTCAGGAACTGCGTTATTAAATGATGTGACCGTAAACAAGGGGACATTGTTGTTTGCTGGCAATGTGCAACATGCTGATAGCAATGCGATTTCTGTTGCTAGTGATACGCAATTTATCCATACTGGAGCATTAAATATCGGCATCAATAACAATAACAGTGATATGTCCAAATGGGATCATGGATCTGTGATTGTAGAGGGGGATTATCGCTCTGCCACACAAACCCCTGTGAATATTGTTCTGTCAGGTGATGTCACCAATGGCGTCTCCGATAAAAATCATGATGGACATTATGATGTAGACGAGGGGGTATCCTTGGTACAAGTGCATGGTGATGTCGATCGTATTGATGCTTTTGCTTTAGGCTCGATGGCAGAAAAAGTGCAATCAGCCTATCAATTTGAATTAGTCAGTTTTGAGAAAGGACGTGCAGGCAATTACTATGATTATCAATTACATCGTAAATTAATCAGAGAAGACGGCAAAGCGGTTAGTAACGTGGTTTATGCCCCATTGCCTGATGCACCAGAGGTTATGCCAACGGAAGATTTGATTGCTTGGGATGTCGTGCCTGAAAATTATAGACTGTCTGATGGCACTGTGCCTAGCGGTTTGAGTGGTAATGAAAATACGTTGCCTGAGTTAGTCTTGACAGAAAATGGTAAAGGCGTAACCGCCCCAGAATTACCAAGCGATTTAATTGTGACAGCAAATGGTGAGGGTGTGACAACAGCCTTACCTGATGATTTAATTGTTTGGCAAGTGCTTGCAGAGGGTCTTGCGTTACCTGATGGAACAGTACAAGATGGTTTAAGTGGAAATGAAAATACACTCTCTGAAGCACCAGACAGTGTTGTCGCAGCCGCCGCTGCAGCAGCAACCCAAGAGTCAGCTACTCGTTATCAAGTGGTTTCTCAAGTGCCATCTTACTTAGTCGCTAACTCTGCTGCTATGTATCAAGGTACCACCGTGCGTGATATGTTTACTGATAATCTTTGGGCGAAACAGAAAAAAGGGTTCTATGTTGAACAACGTCATACTCGTTCAGACTATAAAACGGATTTAGGTTTTGCGGATTATGGTTATAACTACGAATCCATTCAAAATACCACGTTATTTGGTAGCTATATGCCAGTATCTGATAGCACTGAATTACATGCAGGCGTGGCATTTAGTCAACAAAAAGTGACACCAAAAGCGGCGGATGGTTATAGTTCAACCAAATATAAATCTACCTCTTTGATGTTAGCAATGCACAATGAATGGAATAATGTGTTATTGAATACGCACCTTGGTATTCACTGGCATGATGGTAAAGTATCCGCCACAGAACGAAATATTGCCACCATTAAAGGCGAGCAATATCAAATTGGAACAGAATTGGGCTATAAATTTAAATTAGGTCAATTCTCTGTTACCCCAGTGGCAGGGTTAAGTTATCAACATTTTGATATGAGTATTGATGACAAATCCTCTGCACAGCTTAAAGTGCATACCGAACCGTTTAAAGTGTTCAGCCAACATGTGGGTTCTTACTTCGGTTGGGAAAATGACCACGTTGATTTGAATGTGGGTGCGGTGTATGAACATCACAATGAAAACAAAGAACAAGTACGAGTAAATGGTGATGGATTTACTACTGGTAGCTTGGATAATGCGGTTGTTGTGAAAGCCAATGCCGATTTCAAACTTACCCCACAATTTAGACTTGGTCTTCAAGTGAACCACCGTCATTCTGTGTCTGATTCAAAAGTGAAACAAACCAATGTCGGGGCGAAATTAGAATATCAATTCTAGTTAACGCAATAGTCAACAGGGCGGATAATGATTTATCCGCCTTGTCGTACATATGGCGATTACTCCGCCATATTTTCCACATCTGCTGTCATTAAGTCATGGGTGTCATCCATGGCAAGATTCATAAAGCGTTCGTATTGTTTTAATACGTCAGCAATCAATTCTTCTTTGGTCATGTATTGCACATCATAACCTTGACGACCGTCAATGAAGTAAGTAATTGGCTCGTAAATTTTGTTTTCGTCCATATTTGGTACGTTGGCATCATCAACCACTAAATCTGATAGCTCACGAGATTGGCATTCAATACCGTATAAGAAATTACGTAAGTTTTCTTTAATCACTTCAAATTCGATTTTCGGATTTTTGCCGTCAATAAAGTTCATTTTGGCAGTTAAACCATGGCTTTCAAATTCAGTTACCAATTCGCTAAAGGCTGGGCGAGCGACTTTATTTAGGAAACGTCGGATGTCTTTACGATCCGTTGGATTAACGATTTTTTCTAAGCGTTCTTTCCAGTTTTTACCGCTCCAATTAGCACTGCCAGAGGAGAATTCTTTGTTAAAATATTGGGCATCAATCATTAAACCTTTCCAAAGACCGATACATAAGATCAACATAATCAGCATAAACGGCAAGGCAATAATTAACGTCATGGTTTGCAAGGAATCAAGCCCACCAGAATAGAGCAGAGAGAGACCTAATACTGCCAACATAATGCCCCAAAATACACTTTGCCATTTCGGTGCTTTAGGTTCACCTTGCGAGGCAATATTGTTAAGCACGAGAATGCCTGAATCCGCCGAGGTGACAAAGAAAATGGAGATAATAATCAAGGCAATCAACGAAGAAAATGTGGTAAATGGTAAGTGTTGGAAGAAACCAAATAATAGTTGCTCCGTATTGCCACTGATTGCCGCCAATTCACCACCAGTTTGTTGGTCAACCCAAATAGCGGAACCGCCGAATGTGGTCATCCATAAAATGTTAAATAATGACGGCACAAAGAGTACGCCGAGAATAAATTCACGAATGGTACGGCCTTTGGAAATGCGAGCAATAAATAGGCCGACAAAAGGTGCCCAAGATGCCCACCATGCCCAATACAGCACAGTCCAGCCACTTAACCACCCTTGTTTATCCTGCTCATAGGCAAAAGTACGGAAACTGATTTCTAATAATGAACTGAAATAATAACCTAGGTTTTCGGTTAAACCTGAAAATAATTCGAGTGTTGGGCCAAAAATGATGACAAATACCAATAAAATTCCTGCCAATACAAGGTTGGTTTCACTGAGAATTTTAACCCCTTTACCGACGCCAGAGACGGCAGAAATGACGGCTAATGTCATGGCAATAATCACCAATAAAGCCAGAGTGCCAAAGCTATTGCTATCAAATACGCCTAGGGCATTAAACCCAGCATTGACTTGCATTGCACCATAACCCAATGTGGTCGTTAAACCGAAAATGGTGCTGCATAATGCAACCGTATCAATGACATGTCCCCAGAATCCAGATAAGCGGTTTTTTAGCAAGGGATAGAAACCGGAACGCACGGTTAATGGTAATTTATAACGGAATCCAAAGTAGGCGAGTGCCAAGGCAATGACGGCATAAATTGCCCAAGCATGAATGCCCCAATGGTAGAACGTATTCATCATGGCCTCTTTGATCAATTCCGATTGATTTAAGCCTTGATGCACTGGATTAAGATAATGTAAAACAGGTTCAGCGACACCAAAATACATTAATCCAATCCCCATTCCTGCGGCAAATAACATGGCTATCCATGACACAAAAGGATATTCAGGTTCGTCACTATCCGATCCTAAGCGAATGTCACCTAATCGGCTAACGCATAAAAAGATTAAAAAGAGAAAGAAGATTGAGCCGGCTAGGATATAGAACCAACTAAAATTGGCAAACACCACTTGTTTAACGGCATTTAAGCTAATCCGAGCTTGTTCAGGGAAAAATCCACAGAAAATCACAACGGCTAGCACTAATATAGTGGTCGGAATAAAAATCGGGGCTTTTAAGGTGCTATTAGCACGCATTTGTTGTAACACATTCAAAAATAAGTTCTCCAAAAAATTTAACGAAAAATACCGCACTTTTTAGGCAATAAAGCAAAAAGTAGATGATATATGAAATAAAAATTAATTTACGACACCCTACAAGACAGGGGATTTAGTTAGATAGTTAAGTTGGTGAGAGTCCTTGCCAATCGTGGGCATAGATACCCAAAACTCGCTTATTATAATAAAAAATTTATAAAAATTCAAGTTTAAGCATTTTTTGATATAAAAATTCTCTTTATGTTAAATTTATGTTGAGGTAAAAGTGCTTTCTGAGTTCAAATAACAGGAAAGTCATGATATGGAAAGTATTTAATTAAAAACATAATAGGAGAATATTTATGCTACATTATTCAATTGTATTTTTTATTATTGCCATCATTGCTGGTGTGTTAGGTTTCGGTGGCATTGCCGGAAGTGCGGTGGGAATCGCTAAAGTATTATTTGGTGCCTTTATTATTCTATCCATTGTCTCGTTCATTTTTGGGCGTAAACGTTAAGCTAAATGGGTCTGCATGATTTAGTTGGATTATTTAATAGCTCATTGTGCAAAAAAGTTGTATAATTTGCGACCTTTCACCGTGCTGAGAAAAAGTGCGGTGAGAAAATTCAAAATTTTAAAACAATAGAAGACAATTTAATGGCAGATTTAGATATTAATAAATTGCGTAATATCGCAATTATTGCACACGTTGACCACGGTAAAACAACCTTGGTTGACAAACTTTTACAACAATCCGGCACTTTAGCAAGCTCCCGCAGTGGCGATGGTGATGAGCGTGTGATGGACAGTAACGATCTTGAAAAAGAACGTGGCATTACCATTTTAGCCAAAAATACCGCAATTAATTGGAATGATTACCGTATTAACATCGTAGATACCCCAGGACACGCCGACTTCGGTGGTGAAGTGGAACGAGTGCTTTCTATGGTGGACTCTGTATTATTAGTGGTGGACGCTTTTGATGGTCCGATGCCACAAACCCGTTTTGTGACCCAAAAAGCCTTTGCTCACGGGTTAAAACCGATTGTGGTGATTAACAAAGTTGACCGTCCAGGGGCTAGACCTGACTGGGTAGTGGATCAAGTCTTTGATTTATTTGTAAACTTGGGTGCGACAGATGAACAATTAGATTTCCCTATTATTTACGCATCCGCCTTAATGGGCGTGGCAGGCTTAGAACACGAAGAATTGGCTCCAGATATGACGCCATTATTTGAGGCTATTGTGGAACATGTTTCACCGCCAGCCGTGCATCTTGATGAACCGTTCCAAATGCAAATTTCCCAATTAGACTATAACAGTTATGTGGGCGTTATCGGTATTGGGCGTATTAAACGTGGTTCGGTGAAACCAAACCAAGCGGTGACCGTAATTAATAGCGAGGGTCGTACTCGACAAGGTCGTATTGGTCAAGTATTAGGCCATTTAGGCTTGCAACGTTATGAAGAAGATGAAGCTTTTGCCGGCGACATCGTGGCGATTACTGGCTTAGGTGAACTGAATATTTCAGACACGATTTGTGACATTAATGCCGTGGAGGCTTTGCCAGCATTAAGTGTTGACGAGCCAACCGTGACCATGTTCTTCTGTGTTAACACTTCTCCGTTCTGTGGTAAAGAGGGTAAATATGTGACTTCTCGCCAAATTTTAGAACGCTTAAATAAAGAGTTAGTACATAACGTGGCATTACGTGTGGAAGAAACCCCAAACCCAGATGAATTCCGTGTTTCTGGTCGTGGCGAATTGCATTTATCGGTGTTAATCGAAAATATGCGTCGTGAGGGCTATGAATTAGCCGTATCTCGTCCGAAAGTAATTTATCGTACTATTGACGGCAAAAAACAAGAGCCATTTGAGCAAGTCACCATTGATATTGAAGAACAACATCAAGGTTCTGTGATGGAAGCCTTGGGTATTCGTAAAGGCGAAGTGAAAGACATGCAACCAGATGGCAAAGGCCGTACACGTTTAGAATACGTGATCCCAAGCCGTGGCTTAATTGGTTTCCGTAACGAATTTATGACCATGACATCAGGTACAGGCTTGCTTTATTCCACATTTAGCCATTATGACGATATTAAACCAGGTGAAATCGGGCAACGTAAAAACGGCGTATTGATTTCTAACGCTACAGGGAAAGCCTTGGGTTATGCCTTATTTGGCTTACAAGAGCGTGGTAAATTGATGATCGATCACGGTGTGGAAGTGTATGAAGGTCAAATTATCGGGATTCATAGCCGTTCTAACGATTTAACCGTGAACTGTTTGCAAGGTAAAAAACTCACCAATATGCGTGCGTCAGGTAAAGATGATGCGATTGTCTTAACCACGCCAGTGAAATTCACCCTTGAACAAGCCATTGAATTCTTGGATGATGATGAATTAGTGGAAGTTACGCCAACATCAATCCGTATTCGTAAGAAATTATTGACGGAAAATGATCGCAAACGGGCAAATCGTACGACGGTGAGTACGAGTATTCATTAATTCAAAAATAATGTAAATATCGACCGCACTTTTGTGATATGACAGAAGTGCGGTTTTTTTCTGGTGTTTTTTGTATTGACATAATTTTCTAATAGCACCATAATAAACACTAAATTAAACACGATTAAAAAGGTGATAATCATGCCAAGTACTATTCTAACCAATACCATTGCCAGTATTACAGAGCTAAAAATTAACCCAATGGCCACTGTTGCCGCGGGTGAAGGAGATGCAGTGGCCATTCTAAACCGTAACGAACTTGCTTTTTATTGTGTACCTCCTGCTTTGTTTGAACGCTTTATAACACTAGCTAAAATAATGCGTGAGCGTGAAAATGATGAAGTTATCCAGTAGATTTGTATTCCTAGTATTAAAAATAACAAAAAAGTGCGGTATTTTTTACGCCATTTTCCCCTTATAACCAAATCTTCTTTGATATGCTGTAATTTTATTTGCTTACATACTCTTTTTTTATTAAAGTTGACCCAATTTAATTTTTAGCCCTTTTGGAGAATTTTATGAAAAAATTAACCTTATTAGCTGCTACCGTGGCGACCGTATTAAGTAGCAATGCTTTTGCCGCTGACACTTCAACTTTAGATACCGTAAAACAACGTGGTCATGTGATTTGTGGTACCACCACCGGCTTTGCGGGTTTTTCTGCACCTGATGATAAAGGCGAATGGAAAGGATTAGATGTGGATTTGTGTAAATCCGTGGCGGCTGCGGTATTTGGTGATGCGACTAAATTTAAAACCGTGCCACTAAATTCTCAACAACGTTTCACTGCACTTCAAACGGGTGAAATTGATGTATTAACCCGTAACACCACGATTACTCAACAACGTGATACAGCACAGGGTTTACAATCTCCAGGGGTAAATTTCTATGACGGACAAGGGTTCTTGGTGAAAAAAGATCTTGGTGTGAAAAGTGCCAAAGAATTAGATGGCGCAACTATCTGTTTACAAACCGGTACATCAAACGAAAATACCTTAGCAGACTGGGCGAGAGCAAACAACATTAAATATACGCCAGTCGTGTTTGACCAATTTAATGAAGTCGTCAATGCCTTTGCCTCTGGTCGTTGTGATGTGTATTCTACGGATGCGTCAGGTTTAGCCTCAATTCGTATTTCACGTTTATCTAACCCAGATGATTATGTGGTGTTACCTGATTTAATTTCTAAAGAGCCATTGGCACCGTTTGTACGTCAAGGTGACGCACAATGGTTTAACATTGTGAAATGGACATTACAAGCCCAATTTAATGCAGAAGAATTAGGCTTAACTAGTGCCAATGTGGATGCGCAATTAAAGAGCGAAAATCCAAATATTCAACGTTTGTTAGGCGTGACTGAGGGAACCGGTAAAAATCTTGGTCTAGACGACAAATGGGCCTACAATATTATTAAGCAAGTGGGCAATTATGGCGAAAGTTTTGACCGCAATGTGGGTAAAGACAGCCCGTTACAAATTCCACGTGGATTAAATAATTTGTGGACGAATGGCGGTTTACATTACGGTTTACCGATTCGTTAATTTCTCCGATATTAACTAAAAAATAGAGGGGCGTTAGTATGACGCCCCGTTATTATATAATGAAAAAAATCTCATTTTCTTTGAACGACGCCAATACCAGAGCTTGGTTATATCAAGCGCTGATCTTGGCGGTCGTGGTTTATTTTGTCTGGTATTTAGTCGATAATACTCTGCATAATTTATCCGCTCGCAATATTCAAACCGGTTTCGCTTTTTTAGATAAAGAGGCGGGCTTTGCCATTGGTGAATCCTTAATTGACTATAATCTGACGGATACTTATTGGCAAGCCATCAAGGTCGGAATTTTTAATACCTTACTGGTCTCTTTTGTTGGGATTGTATTGGCTACATTTCTCGGCACGGTTATTGGCGTAGCTCGGCTTTCTGCCAACTGGTTAGTCAATAAATTGGCGGCGATTTATGTAGAAGTGATGCGTAATATCCCATTATTGATTCACTTATTTTTTTGGTATTCCTTACTCACTGAAAATTTACCCGGTCCTCGTCAAGCCTTAAACCCGATAGACGGGGTATTTCTATCAAATCGTGGTATAAAAATCCCTGCGTTAATAGGGGATTCGGTGTCTTGGATGCTCGTTGGCCTATTATTTGCGCTCATTGCCTCGGTTATTTTCTCCTTTTGGGCGAAACATAAACAAAATAAAACCGGAAAAACTACCGCAGTTTTTTCTATTAGCTTGGCTTTTTTTGTGATTTTCCCTGTATTGGCAGCATTGTTATCAGGTTGGCAACTGGACGTCGTCAAACCCGAACTTAAAGGATTTAATTTTGTTAATGGTTGGCATTTTAGTCCAGAACTGGCGGCTTTATTATTAGGCTTAGTGTTATACACTGCCGCTTTTATTGCCGAAATCGTGCGTTCGGGTATTCAAAGTGTGAATAAAGGCCAATGGGAGGCTGGGGAATCTTTAGGATTATCTCGGCTTAAAACCTTGCGCTTAATTATTATGCCACAAGCGGTACGGGTAATGATTCCTGCTATGAGTAATACCTTTATGAACTTCACTAAAAATAGTTCATTAGCCGTAGCCATTGGTTATCCAGATATTGTATCTATTGTCAACACGATGTTAACCCAAACGGGCCAAGCCATTGAGGCAGTGATGATCATTATGTTGGCGTATTTTACCATCAGTATCAGCATTGCAGTATTTATGGCGTGGTATAACAAACGTATGGCATTGGTTGAGAGGTAGGGAAACGATGAATTTAAGCGAAAAAAACACCGCACTTTCTGCACCGCAATCACTTTCTGAGCCTTTGCCAGCTCGTCCGCCACAACAAACTGGCGTGGGATTGTGGATAAAACAGAATTTATTTGCCACACCCGCACATGGTTTGGCCACGATTTTAGTGTTGTGGTTCTTGCTCTTTTCTATTCCTGCCGTGGTGGAATGGGGATTATTACAAGCGAATTTCACCGCAGACAGCGGGCAAGCCTGTCATGCCTCAACAGGGGCTTGTTGGTCTTTTGTGCAGCATAAATACCGCATGATTTTATTGGGCATTTATCCTTTTGATGAACAATGGCGGCCGTTTATTGTGTGCATTTTGTTGATTGGCTTGATTGTTTTGAGTGCCATTCCACGTTTTTGGCGAAAATCCTTAGTACCGATTTGGTTGATTGTCTTGGCCATTTGTGGCGTGCTTATGCACGGCGGTTTGTTTGGTTTAACTGAAGTAGAAACCGCACGTTGGGGTGGCTTGCCTATCACGTTGATTTTGGCGATTTTCGGGATTTTATTTGCCACGCCATTAGGCATTTTGCTGGCTTTAGGTCGCCGTTCAGACATGCCAATTATTCGTTCATTATCCATTACGTATATTGAATTGGTGCGTGGCGTGCCGTTTGTCAGCTTGTTATTTATGGCCTCGGTGATGGTGCCGTTGTTCTTTGCGGATGGTTTTTCATTGGATAAATTACTTCGTGCGCAACTTGCCGTGATTGTGTATGTGTCCGCTTATATTGCCGAAGTAGTGCGTGGTGGATTGCAATCCATACCGAAAGGACAATTTGAGGGCGCCGCCTCGTTAGGGTTGAGTTATTGGCAAAGTATGCGACTTATTATCTTGCCACAAGCCTTAAAAGTGGTGATTCCGCCGTTAGTGAGTATTTTTATCTCGATCTTTAAAGATACCTCGTTGGTGGTGATTATCGGCATTTATGATTTAACCCTCTCGGCCAAAGTCGCTTTAGCGGATCCGCAGTGGCAAGGTTTTAGCGTAGAGGCTTACGTCTTTATTGGGTTTATTTATTTTATTTTTTGTTATGCGATGTCTCGCTACTCCCGTTATATTGAGCAACGGTTAGAGTTGGCCAGACAGCGTTAATTAAAGCGATATAAGGAGCGAATTTGTGTCTAAAGTCATGGTGCAATTAAGCAATGTGAATAAATGGTATGGTGATTTCCATGTCCTGAAGAATATCAATCTCAGCGTGAATGAGGGCGAGAAAATCGTGATTGCAGGGCCATCAGGATCGGGTAAATCAACCATGATTCGTTGCATTAACGGCTTAGAACATCATCAAAGCGGGGAATTGACCGTGAATGGCGTGGTGTTAGATAACAATGTGAAACACTTGGAACGAATTCGCCGTGAAGTGGGCATGGTGTTCCAACATTTTAATTTATTCCCGCATTTGACGGTGTTGGAAAATCTGACTTTAGGACAAGTTTGGGTATTAAAAAAGAACAAACAAGTGGCCATTGATACCGCTTTAGGCTATTTAGAACGGGTGAAAATTGCCGATCAAGCTAATAAATACCCTGGGCAATTATCAGGCGGACAACAACAACGTGTGGCGATTGCACGCTCTTTGTGTATGTCACCGAAAGTGATGTTATTTGATGAACCCACTTCGGCATTGGATCCTGAAATGGTGAAAGAAGTGTTAGATGTGATGGTGGAACTGGCCGAACAAGAACGTATCACCATGTTATGTGTGACCCATGAAATGGGCTTTGCTCAACGAGTAGCGGATTCGGTGGTGTTTATGGATCAAGGCAGTATTATTGAACAAACGCCACCGGATGAATTTTTCCGTCAGCCAAAATCTGAACGAGGACGTCAATTTCTGGCGCAGATTTTGTAGGACGAAACAAGCTAGACGAGATAAAAAGAGAAAGTGCGGTGTTTTTCACCGCACTTTTTGTTGAGATCATTGAGTTGATTATTCTCTATCGGTTTCCAATTCCCGCTCAGTATAACCCGTATACACTTGACGTGGACGCACAATTTTTAAGGTGCCGAAATCGTACATTTCTTTCCAGTGGGAAATCCAACCTACGGTACGACCTAAGGCGAAGATCACGGTAAACATAGACACTGGAATACCAATGGCTTTTAAGATAATACCGGAATAGAAATCCACATTTGGATAGAGATTGCGATCAATAAAGTATTGATCGGTTAAGGCAATGCGTTCTAATTCCATGGCCACTTGTAGCAATGGGGTTTTAATGCCTAATTCTTGTAATACTTCATGACAAGTTTCACGCATGACTTTGGCACGAGGGTCGTAATTTTTATACACACGGTGACCAAATCCCATTAAACGGAACGGATCCTTTTTATCTTTGGCTCGAGCAATAAATTCAGGAATACGATCCACGGTGCCGATTTCTTCTAACATTTTGATACAAGCCTCATTGGCTCCACCGTGCGCTGGTCCCCAAAGAGAGGCAATCCCCGCCGCAATACAAGCGAATGGATTCGCACCAGAGGAGGCGGCTGTCCGTACTGTTGATGTTGACGCATTTTGTTCATGGTCAGCGTGCAGAATCAAAATACGGTTAATGGCTTTTTCCAATACAGGGTTGACGACATAAGGTTCGCACGGGGTGGCAAACATCATATGTAAGAAATTCCCCGCATAAGAGAGGTTATTTTGTGGGAACATGAACGGATGCCCAATGGAATATTTATAACACATGGCCGCCAAGGTTGGCATTTTGGCTAATAAGCGAAGTGCGGTTAAAGTACGGTGTTCTTCATCACTCACATCTAGTACATCATGATAGAATGCGGCCAACGCACCGCTGACCCCGCACATCACCGCCATGGGGTGTGAGTCACGACGGAAACCGTGGAAGAAACGGGATAATTGTTCGTGCACTAAGGTATGTTTACGTACCACTTTGCTAAATTCCGCATAATCGTCTTTGTCAGGGAGTTCGCCATAAAGCAATAAGAACGCCACTTCTAAATAATCACACTTCATGGCGAGGTCATGAATCGGATAACCGCGGTGTAATAAAATCCCTTTTTCCCCATCAATATAGGTAATTTCCGATTTACACATAGCGGTGGACATTAAACCGGGGTCAAAGGTGAATAAGTGATTTTTACTGAGTGCTTGTACATCAATGGAATCGTATCCCAAACTGGCTTTATGTACTGGCAAATCAAATTCTCGACCATCACTTAAACTTAGTTTTGCTGTTAAATCAGACATGGTTCACTCCTTTTGTCATTTGTTGTGTTTATGTTATGTTTTTGTGAACGTCATAGGTGTCTATTAAAGGATAATGATAGTTTAATAGATCGCATGATGGCGTCCCAAATTTGGTTTAAAAATTAACATAGTCTAAATATAACTCTATTTTGTATGTTTTGTCTGCAAAAAAGTATGTAAATTTTTTGTTAAATTTCAAAAGTGTGACGTAGATCATATTTTTCTTTTTCAGAATAGGGTAAAGTTACACTAATTTAGATGAGATTTATCACCTCTAAATTTTTTGTGTATGATGGATATTAAAATTTAATATAGGTAGGAACACGATGCAGAAGAATTCATTTCAGCAGTGGCTCGATCAAAGTGCGTTGTCTGGTGGCAATCAGGCTTATATTGAAGATCTTTATGAACGTTATCTTGAAGATTCTGATTCTGTGGAAGTGAGTTGGCGAGATGTTTTTGATCGTTTAGCCAAAAACACGACGACGTCAAGTCAACCAGAACAAGCCCATTCACCAATACGTGAGTATTTTCGTCGCTTAGCGTTGGAAAAATCACCCAAAGGGGTCACGGTGATTGATCCTAAAGTAGGGGAACGTTTAACCAGTGTATTAAGATGGCTCAACGCTTATCGCTATCGTGGGCATTTATTAGCGGATGTTGACCCGATTAATTTACGGGAAAAACCGGATGTTCCCACGTTAGATTATCGCTATTATAATCTGACTGAAGCGGATCTTGATGAAGTGTTTGATTTAAGTGGTCATATTTTCCACAAAGAAAAAATCAGTTTGCGTGAATTGGGGGAAACTCTAAAGAAAACCTATTGTGGCAGAATTGGCTTGGAGTTTATGCACGTCAATGATTTAGATGCACGGATTTGGTTACAACAACAAATAGAAAATTGGGTAAATGCACCGCACTTTAGCCAAACCGAGCAGGAAAAATTATTAGCCGAGCTGACCGCTGCAGAAGGTTTGGAGCGTTATATTGGGGCAAAATTCCCAGGGGCAAAACGGTTCTCCTTAGAGGGCAGTGATGCCTTTGTGCCGTTAATTAAAGAAATTATTCGTCATGGGGCGAAACAAGGCACGGAAGAAATGGTGTTCGGCATGGCTCACCGTGGACGTTTGAATATGTTGGTGAATGTGCTAGGTAAAAAGCCGGCGGAATTGTTTGATGAATTTGCCGGTAAACATCATGGTAATGGCACCGGTGATGTGAAATATCACCAAGGCTTTTCTTCGGATTTTATGACGGACGATGGCCTCGTGCATTTAGTGTTGGCTTTTAACCCATCCCATTTAGAAATTGTCAGCCCTGTGGTCACCGGTTCCGTGCGAGCCAGACAAAAACGCATTGGTGATGATGATCATCGCAAAGTGCTAGCGGTTACGGTGCATGGTGACAGTGCGGTGGCAGGTCAAGGGGTGGTACAAGAAACCTTGAATATGTCTGATGCTCGAGGTTATACTGTGGGCGGTACCATTCGTATCGTCATTAATAACCGAATTGGTTTTACCACCTCTTTCCCGAAAGATACACGTTCTACCGTTTATTGTACCGACATTGCCAAAATGATTGAGGCACCGATTATTCATGTGAACGGGGATGATCCAGAGGCGGTGGCCTATGCAGCTCGTATGGCGGTGGAATTTAGAACTTTATTTAAGCGTGATATTTTCATTGATTTAGTGTCTTATCGTCGTCATGGGCATAATGAGGCAGATGAACCGTCCGCCACCCAACCAATGATGTATAAAAAAATCAAAGCCCATCCAACACCACGTCAAGTTTATTCCGACAGACTGATTAACGCCGGCGTGATCAATAATGAAAAAGCCACTGGATTTATCAATAATTACCGTGACGCACTGGATCGTGGTGAGCGAGTGGTGCCTGAATGGCGTGAAATGAATTACGATAAAGTGGATTGGTTGCAGTTCTTAAATCCAGAATGGAATGCGGCTTATGAAAGTCGTTTTGATACACAACGCTTTAAAGCCTTAGCGGCAAGCATTTCACAATATCCAGAAACGCACCCGATTCATTCTCGCGTGGAGAAAATTTACGCCGATCGTGCCTTAATGGCTAAAGGCGAAAAATTGCTCGACTGGGGCATGGGCGAAACCATGGCGTACGCCACCTTGTTAGATGACGGTTATCATATCCGTTTATCCGGTGAGGACTGCGGACGGGGGACATTCTTCCATCGTCATGCGGTGCTACACTGTATTAATGACGGAACAGGCTATGTGCCATTATGTCATCTGCATGATAAACAAGGTAATTTTGAAGTATGGGATTCTGTGCTTTCCGAAGAGGCGGTACTGGCCTTTGAATATGGCTATGCCACCACCACGCCGAAAACGCTCACTATTTGGGAGGCTCAATTTGGTGATTTTGCCAACGGTGCACAAGTGGTGATTGACCAATTTATCAGTTCGGGCGAACAAAAATGGGGCAGAATGTGTGGTCTGGTGTTATTGCTCCCACATGGTTATGAGGGACAGGGCCCTGAGCATTCTTCTGCTCGGTTGGAACGCTATTTACAACTTTGTGCACAACACAATATGCAAGTTTGCGTACCGTCCACGCCGGCACAAATTTATCATTTATTACGTCGTCAAATGTTGCGTACCGTTCGCCGTCCATTGGTGGTGATTTCACCAAAATCCTTGTTACGTCATCCGTTAGCGGTGTCTGCACTGGAAGAGTTAACCAACGGTACATTCCAAAATGTAATCGGTGAAATTGATGAGATTGATCCAAAACAAGTGAAAAGAGTGGTGTTCTGTTCGGGTAAAGTGTATTACGATTTATTAGAACGTCGTCGCAAAAATAATCAAAGTGATGTGGCGATCATTCGGATTGAGCAACTTTACCCTTATCCAGAGGACGAAGTGCGGTCTATTTTGGGGGATTATTCTCATGTGAAAGATTACGTGTGGTGCCAAGAAGAACCGTTAAATCAAGGCGCATGGTATTGTTCTCGTCATAACTTTATGCAAAGCATTCCTGCGGATGCGAATTTGCGTTATGTGGGACGACCGGCCTCCGCCTCACCGGCCGCTGGTTACATGGCGTTACATAATGAACAGCAACAAAATTTAGTCACCGAGGCGTTGACGTTATCGGCTTAATTTTAATACACAATTAAAAAGGAAATATTATGAGTGATTTAGATATTCTTACCCCAGTATTACCGGAAAGTGTTGCGGACGCAACGGTGGTTAAATGGCATAAAGCGGTGGGTGAAACCGTCAGCCGTGATGAAATTTTAGTGGAAATTGAAACGGATAAAGTGGTGCTAGAAGTGCCGGCCAGTGCGGACGGTGTGGTTGCGAGCATTGCTGAAAACGAAGGGGCAACAGTGGTGAGCAATCAGGTTCTTGGCAAATTAAGTACCAAAGTGGATGGTGCTCGTGCCTCAGCACCAACGGCGACAAGTGAGGCTACGCCTGCGGATCGCCAAACCGCTAATTTAAATCCAGATTCACAAGATCATCAAGAAGATTTAAGCCCCGCTATTCGCCGCTTAATCGCAGAACATGATCTTGACCCGAAAGCCATTAAAGGTTCCGGCGTAGGCGGTCGAATTACCCGAGAAGACGTAGATCGTGCTTTAGCGAATCAATCCCAAACTGCGGTGCAAACTGGCGGAGATTTCTCACAAGCCAATTTGCGCAGTGAAAAACGAGTGCCAATGACTCGCTTACGTAAACGTGTGGCGGAACGCTTGCTTGAAGTGAAAAATACCACCGCCATGTTGACCACGTTTAACGAAGTGGATATGCAACCGATTATGCAATTACGTAAAAGCTATGGCGAAAAATTTGAAAAACGCCACGGTGTGCGTTTAGGCTTTATGTCTTTCTATGTGAAAGCGGTGGTGGAGGCGTTAAAACGTTATCCAGAAATTAATGCCTCTATTGACGGTGATGACATTGTTTATCATAACTATTTTGACATCAGTATTGCGGTATCGACGCCACGTGGCTTGGTGACACCGGTATTGCGTGATTGTGATCAAATGAGCATGGCCGAAATTGAAAAAGCAATTAAAACCTTAGCGGAAAAAGGACAAAATGGTAAATTAACTGTGGAAGAATTAACCGGCGGTAACTTCACCATTACCAATGGGGGCGTATTTGGCTCCCTCATGTCCACACCGATTATCAACCCACCACAAAGTGCGATTTTAGGCATGCACGCCATTAAAGATCGTCCGATTGCGGTAGAGGGTCAAGTGGTGATTCGCCCAATGATGTATCTCGCCCTTTCTTACGATCACCGTTTAATTGACGGACGTGAAAGCGTGGGGGCGTTAGTGACGATCAAAGAATTGCTTGAAGATCCAACCAGATTATTATTGGATATTTAATTTTTCGATTATTTTCGTGGGGCAGCCATGCCCCTAACATCAAATAAAAGGGACAGTCCATGAATTTACATGAATATCAATCCAAACAAATTTTTGCACAATATGGTTTACCGGTAAGTGAGGGGTATCCTTGTCAGAACGTTGAGCAAGCCATTGACGCCACTAAAAAATTGGGTGGTTCTGCTTGGGTCGCTAAATGCCAAGTTCACGCTGGCGGACGGGGTAAAGCGGGGGGCGTAAAAGTGGTGAAATCCACTGACGAAGTGCGGTCATTTTTTGACAAATTTTTAGGTCAACGTTTGGTCACTTTCCAAACTGACAGCCGTGGTCAACCGATTAATACTATTTACGTAGAAGCCTGTGCCGACGTCAAAAAAGAGCTTTATTTAGGGGCGGTGATTGATCGTAGCTCACAACGTGTGGTGTTTATGGCATCCACGGAGGGCGGGATGAACATTGAAGAAGTGGCTCAAAAAACACCGCACTTATTACACAAAGTGGCCATTGATACCTTAATTGGAGCGCAACCTTATCAAGGTCGTGAGCTAGCATTCAAATTAGGCTTAACAGGCAAACAAGTGGCTCAATTTGCGCATTTATTTACCCAATTAAGCAAAATGTTTATGGAAAAAGATCTAAGCCTATTAGAAATCAATCCATTAGTGATTTTACAAAATGACGACTTACATTGTTTAGATGCCAAAATCGTGGTGGATGACAATGCCTTATACCGCCAACCAGATTTAAAAGCCATGCAAGATCCAAGCCAAGAAGATGGTCGTGAAGCAGAAGCAGAAGCCTTAAGTTTAAACTATGTGGCCTTAGAGGGAAATATTGGCTGTATGGTGAACGGTGCAGGGCTTGCTATGGGTACCATGGACATCATCAAACTGCACGGCGGTCAACCCGCCAACTTCCTTGATGTGGGCGGTGGTGCCACCAAAGAGCGTGTGGCTGGCGCATTTAAAATTATTCTGTCTGACCCTAATGTGAAAGCCATTTTAGTCAATATTTTCGGGGGCATTGTGCGTTGCGACTTGATTGCAGAGGGCATTATTGCGGCAGTCAACGAAATCGGTGTCAGCGTGCCGGTGGTGGTACGACTTGAGGGCAATAATGCGGAATTGGGGCGTGATATTTTAGCCAAAAGCGGCGTAAATATTCTGGCCGCCAAAAGTTTAACAGATGCCGCTGAACAAGTGGTCAATGCAGTGAAATAAGGAGCGGTTATGTCAATTTTAATTAATAAAGATACCAAAGTCATTTGCCAAGGTTTCACTGGTGGTCAAGGCACCTTTCATAGTGAACAAGCGTTAGCCTACGGCACGCAATTAGTGGGCGGCGTGTCACCGAATAAAGGCGGCACCACGCATTTAGGGTTACCTGTCTTTAATACCGTGCGTGAGGCGGTAGAGCAAACAGGGGCAACGGCGAGTGTGATTTATATCCCTGCACCATTCTGTAAAGATGCGATTTTAGAGGCCATTGATGCAGGGATTAAATTGATCGTGTGTATCACTGAGGGCATTCCAACGGTGGATATGTTAACCGTGAAACAAAAACTGGCGCAAACCGATGTGGTGATGATCGGACCAAACTGCCCAGGAATTATCACGCCAGATGAATGTAAAATCGGTATTATGCCGGGTTACATTCATAAAAAAGGCCGTGTGGGGATTGTTTCTCGTTCTGGTACGTTAACCTATGAGGCAGTGAAACAAACCACCGATAACGGTTTTGGTCAATCCACTTGTGTAGGGATCGGCGGTGACCCAATTCCGGGTTCTAACTTTATTGATATTCTCAAACGTTTCCAACAGGATCCAGAAACTGAAGCCATTGTAATGATCGGTGAAATCGGTGGTTCTGCGGAAGAAGAGGCGGCTGCCTTTATCAAAGCTAATGTGACGAAACCTGTGGTGTCTTATATTGCAGGGATGACCGCTCCGAAAGGCAAACGTATGGGACATGCAGGGGCGATTATCAGTGGTGGAAAAGGCACCGCTGCTGAGAAAATTCAAGCCTTGCAAGACGCAGGCGTGACCACGGTGCAAAGTCTGGCTGAAATCGGTGAGGCGTTGAAAAAATTGTTGGGATAGTTAAAGTTACTTCCTACATTTTAAACTGCGGTGTAAAAATATTGATTTTTTACACCGCACTTTTTTGTGATGTGATTGACGAAATCAATTTTCCCTTTAAAATAGGCATAATGTTTTTATCTCAAGGATCCTATTGTGTTAAAAAAAATCTCTTTTTCAATGGCATTGCTTTTGTTAGCTGGTTGTAGCTTTGGCGATAAGCAAGACAGCATTCCGGCTGAATATGCGGGGGCCGCCTATCAATTATCGGATGTCAATGCGCAGAAATGGGCGTTTGTGGCCAAACAAACGGAGCAATGTATTTATCCGAATTTAACTCGAATTCAATACGAGCATTTTCAAAAAGAAGATAGCTACATTCATTCCCAATATGTGTTTTTCTATCCTTTAGAGGACATTATCGGCGAAGATAACGTCAAAATCATTCAAGGCGATCAAAAAGCCATGGACTATGCGACCTATCAATTTAAAAAATACAAATCTAGAACGGATGTAGAAAATCTAGAAAATAAACAATGTGCCGTATTACGCACCAAAGCCCGAGATGATTTAGCCGTAGTAAAAGGCGAACGTAAATCTGCCATGGTGGAAGAAAACAAAGAAAACGGCACTGCAAACGCAGACAGCAAAGCGGCCACGGATGATAATAGATTTTTCTTTGATATTATTAAGTGGGGCGCAGCGTTGTTGTTGTAGTTTTTTGTTAGTCAACATCCAACAAATCATCATATAAGGTTTCTAATTGACGGAAATCATTTGTCTTTTCGAGTTCAGTCAATGATGTCAATTTCAGGCAATCTCTAAATCTACCTAGAGGAATTGCCTGAATAGCTTGTTTTAAGGCAATCGGCTTGCCTAAATGGAACAAATAATAATCTTCCGAGCTTGTATTTTCTTTGCCTAATAGGGCGCCAAATTGCTTTTGTAATTCACTTCGTTTTGCTTTAATCACTGAATGCACAGGATAAACAAAGGTAATTTTATACTGCTGTGTGTCATCTGGGTAAGCAATGGCTAAATAACTGACTTCAGAAAGCAAAAGAGCTTGAATATTCTGTTTAAAGATTGTCGCTTTTGTATGGTAATAGTGCGCTTTTCCCTTGGCAAAAGATTCAATATAGTGCTTATCTCGTTCATCACCTAAACGAATGGTAAGGGTTAAATCGTGGTGATAACGTTGTTTCATGCCAGTATAAGGAATATGGTATGCTTCCTGTAAAGAGAGAATATTTTCGGATTTAACATTTTGTGGATAAATCACATGGTGAGCCAACTGTTTCTCTAAAAAGGCTTTCAGCCATGCTTGGCCTTGTTCTTTTTCTGAGGGCAACAATGGAAAGGCGCCGATACCTACTTCACGAATAGGCTGTGCGTAGGGGTTTTCATGTTGGTTATGCTTATCTTGAATAAAATAGCCAGGATATAAGGCATAAGCACCAAAAACGGGTCGAGATTTTTTTAATAACGTCTTTTGATCTTGATAAATGAGCGCATCCCGATAGCGGTGCATTTGGTTGATGGCATCATCAGGTACTAAATCTTGCGTATCTTGTGTTGTTTTTTTATCGTTCTCACTAGGGACTTTAATCCGATATTTTGCATCAAATATAAAAATGGATTTATTACCATTTTTAAATGTGATTTCCAATAAAATATCGGGTTTTTGGGTCACTGTATAAGATTTTATATGGACGTTATCTTTATCAAAACTGGGTTCATGGGCAAGTTTAATTTTAATCCCCTCGTTATTTTTAAAGCGAAATGCCCCTCCAACTCCATTTTTTAAACTCCACTCTCCAGTTGGTTTTTGGTTAAGTCTATTTTTATTGGATTCTACAAGATGAAAGCCCAAATCAAATAACATATTTTTGATCGTAATAAAGCACCATATCTCATAAAGTTCTTCAATAGATTTCATGGAAATATGCTTGTTTTCCCCAAAGAAATCTAAATAATACTTCATTTCTTGCCAAATTTGATACACTTGGCTATACCCTGATTTTTGCTGTAATGCAAGGCTTGAATGGGTAGGTAGTTCTGCCGGAATATTTTTTAAGAAACTAAATTTCTTTAATTTTGCTAAAGGTTTGAGCCAATTTTCTAAATCGTTTTTTAGGTAGTCAGAAAATTCTTCATTTTTCTTATCAATAAAAATTGCTTGAAGAATCTTGTTGAGTTGTTTATAGCTTTGATCAACAACAAATTTGATAAACCGATTTTCAGGTGTATCGGTACTTAAATATTTAGCATTGACAGGATAATGATGATGATATTCTTGATTATGTAAATGCTCTTTACATTTTTCTGCAATACGAGGGCTTAATTTCCCTTTAATTTTGTCGGCTTTGACAAAGTGCTGATTATCTCTCAATTTATTATGTGGTTGCTGTTCAATTATTTTGAGATTCTTCTCAAAATTGATTCTTAAACAGCGAAAATGGGCAAGCCAAAACAGAGGGAAATTTCCCCGCACTTCGTTTTGTTGACTGTCGTTTTCTGTTTTGCTTAAAAAGTTAAAGCGTAATAATGGAAATTCTTTATCAATTTTTTCATAAATTTCAGGTAAATCGGTATCTAGTATGATTTTCGTTGGCAATACTCGAAACGTTAATTCAATCCGTTTTACGACAGATTTTTCTAACTGATAAACAATAGGTAAACTAAACCAACCTAAGTTGTTACCCGTAGACACATTGCCTTTAAATTGATTGGCTTTAAAAGGTGGTTTCTTGGGATAAAATCGATTATTAATACCTTTGAAATAATGTACGATCTTGGCAGAAACTAACTTAGTTTTAAAGGTGAATTCAAAGGAATATTCACAGTTCTCAAAGAAAATAGGCGGATCGAGCATGATTTTATTATCATGGATCTGAAATGTTTTATCACCACAGTTTGCTTGTCGAACATCAATTCCCTCCAGATAGCAATATTCTGCTACCAAGGTATGGTGGCGTTGGTTCAATAAGGTCGTTAAACTTTTTTGACGATTATCGACCGAAATGGCACGAACGGTCAAATCAAAGTCATCTGTTTCAATACTAAGATATTCTTCCATGATTATGGCCAGAATGAAGTGAAATCAAAATAGTCTAATTTTTCTAACATATAAGCGAGTTTTTTCTGACTACGGCATTTAATCGGCTCGCTCGTCAGGCGTAATAAATCAATACGATTTTTCAAGATGAATTTTAGTTCTTCTTTTAGCAAGCTATCTAATTCTTTTAGTACATTGCTTTTTTCCCCCCGGCTAGATGAATTTTCTATGCTTTCATCTGATGAATTTTCTTGCATTTCCTCAGATGAGGTTTCCGTTGATTTATTGGTTTGAGCAGTTTCATCATCATCGAATAAGTTTTTTTGCGATATATCAATGATGTTTTCTGGTGTTTGGCTCGCTATTTTTTTCGGGCGTTTTTGTTTTTCACAGTACAATTTATCAATACTTCCCTCAATACGTGGCAACACTTTCATCATTAAAAAATCATCCCACAAGGCCTGTAATTCGGCTTCATTTTGTGGTTGAAAACAAATTACGCTAAGTAATAATTCATTTAATGCACGATAGGCTAATTCAAATGGCGTGTTGATTAAAATTTGATTAATCTTTGTGAGAAATTGCACACTTTTTTCAATATAAATATCATTTAGCTTATATTCTCTGGCACTGGAATAAATCGGGTAGGAGAGTGCTTTATTTACGGTGTTTGGTGAGAAATATTGATCAAATTTATTGGGATAGAATTCATTAAAGTCAAAACTTAACGCCCGATCTAATACTTTACGAGAAAAACCATGGGTTGTTTCATCCATATTTACCGTGCCGGCGACGATTAAGTTAAATGGCAAAGGGATACCATACTGGCTGAAATAGGCGACTAAAACAGGATCTTCGGTTAATTCCAGTTCATTTAAAAAATCCTCATTTTTCTCAAATTTTTTAAAATCTTGAGGGCTGAAGATCGGTTTAGATTGGTAATAAAAATGATCGTTGTTTTGTTTCCATTCTCTGGTTTCTAAAATAGAAAGGTAATCCGCAAAATATTGCTCCACCGGCGCTAAATTCATTTCATCCAAACAAAGCCAAAATGGTCGAATTTGTTCAATTTGAGAAAGATGTAATTTAACACGATTTTGCTCAAATTCTGGCTGTACGGTGATAATTTCTTTCCATGCTTTGATCAGAAATTGCAGTAAAGGGGTAACAATATAACGATCTTGACCAGATAAACGAGAAACATAACCCAATAAATCAGAGGGTTCATGCCAATCGGGACGAACGGGCACTAAGCAATAATTATCCCCATTTTGTCCAGTTATTTCCGCTTGTTGTGTGACAAAACGGGTTTTACCTGTGCCAGAAATGCCGGCAAGAATGAGGAATGGTTTTGGGAGGCGTATACTAATATTAGTTGATTTGTGGCTAGCTTTTCTATCTATAATAACATTAGTTACTAGATTATTAGATTTTCCTCTTGAAGGAAAATCTAATAATAATCTCTCATAAACAGACCCTTTCTCTACTACGGATAAATTAATATTACTCTCGTGTCTGTATACACAGATAATAGTTTCAGGAGATAATAATTTGTTATATCCAATAAATTCGCTTAGTCCACTTAATGATAATCTATGTTCTGATTTTGATGGTGGTCTTGAATATGTTACATGTACAATTCTATTTTCATTTATAATGTTTAGCGTAATCGTTTCATTTACTTCAGGATGCTGATGAACGTCTCTATCAGGAAAAAATATTTCCCTTGCCTCGGTAGGTACAAGTAGAAATGAACCTCGTCCAGTTCCATTTTCAGTTTGGCTAATTCCTAGCTCATTTGCATTAACTTTGTGTATCCAAACTAGTTTACTCATAATTTATCCTTATTTGTATTTTGTTAAGATCTTTTCTAATATTATTGCTATTTTCTTTGCAAATAATGGCGGAACCGCATTACCGATCATTTTGTATTTAGCTCCCATAGATCCCATAAATTGAAAATCATCAGAAAAAGACTGAAGTCTAGCAGCCTCTCTGACTGTAATACTTCTCCCTTGTTCTGGATCTGGGTGAATATGCCTTAATCCATCTTTATATAAATGAGCAGGAATAGTATTACTAGGCATGTTTTCTCGTAGTACATGGTATTTGTGTACATTAGATAATTTACCTGTTGCTTGGGTATAAATTTCTTGTAATGCTTTTGTGCTAGTATATTTATTTTCTCCATTTCTTATATCATTAGCTAGCATTTGGAAGATCTTTATATCTCTTAGACTATGGAATCTTGGCTCGTGATCTGTCAATGTATTTTTATCTGATGATATATGAGAAACTTTTCCTGCTTGATAAGTCGGGTAGAGTTTAGGTAAATCAGATATAGCGTCATGTACTGTTTTAGTTTTTTCTTTATTTTTATTCATTTCAGAATAAAATTCTGAAATCATTTCTTTATGGCTAGTAAATTTTTCTTTATTGACCGCAATTATTATAACCCTTTTTCTTTTTTGTGGAACACCAAATTCAGAGACATCAAATATAGCCTCTTCTTTAATATTTTCTGATATAGCATACCCTGCATTATTAAAAGCTAATAAGATGCGATCTAAAATAGGTTTTCCATCTGGCGTAGCACTAAGCATGCCCGTCACATTTTCAAATATACAGACTAAAGGTTTAAATTCTTCAACTATTCTAATATAGGATTCAAAAAGGTAGTTTCTATAATCATATTTCATTCCATTATTATCTCTGATTCTCCCCGCAATAGAATATGCTTGACAAGGAGGGCCACCAATAATGACATCAACATTATTTTTATCAATAATTTGCTTTAGGCCAACAGATGAGCCATAAATAGGATCATGATGAAACCCATTTATAAGTTCTTGAGTTCGTTGTAGATCAAAATGGATAATTATATCTTTAACATTGTGGTACCCCCATTTTTTTTCTAGCCTATTTCTAAGCACTTCTAATGGTTGTTTATCCCATTCAACGCCAGCTAATAAATTATATTTATTACTTTGTTTGAAGCCATCTGTTAGCCCCCCACAGCCTGCAAATAAATCTATTGTATTAAGCATTATTGATTATCCAATTCTAATATTTTCTTACCAATTACATATCCTAATAATGGAGGAACTGCATTACCAATCTGCCTGTATTGTTGGGTTTTATTACCTTTAAATTCAAAATGATCAGGAAATGATTGTAATCTCGCATTTTCTCTTGCCGTAGGTATTCTATTCCAACGATAGTGGAAATGATTTCTATGGCCCGTATCAATGGTTTTTGATGGTTTCTGGCTGTGGTATCTTGTCCACGCCTCATTAAATTTTCTTGAATTACCTACACCATCTGGAAGATCTTTGTGATTTCCGCCCTCTGGAACTTGTTTGATAACATTAATAACAAGATCTGTGTGTTTTGTACCAGTATGATTTAAAAGTTTATTAGATTTTTGTCTCATCATTTTTTGGTATTCAGAGCTAGGTTGCTTGGTATAATCACTAATATCTTGACCTAAAGAATATTCTAGGCTTGGTAAATCTCCAATTGCTTGTTCACAAGTTACATAATTATCAGGGCTATTTGTTGCTTGTGGAAATTCAAATACATCACCATTTAAAATACCTACAAAAAACATTCTTCTTCTTATTTGTGGTACGCCATAATCAGGTGCATATACTAGTTTTTCTGAAACAGAATATCCTAATTTATTAAATTCATTTATAATCGCATTTCTAGCTTTTCCTCCATATAGCGTTTTAATGCCTGGAACATTTTCAATAACGATATATTTAGGTTTTATTTTTTCAGCTAATTTAAAAACAGAATAGAATAACTTATTTCTTATATCATGTTCATTTCGTTTGCCTGTTAAAGAAAAACCTTGGCAAGGAGGGCCCGCAACAATTAAATCAATTTTTTTATTTCCAATTTCATTAACAATTGTTGTAATACTTTCTTCTTGAGATAAATCTAGATTTAATGCTTTCGCATGTTTGTGGTTGTGGGAGAAAGTATCTAGCGCAGATTGTTCTATATCTACACCAATAACACATTCAAATCCAGCTTGCTCAAAGCCAAATGACAATCCTCCGCAACCAGAAAATAAATCAATAAGATATTTTTTTTTACTCATGAGATGTTTACTCAACCCACTCAATCACGTCATCCACTGGCTTACGGTGTTTTTTCTTAATCTCTTTATTACGATATCCAAACGTCACCATGCAAGAGACACCGTATTCATTGAGATCAAATACCCTTTCTTCGGATAAAATACAGTTCACTTCATCATAGTTAAATCCCTCAATGGGGCAACTGTCAATACCGATTAAGGCGGCACCAGTCATCATATTCGCGAGAGCGATATAGGTTTGTTTGCTACACCAATCAAATAAAGTGCGTTCGCTTTCAAGGATTTTAATGTCATCTTGTTGGAATGATTTATAGCGGATGACCGTAGCCGCCATTTGTTCTGGCGTGAGGCCACGTTGTACGAGGGCATTGCGTAAGAAGTCGCTGTCATAGCGTGCATTTTTTTTGGCTAAGATCACCACTAAATGGCTTGCCTCATGAATTGGGTGTTTGATCCCCCAACTGACCGGGGCGATTTTTTCACGCAGTGCGGGGTTTTGCAATACAATAAATTTCCACGGTTCGGATCCGACAGAACTTGGAGACAGACGGCCTAATTCCAGAATATAATCCATGTCCTCTTTGGGAATTTTACGTGCCGGATCGTAGGTGCGACAAGCTGCACGGAAATGAAAGGCATCAAGTACCTGTTGTTTATTGATATCGGTCATTTGTTATCCTGTTTTTATAAAAAATCAATAAAATAAACCGCACTTTATATGCGGTTAAACCGAGTACAAGCGTACTCGGCGCATTTCACACAAGGCGCAACGCATGATAATTATCGTTGCTTGGGGAAGTTGTTAATTTAAGTATTTAAACACTTTCACCACTTTCTTTACATCAGACACTTTACGTGCCACTTCTGCCGCGGCTGAACCTTGATCTTGGGTGACGTTACCGAGTAAAAAGACTTCGTTATTTTCGGTAATCACTTTGACGTCGGTGGTTTTCACCGCAGAATCAAGCAACATATTGGATTTAATTTTGGTGGTGATCCAACTGTCTTGCGCTTTTTGTGTGGCGCTAATTGGCGAGCCAGTGCGCATTTCGTTGTAAACATCACCCACATTTTCAACACCTTTGGCTAAACCTGTGGCCACTTCTTTTAGGCTTTCTTCAGGCACTTGACCGAGCAATAAGATACGATTGCTGTAAGAGACAACAACAACACGTCCTTCTGCTTTGATTTGTTCATCTTTGGTGACGGCATCATAGACTTTCAGTTCTAAGGTTTCATCATCTACTTGTGAACCCACAGTGCGGGGGTCAGTTCCTACTTTGGTGGCAACGGCGGCGCCCCCTAATCCTAAAACAACACAACCTTGTAGCATAACGCTAGCGGTTAAGAGAAGACCGAGCTTTTTTAATATGTTCATTTTCATTTGATTTCCTCCTTAAAATAATCTGTATATAGTCTGTGGTGAGTTGTGCTTTTTGTCAACTGCTTTGTGTAAATAAACTGTGATCAATAAGCTCACAAAGGGCATTGATGAGGAATAAATGCCCTTCTAAAATGCGACTTTCCCGATGGCTTGGCACGGAGATTTCTAAGTCATTTTCGGTTAATAATCCACGTAAATGATCGCTATTATTACCGGTTAAGGCGATTACCGAAATTTCTTTGGTAAAGGCCTGTTGTACCACATTTAAAATGGGCGATTCATTGCCAAGAGAAGAGAGGACAATTAAAATATCGCCCTGTTGTGCCACGGCATTAAATTGGCGTTGCAGTAAGGTTTCGTTTGGGTTGTCAGCCATAATCGCTGAACCAATAGCACCCTCGAGGCTGAGTAATACCGAGGGAAAACTGGGCCGTTCTAATTCGTAGCGGTTGATTAAATTAGCCACTAAACATTGTGCATTAGCATAGGAACGGCCTAATCCGCACACAATAATTTTATGTCCACTTAATAAGCAATTAACCACATTTTGCGTGGCCAGACAAAGATTGTTGGCTAAAGATTTTGAGGCCTCAATTTGAATTTGAATATTTTCGGCAAAAAGATCGTTAATTTTTGTTAGCATGATTAATCCAAAAAATTAGGAATCCATTCAAGATCATCTAATTGTTGACCAAAGGCCACCAAATCAAAACGGCAATCGGCATCTTCAAGACTTTGTCCTCGTTGCATGAGCCATAAATTGGCGGCGTCTTGCCATTTTTGTTGTTTACGCCAATCGACACTGTCTACTGCGGAACCAAAATGATCGTTTTTACGTTGACGCACTTCCACAAATACAATAGTGTCGCCCTCTAACATAATCAAATCAATTTCACCGCACTTAAAAGATTGATTGGCGGCCACAAAGCATAGCCCTTGTTGTTCTAAAAAGAGGCGAGCATAGCGCTCAAATCTCGCCCCTTGTTGTTTGGTCGAACGGGTTCGTTTGGCCGAAAACATTAGTTTTTAATGGTATTGATATTGCCGTCTTGGTATTGGAACCACGTCATATCACGTTCAATATTACAGTTCGGGCCAGCGCTCAGTTTACCCGTTAATCCACTCACGGAATAACCGGGTACTTGACGTAATTCATTGAATTTATTAATTAATAACCACGCGTCTGCGCCCATGGCATACAATCGCATTAAGGAATAATCGCCACCGGTTTTGCTTTCAATGGTTTTATATTGTTCAGAATCCGTCTCTTTAAAGAACGGAATATCACTGAATTGTAACCCATTCATTTGTAAACGATATTCTGGCGTATTGTTGGAGGAATTAATCCGTGAGCTAGCATACAGTTTAAGATTCGGGTTTACGTTATCAATCACGGATTTGAGTTCGCTTAGTTGCTCACTTAAGGCCACAATATACATGGCTTCCGCTTGCTTACTGGCGCCTTCTTCTAAGGCCAGTGCAATGTCTTGCGCTTGATTGTAGAAACGAATATTGGCATCGGTGCCAGACAGTTGTTGCCAACGTACGGTAAAAGCACTGGCGGTGCGTTGCCCTAAGTCAGATTGTGGCACCATGACTAACGGAGAGCGAATATTATCATTCCACATTTTATCCGCAGCAGATTCGGCTTCATCTTCAGGGGCTAAACCATAATAACAAAGCTGATTGACAGCACGAGCATTTGGGGTGGAATTTAAAGCTAACACATTTAAGCCTTGAATGCTGCTTGGGTTACTTAACACCACATCCACATTGTTTTTTAACAATGGCCCCACGACAGCCATGGCGCCGGATTGTTTGGCTTGTTCAATGGCGGTTGGAATATCCGTTGTCATGGTATCAATCACATCAACTTGAATATTGCTTTCGCTCTCACCGGTTTCACCTTTAGCGTTATCGAAACCTGATTTCACGGTACTGCCAATTAATTGTGCATCCCCGCTTAAAGGCAATAACAAAGCCACTTTGTTGACTTGTGTTTGTTGGAAATTGGATAAACTTTTTAATTCTGTTGGGAATAAATAGGCCGCACTATGGGTTGCGTAAGCGGTTTTCCAATTTTGTAAGGCTTGGCTTAATTGGGTTGGTTGATTAATATTGTCATTGTAGGCTTGAGCCAAAGCGAGCCAACCGCCTAAGGAAACATCCCCGTCAGCAGATGTACTGTTTACAGTGCCTTTATTGGTTTTGCGTAATAACGCCCAAATGTCGTCAATATTGTCTTGTTTGCGTTGAACGTCAGTGAGATAGCTGTCAATTTTAATACGGGCTTTGACGGCGTCCATAAATTGATTTTGGTTTTCTGCAATTTGTGCGGAAACTTCATAATAACGGGCGCTTTGTGATGGGCTAAGTTGCGCCAAATTAATCAATTTTAATTGGCTTTCGGCTTGGCTATTCTGTTGTTTTGCCGCTGAAATATGGGCGTCAATAATGGATTTATCTAATAATTGTTCTGGTGTGAGTTCTTTGAGATTCAACTCTACTAATAAGGCCTCGGCTTGTGCCACTTTATTTTCCGTGATTAAGACACGAGCCGCTAAAAGTTTATAGGTTTGTTTATCTTCTAATTCTTGGGTTTGGGCTATTTTATTCATATAAAAATCGGAACTGGCATTGGCGTCCAATTTTAAGGTTTGATCAAAGTCACTTCCGAATAAATTTGTACAGCCTGCCAATAACACAGGAAATAAAAGTGGCATTAAACGTTTTTTAAATTTCGTCCCTTGTAATAGAATAGACATAATAACTCCGTGATAAGAAAGAAGTGTAGATCTTACTTCGCTCATCAATTAAAAGCAATAAAAGAAGAGATAAAATGACAAATTCAGGAACTTTATATATCGTTGCCACGCCCATTGGCAACTTACAAGACATTACGCAACGGGCATTAGACGTATTTTCCAAGGTGGATTTAATTGCAGCGGAAGATACCCGCCACAGTGGTTTATTATTAAGCCATTATGGCATTAAAAAGCCGTTTTTTGCGTTACATGATCATAATGAACAGCAAAAAGCGGATTTATTAGTGGAAAAATTACAACAAGGGCAAAATATTGCCTTAATTTCCGATGCGGGTACGCCACTCATTAGCGACCCGGGGTTTCACTTAGTACGAAAATGTCGTCAAGCAGGGCTGAACGTGGTGCCATTGCCGGGGGCTTGTGCGGCGATTACCGCCTTGTGTGCCTCGGGTATTGCCTCCGATCGTTTTTGTTTTGAGGGCTTTTTACCCGCAAAAAGCAAGGCTCGCCGAGATAAATTGGAAAACTTAGCCAAAGAAGACCGCACGTTGATCTTTTATGAAAGTACACACCGTATTGTAGACACCTTGGCGGATGTGGAAACCGTGTTGGGGGCAGATCGTTATGTGGTGCTTGCCCGAGAAATCACCAAAACATGGGAAACGATTTCTGGTGATCACGTGGGGAATTTGCGCCAATGGTTGGCTGAAGATGCCAATCGTACCAAAGGCGAAATGGTGTTAATTATTGAGGGGTATAGCCAAACGGAGAATGAGGCATTTGATCCACAAGTCGTGAAAGCCTTGCAATTAATTAGCCAAGCATTGCCGTTAAAAAAAGCGGCGGCGATTGTGGCAGAACTTTATGGCGAGAAGAAAAATGCCTTGTATCAATATGGATTAGCGCATTTTGGTTAAAATTTTGCGATCTAGATCAAACTTTTGAAAATCAAGGCTTTATTTATACTGGATAATGAATTTATAATCAACACTGGGAATTTTGCAGTATTGAGGGAACGATGAAGTTAGAGGAATTAGCCAAATTAGCTGGGGTGTCACGCACCACGGCCAGTTATGTGGTCAATGGAAAGGCCAAACAGTACCGAGTAAGTGATAAAACCATTGCCAGAGTCAAGGCATTAATTCATGAACATGACTTTAGACCCAATGCATTGGCAGCGAGTTTACGAGTGGGCAGAAGTCGCACGATTGGGTTAATTATTCCTGACTTTGAAAACATGAGTTATGCCAAAATTGCCAATCAATTAGAAAATCGTTGTCGTGAGAATGGTTATCAGCTCTTGATCGGCTGTTCGAATGACAATGAAAACAATGAGATGAGTTGCGCTAATCAGTTATTACACCGCAACGTGGATGCGTTAATTGTATCCAGTGCGTTGTCGCCCGATCATGGTTTTTATGCAGAATATGCAGATAAAGTGCCGGTCATTGGGTTTGACCGCCGTATCAACGCGGAAAATGTGTTGAATGTGTTAACCCATGATGAACAGGACGCTTTTCAATTAGCAGATAAACTCTTTCAACATTCCTATGACAAAGTGCTATTTTTAGGCGCTTTGCCCGAATTACAAACCAGTCGAGAACGGGAAATTGGCTTTCGTAAAGCCCTTGAAGTGCGGTCAAAATCGGCTGAGTTTTTATATGCGGAGCATTTCCATAAAGAAAGTTGTGCTAAAACTTTTTCACAATGGTTAAGCCATAATCCGTTGCCTGACGCCATTTTTGTGACCTCGCTCACCTTATTGCAAGGGATCTTCAGTGTGTTATTAAGCCAACGTAAATCGATCCCAAAAGATCTGGCGATTGCTACCTTTGGGAATGATGACATGTTGGATTTACTTGAAAATAAGGTGATTTGTAGCGTACAAAATCACCATAAAGTCGTGGATTCCTTGTTGGATCTCACATTTAAACGCTTACAGAGCCAAGCTCATGTGGCCAATTCAACCTTGTTGGTTCGAGAGATTGTCTGCCGTAATACTTAAGGTGCATTTTCGCACCTTATGGCCTCATGCGAAGTTATAGCATGCCCGCATCTACTGACAATTTACCCGGTTCAACCGTAATGCCTTTGGCAAATTTTTTGATCAGGGCATCTCTCACTTTGCTGTCGTCTAGGGTATAAATCGGCATACTGGATAATAACGCCCCAATGCTGTCACTTAAAAACGGCATAACTGATTGGAGTTGGGCGGCGTAATTATCTGGTGAACCTGACCAACGTAAAATTCGCAGATCTTTTAAATACACTTCGCCTTTTTCTGCATTATAGTAGGGAATGGTGTCAAAGGTGAGGTTTAGTTTACCGGCATAAATTTTATTGCTGAGGTTAAGTGAACTGTCAATGGTACCAGTGAGTTCCACACGTCCCGAATTATTTTCACCGATTTTGGCTTGTAGATTTTCAACTTTGTAATCCATGCTGAATAAACCTGGTAGGCCGAGTTTGTCTTCGACATTTAATTTTTCCGCTAAATAATGATTCACTTCGCTTTCGCTGATAGAAAAAGGATTGGCAGCTTGTGCTTGCGAATAAGTGAATACACCAAGGATGAGGCTACAACAGACCATAAATTTGTTAAACATAAGGATTTCCTATTTGTTAATGAATGTTTGCTAAAATAAATTTTTTATATCTTAACAGTTTTTGCGAATTGCTGTACAATTTTCCTTTAATTTAATATTAGGAAAGATGATGAAAAAAAGTATTTTGTTGATATTAGCAGTGAGTTTGCTTTCCGCTTGTACGTTTGGTGGTGGTTTCGGTGTTGGTCATGGCGGAGCTGGCGTTTCTCTTGGTACAGGGATTGGATTTTAAAAAAGACTTGTATTTTCACAAATTTTATGTATAATATGCCCCATATTTCGGACGCGGGGTGGAGCAGCTTGGTAGCTCGTCGGGCTCATAACCCGAAGGTCGTTGGTTCAAATCCGGCCCCCGCAACCACTTTCTGAAAGGTTTATAAGTCAGAAAGGAAATAAAGGTTCAGTGAAACCCAAATTTGGAATTTGGGTTTTTTTGTACGTAAAATTTGGACATTTACACTGGGCTTTTAGGCCCTTTTTTTGTGCTTGAAATAACCCTCACCCCAACCCTCTCCCAAAGGGAGAGGGGGCTGATCGAGGGAAGAATTAAATTTGTCATTAACACAAAAACCGTTCCCTCTCCCTCTGGGAGAGGGCTAGGGTAAAATTAAATTCGTCATTAACACAAAAACCGTCCCCTCTCCCTTTGGGAGAGGGCTAGGGTGAGGGTAAAAATAAACGGAGAAATCATGGCAACATTAGAACAAAAATTAACAGAATTACTACAAGATTCCGTGCAAGATCTCGGCTGTGAGCTGTGGGGAATCGAATGTCAACGCACTGGTCGTTTTATGACCGTACGTTTATTTATTGATAAAGAAGGTGGCGTGGGAATTGAAGACTGTGCCGATGTCAGCCGTCAGGTGAGCGCGATTTTAGATGTGGAAGATCCCATTGCGGATAAATACAATTTGGAAGTGTCCTCACCGGGTTTAGATCGCCCATTGTTTACCCTAGAACAATATCAACGTTATGTAGGCAAAGAGATTAGCGTACATTTACGTATTCCGGTGGCGGATCGTCGTAAATGGCAAGGCATATTGGAAAAAATCGACAATGATATGTTGACCTTGGTGGTGGATAATCAACCGCAAACCTTGGTGTTTGGCAATATTCAAAAAGCCCACGTGGTGGCAAAATTTTAATGACTGAATTTAACTATTAAAAGGATAATGAAAAAATGAGTAAAGAGATTTTATTTGCAGCGGAAGCTGTGTCTAACGAGAAATCCCTACCGAAAGAAGTGATTTTTGAAGCCTTAGAAAGTGCCATTGCACTGTCAACTAAGAAGAAACATGCGCAAAAACAAGAGCGTTTAGGGGTGGAAAAACCGTCTGAAATTGATGTGCGTGTGGTGATTGATCCAAAAACCGGTGAATTTGACACATTCCGTCGTTGGATGGTGGTGGAAGAAGTCACTAACCCGACGAAAGAAATTACCTTAGACGCTGCTCGCTTAGATGAACCTGAGATTCAGTTAGGCGATTTTGTGGAAGATCAAATTGAATCCGTAGCCTTTGACCGTATTACCATGCAAACCGCTCGCCAAGTGATCAGCACCAAGATTCGTGATGCAGAACGTAGCCGTGTGGTGGAACAGTTTATCAGCGAAGAAGGCAAAATCGTGATTGGTACGGTGAAAAAAGTCAACCGTGAAACCATTATTTTAGAATTAATTGGGAACAAAGAAGATCCGGTGAAAGCCGAGGCCGTGATTGTGCGTGAAGATATGTTGCCACGTGAAAATTTCCGCCCCGGTGACCGTGTGCGTGGCGTGTTATACAAAGTCAGCCCTGAAAGCAAAGGGGCGCAATTATTTGTTACTCGTGCCAAACCGGTGATGTTAGAAGAATTATTCCGTTTGGAAGTGCCAGAAATTGGCGAAGAAGTGATTGAAATCAAAGGCTCCGCACGTGATCCCGGTTCAAGAGCGAAAATTGCTGTGAAAAGCAGTGACAAACGCATTGATCCCGTGGGTGCATGCGTGGGCATGCGTGGGGCGAGAGTGCAAGCCATTACCAATGAATTAGGTGGTGAGCGTGTGGATATTGTGCTTTGGGACGACAATCCGGCGCAATATGTGATTAATGCCATGGCCCCTGCGGATGTGAGTTCTATCGTGGTGGATGAAGATAATCATTCCATGGACATTGCGGTTGAGGGAGCGAATTTGGCCCAAGCCATTGGTCGTAATGGACAAAATGTCCGTTTAGCCACGCAGTTAACTGGTTGGACATTAAATGTGATGACCACCGATGAGTTAAATGAAAAACACCAAGCGGAAGATAATAAAATCTTAAAATTATTTATGTCGGCCCTTGAAATTGATGAAGATTTTGCACAAATCTTAATTGATGAAGGTTTTACTTCTTTAGAAGAAATTGCTTATGTGTCGGTCAGTGAATTAACCGCCATTGACGGTTTAGAAGACGAAGACTTAATTGAAGAATTACAAACCCGAGCTAAAAATGTGATTACCGCGACGGCGTTAGCGGAAGAAAAAGCCTTGGAATCGGCACACATTGAAGATCGCTTATTAAATCTTGACGGCATGGAACGCCATATCGCCTTTAAATTGGCCGAGCAAGGTATCGTGACACTGGAAGAATTAGCTGAACAAGGTGTTGATGATTTAGCAGAAATTGAAGAATTAAGCCCAGAAAAAGCCGCTGAATTAATCATGGCAGCACGTGAAATCTGTTGGTTTAGTTAATCGTTGTAAGGAGAAACAGTATGACAGATAAAATAGAAAATCAAGCCCCTAAAAAATTGAGCTTACAACGCCGTACCAAAACCACAGTGAGTACGACAACCCCGACAGGTAAAGCCAAAGCGGTACAGGTTGAAGTGCGTAAATCACGTAAAATTGACACTGAGGCCGCCAAAAAAGCAGCAGAAGAGGCTCGTTTAAAAGCACAAAAAGAGGCAGAACAAAAAGCCCAACAACAAGCGAAAAATGAGGCAGCTCAGAAAGCTAACGAAAAGGGTAAAAAAGAGCTGGAAATTAAATCGGATTTAGTCAAAGCCAAAGTGGAATTGAAATCTAAACCAGAAAAAAGTGCGGTGCAAAAACCGTTAGATCCAGAAAAAGAAAAACGCCGTGCAGAAGAGGCAGAATTACGCCGTAAAGCGGATGAATTAGCTCGCCAAAAAGCGGAAGAACAAGCACGCAAAGCAGCCGAAGAGGCCAAACGCTATGCAGAGCGTGATGACAGTAGCGAAAGTAGCAGCACAGAAGAATTTGCGGATTATCATTTAACCTCAAGCTATGCTCGTGACGCGGAAGAAGAAAATGTTCGTCGCAATGAAAGCCGTGGCCGTGGGGGTAAAAATAAAGTCACTAAAGCCAAAAAAGGCGGGCGTGATGACGATAAAGGCAATAAAAATGAACGCCAATCGGATCGTCGCAACCAAAAAGATTTTAAAGGCAAAGGTAAACAAGGTAAAAAAGGCAGTTCCATTCAACAAGCCTTTACCAAACCTGCCGCTGCGGTCAACCGTGATGTGGTGATCGGTGAAACCATTACCGTGGCAGAATTAGCCAACAAAATGGCGATTAAAGCCTCTGAAATCATTAAAACCATGATGAAAATGGGCGAAATGGTGACGATTAACCAAGTGATCGACCAAGAAACCGCACAACTGGTGGCGGAAGAATTAGGTCATAAAGTGATCTTGCGTAAAGAAAATGAGTTAGAAGAATCCGTCTTAGGCGACCGTGATATTGAGGCAGAAAAAGTCAATCGTGCCCCAGTGGTGACCATTATGGGTCACGTTGACCACGGTAAAACGTCGTTACTTGACTATATTCGTAAAGCCAAAGTGGCTGCCGGTGAGGCCGGTGGAATCACCCAACATATCGGTGCGTATCATGTTGAAACCAAAGGCAAAGTGATTACTTTCTTAGACACCCCAGGACATGCGGCCTTTACTTCCATGCGTGCTCGTGGTGCGAAAGCCACGGATATTGTGGTGTTGGTGGTGGCTGCCGATGATGGCGTGATGCCACAAACCATTGAGGCGGTCCAACATGCGAAAGCCGCCGGTGTGCCGATTGTGGTGGCCGTGAATAAAATTGATAAACCAGAGGCCAATCCCGATCGTGTAGAGCAAGAATTATTGCAATATGAAGTAGTCGCCGAAAAATTTGGTGGTGACGTGCAATTTGTGTATGTGTCCGCTAAAAAAGGGACGGGCGTAGATGAATTACTTGACGCGATCTTATTACAATCGGAAGTGCTTGAATTAACTGCGATTAAAGACGGTATGGCAAGCGGTGTGGTGATTGAATCTTACTTAGACAAAGGCCGTGGCCCCGTGGCGACTATCCTTGTTCAATCGGGAACCTTAAACCGTGGCGACATTGTACTTTGTGGCTTTGAATACGGTCGTGTACGTGCTATGCGAGATGAAAATGGTAAAGAAATTGACAATGCCGGCCCATCTATTCCTGTGGAAGTGTTAGGCTTATCTGGCGTACCAGCCGCTGGTGATGAGGCCACCGTGGTGCGTGACGAGAAAAAAGCACGTGAAGTGGCATTATATCGTCAAGGTAAATTCCGTGATGTGAAATTGGCTCGTCAGCAAAAAGCCAAACTGGAAAATATGTTTAGCAACATGGCCGAGGGCGATTTAGCCGAATTAAACGTGATCGTGAAAGCCGACGTACAAGGTTCCGTCGAAGCCATTGTTCAATCTTTACAAGAACTTTCAACCGACGAAGTGAAAGTGAAAGTGGTGGGTTCAGGCGTTGGTGGTATTACCGAAACGGACGCAACTTTAGCTGCAGCGTCTAATGCGATTATGGTCGGCTTTAATGTCCGTGCGGATTCGTCTGCTCGCCGTATTATTGAAAATGAACATATTGATTTACGTTATTATTCGATTATTTATGAATTGCTTAACGAAATCAAAGCCGCCATGAGCGGTATGTTACAACCTGAATTCAAACAAGAAATTATCGGCTTGGCAGAAGTGCGTGACGTGTTCCGTCATCCGAAATTTGGTGCGATTGCTGGCTGTATGGTGACCGAAGGTGTGGTGAAACGTAACAACCCAATCCGTGTATTACGTGATAACGTGGTGATTTTTGAGGGCGAATTAGAATCTCTCCGCCGTTTCAAAGATGACGTAAGCGAAGTGCGTAACGGTATGGAATGTGGTATCGGCGTGAAAAACTACAACGATGTGAAAGTCGGCGACCAAATCGAAGTATTTGAAGTGGTTGAAGTAAAACGCACGATTTAATATTGAAACCCTTTACCCTCACCCCTGCCCCTCTCCCAAAGGGAGAGGGGGAAAGTGTGGTTAAAAGGTGAAGAATTTTGATATCCTTTAAATCGTTCCCTCTTCCCTGCCCCTCTCCCAAAGGGAGAGGGGGAAAGTGCGGTTAAAAAGTGAATAATTTTGATATTCTTTAAATCGTCCCCTCTCCCTTTGGGAGAGGGCTAGGGTGAGGGTATTAAGGGCAAATTTTAAGAGAAAACAATGAGCAAAGAATTTAAACGTGCCGACCGAGTCGCACAAGAATTACAAAAAGAAGTGGCCATTATCTTGCAACGAGAAGTCAAAGATCCACGCATTGGCATGGTTACCGTATCGGACGTGGAAGTCTCCCGAGATTTAGCCTATGCCAAAGTCTTTGTCACGTTCTTATTTGATCATGATGAAACCGCCATTGAACAAGGCATGAAAGGGCTTGAAAAAGCTACGCCGTATATTCGTTCATTACTGGGCAAAGCCATGCGATTACGCATTGTGCCAGAATTGCATTTTGAATATGATCGTTCCTTGGTGGACGGCATGCGGATGTCGAATTTAGTCAGCGATGTGATTCGTCAGGATCAAGCTCGCCACGTGGAAGATAAGGAAGCATAATGTCCCGACCACGCAAAAAAGGCCGTGATATTCACGGCGTTTTTTTATTAGATAAACCGCAAGGCATGTCGTCTAACGATATTTTGCAGAAAGTAAAACGCTTATATCAAGCCAATAAAGCTGGTCATACGGGGGCGTTAGATCCCTTAGCCACAGGCATGTTGCCAATTTGTTTAGGGGAAGCCACAAAGTTTAGCCAGTTTTTGCTTGATGCGGATAAACGCTATCTTGTCACGGCAAAATTGGGTGAACGCACTGACACTTCTGATGCAGAGGGTCAAGTAGTGCAGACCCGAGAAGTGCGGTCAAAAACATCGGATATTTTAACCGCACTTGAGCATTTTCGTGGCGATTTAATGCAAGTACCTACCATGTTTTCAGCCTTAAAACATCAAGGCAAACCCTTGTACGAATATGCTCGCCAAGGTATTACGGTAGAACGTGAGGCTCGCCCGATTACTATTTTTGAACTGAATTTCATTGGCTATGAATCACCCTATTTAACCCTTGAAGTTCATTGTTCCAAAGGGACTTATATCCGTACCTTGGTGGACGATTTAGGCGAACATTTAGGCTGTGGCGCCCACGTCACCATGCTCCGCCGTACTGCGGTAGCCGATTATCCCGCGGAGAAAATGTTAACTTGGGAACAGTTGCAAACCCTAGCCGAGCAGCAAGATCTTGCGATTTTAGATAGCCATTTATTATCTGTGGATAGTGCTGTTTCAAAACTCCCCATGCTGACATTAACCGCAGAGCAAACCCGAGCGGTTGGCTTTGGGCAACGAGTGAAATTTGAAAATAGCCAACAACTTTATGGTCAAGTGCGGTTATTTTCTGATAAGAATCTGTTCTTAGGTGTAGCGGAAATTAATGCGGATAATGTGATTCGGCCGAGTCGAATGGTGAATTTGTAGATTAGGGGGGGCATGTTGACATGCCCCTTTTTACGTGATTATTTCACTGTCACTCTAGCAAACTTCCGTTTACCCACTTGATAAACCGCCGTTGTTCCAGCTTGAATCATTTGTTTTACATTATCCACCTGCTCGCCATTGATTTTCACCCCACCTTGTTGAGCAGCACGAATGGCCTCAGATGTAGATGGCACTAACCCTGCTTCTTTTAACAAATTGGCTAAACCGATTTCGCCTGTAAAGGTAAATTCAGGCATTTCATCCGGCATGGCTCCTTTTTGGAAACGATTGATAAACTCTTGCTCCGCCACATCAGCAGCCGCTTGATCATGGAAACGTGCGGTAATTTCTTTGGCGAGTAAAATTTTCACATCACGTGGATTTTTACCATTTTCCACATCGGCTTTTAATTGAGCAATTTCCGTTAATGGGCGGAAAGACAGCAAATCGTACCAATCCCACATTAATTCATCAGAAATGGACATCACTTTACCAAACATTTCATTCGGTGCGTCGGCCACGCCAATATAGTTACCTAAAGATTTGGACATTTTTTTCTCACCGTCTAAGCCCACCAATAATGGCAAGGTAATGGCGACTTGTGGTTTTTGTCCGTTGGCTTTTTGTAATTCACGACCGATTAACAAATTGAACGTTTGGTCTGTTCCGCCAAGTTCTACGTCTGCCTGTAAATGTACAGAATCGTAACCTTGTAATAACGGATAAATAAACTCGTGAATCGCAATAGGTTGTTGATTAGCAAAACGTTTTTTGAAATCATCACGTTCTAGCATACGAGCCACGGTATAGTTAGACGCTAAACGAATCATGCCCTCGGTGCCAAGCTGCCCCAACCATTCTGAGTTGAATACGATTTGAGTTTTTTGCGGATCAAGAATTTTGAAAATTTGTTGCTTATAGGTTTCTGCGTTGCGTAACACATCTTCACGTGTTAACGGTGGACGAGTCGTATTTTTGCCTGACGGATCACCGACCATGCCAGTGAAATCACCAATTAAAAATTGCACCTGATGACCCAATTCTTGGAACTGGCGTAATTTATTGAGAACCACCGTATGGCCTAAATGAATATCGGGAGCTGTTGGATCCGCCCCTAATTTCACACGCAAAGGGCGATTTTCTTTTAATTTTTCGATTAAATCTTGTTCGGAGAAAATTTGATCAATACCGCGCTTTAGTTCCGCGAGAACAGTATTCAAGTCTGCCATTTTGCATTCCTAATAAAAATAAAATAAAGGTTACATTATAGGGTAATTCAAGTAAAGATAAAGGGCAGAATGCGATATTTTCACAAATATCAATCAATTTACTCGTTTTTTGACTTTATCCACAGGTAAATCCACAACCTTAGAAATCATATTTAAATCTAATCCTAAAGAAAGCATATTTTGAGCATTTTGTTTTATGGTTTCTAATCGTCCTTTTTGAATCCCTCTCGATTCAGCTGATGTCAGCAAGGAATATTCGTCCCATTTGCGTTTTAAACTCACATCATACATTTGTTTTTCTCTCTTATTTAGGTTGCTGTATTCGGCAATTTGAAACAGTTTCTCAAAAATCGGCTTATTTAAATAGCGTGGCAACTGATTTAAATCTGCTATATTTTTTAACACATACAACCATTTGTGTAAATCGTTTTCTAGTTTATTTTTGAGTATTAAGTGCGGTGAAAATATCGCAAGATTTTTAGTTTAATTTTGGAATGGAGATCACAAAAATGGGAATCTTCAAGGGGAAAACGTGGGGGAATAGGGCGATTGCCCGTTGTCGCTAGTGTGTAAATTCTTTGATAAAAGCAATTAAATGGATTTTTTGTGATGGGGTTAATGCTAACCAATGGCGATCCAATTCATCCTGATTCCACTCCGCCATTTCCATACAATCCGCAAAAAAATAGCTAATCGGTGTTTTAAGAAACGTAGCAATGGCGACTAAATGTGCCACGTTGATTTTGTTGGTGCCACGTTCGTAGCGGGAAAGTTGGGGCTGAGAAATATCCACATACTCCGCTAATCGTTCCGCAGAATAACCTTGTTCACGGCGTTTTTGTTGGATACGTTGACCGATCAATTTATCAATTTCCGTAGAGATTAACTGTGCCATGGTATACCTTTTTTCAATTATTCATTTACTGCATAATTCTTCTCTATTTTTTACGTTGACTGAATACTCATTGAAGAATATAATTAAGTTAAATTATTCATCTATTAATAAAATAAGGAGTAAATTATGCGTAATTTAAGAAAATTGGCTTTATTGGCGGTTGGGTTAGGGGTTTCTAGTGTGGCTTTGGCTGAGTGGGAATCGGCTGAACTTGAAACAATGTTTGATACATCAGGTCGAAATCCTAATGGGGATTATGTAACCTGTGACTATAAAACAGGTGGACTTGTTGGTGGTGGATACCGTTTTTCCGTTACAATGAAAGGCTCGTGTGAGCTTTATATCGAGGTCGATCCTGAAAGTGGAAAATGGAGAAGAAGATAAGGAGAACGATAATGTTAACATCCGAATTTGAAATTAACGGAAAAATTGCACTTGCTTGTGAACCTGAAAAATTGAATGAAATCAAAGAAACATTGTCAAATTTTGACTATCAATTTTTTGAAAGAGTTTCGTGGAGATTCTACTGAGCTGGTTACGTTGATTTTCAAAAAACAATTTTTATTGCAAAATCCTAGTCAGCAGGATATGGATATGGCGGTTAATGATGAATTAGAGAGATATATTCCTAGCTTATTCAAAGAATTATCCGTACTTTCCATTGATAAGAATGATTTCACAGGGCGTATTGTAGAAAAGTCAGAACAAGCGGAAAAAAGTTAGCGTTATTTTATTTTAATGACCCAAAACCGAGTTTAGGCTCGGTTTTATGTTGATAATAAATAACTAGTTGCACTGTGTATTCGTTTGTTCTAAAATAATGGCATATCAATCAACATCAAGGCAAAAATGTTTAATCTTACATCCGCTCATTTTCGTGATAATTATCTTTACCGTTTTTTTCAATATGGTGAAAGCAACAGTAAAATCCCTGCAAATTTGGCAAAGGTATTAGCACGAAAATTGGATATGATAAGTGCAGCGGAAGGTCTTAATGATTTACGCTCACCGCCAGCTAATCGTCTTGAGTTACTTGAACCGAAAGAAAATAAGGTATATTCCATTCGAGTAAACAAGCAATATCGGTTGATTTTTAAATTTGAAAATAACGAGATTTCCAATCTCTATTTGGATCCACATCATTACGATTTATAGGAAAAAACAATGTACGCTACACAACGCAAACCTACTCCAGTCGGTGAAATCTTACAAGAAGAATTTTTAATGCCACTTAATCTTAAAATTGGTGATTTAGCGGAAATGCTTGATGTACATCGCAATACTGCCAGTGCTATTGTGAACAATAAATCTAAAATCAGCCTAGAAATGGCAATGAAACTTGCCAAAACCTTTGATACCACGGCGGAATTTTGGCTTAATTTGCAAAATAACGTGGATTTGTGGGAATTAAATCATAATGTTAAATATCAACAGAGCCTTGAAAAAGTCAAAACAGTGAAAGAATGGGCTAGGTTGCCTGCTTTTGCTATGTGATGATATAAATTTAGCACTACAATTCCCCCCTAAAAACTGATAGAATCCATTCCATCTACGGCTTTTTGTTAAATGTATATGGAGTATTCTATGAAAATCGTTTTTCTTGACAGCACCGCATTACCAAAACACATTCCTATTCCACGTCCCAATTTTGAACATCAATGGGTCGAATTTGAACACACTTCTGCTGAACAGGTGTTAGAGCGTGCGGCAGATGCGGATATTGTGATTACCAGTAAAGTGGTGTTTAGCCGTGAAATCATGGCTCAATTACCCCAATTAAAACTCATTGCATTGACGGCTACTGGTACAGATAATATTGACAAAGTCGCAGCGAAAGAATTCGGTATTGCGGTTAAAAATGTCGCGGGTTATTCAGCGGTAACCGTGCCAGAACATGTGTTAGGCTTTATTTTTAGCCTAAAACACAGTTTACATTTGTGGTATAAAGATCAGTTGCAAGGTAAATGGACTGAAAGCAAACAATTCTGCTATTTTGATCATCCTGTGCAAGATGTACGTGGTTCAACTTTAGGCGTATTTGGTAAAGGTTCGCTTGGTTCAGAAGTGGGACGATTAGCCACGGCTTTGGGCATGAACGTGCTTTATGCGGAACATAAAAATGCCACTCAATGCCGTGATAGTTACACGCCTTTTTATGATGTGTTAGCACAAGCGGATGTGTTAACCTTGCATTGCCCATTGAACCCAGAAACGAAAAATCTTATTAATGCGGAAACCCTTTCTCATTGTAAAAAAGGGGCGTTGTTAATTAATACTGGACGTGGTCCATTAATTGATGAACAAGCGGTGGTGGATGCGTTAAAAAGCGGGCAACTTGGTGGCGTGGCCATTGATGTGTTAGGTAAAGAACCAGCTACCAAAGACAACCTATTAATTATGGCGAGTCAGACGTTACCGAATATTATTGTTACGCCACATATCGCTTGGGCATCGGATCAGGCGGTTGAGATTTTGGTGGATAAAGTGCGGTTAAATTTAGAAGAATTTGTGAGAACGGGAAAATAATGAATTTAGGCATTTCAGCGTTTATTGCCTTACGTTACTGGCGAGCCAAAAGTGCGGATCGTTTTGGGCGATTAGTGACTAACCTTGCCAGTAGCGGCATTGTACTTGGTGTGATGGCGTTGATTATTGTTTTATCGGTAATGAACGGGTTAGAACAACATCAAAAACGCCAAGTTTTATCGAGCTTACCGCATGCGATTGTGATGAAGAAAAATGGGCATTTTTCCACCGCACAATTTCAATCGGAATTGCCTGATTTAAGCCAGCAGAATGTGATTAATGGTGTGACGTTGATTAATAGCACAAAAGCTATTTATCAAACGGCAAACGGTGTGAGTGCAGGTCAAGTGATTGGGGTGAAACAGCCGAGTGATGATCATTTATTAGACTATTTAGATCAAGGCAAATTAGATCATTTATTGCCAACCGGTGAATTTAAATTAATTATTGGTTCACAATTAGCTCAAAAATTAGACGTGCAAGTGGGTGACAAAATTCGCCTAATGTTAACAGAAAATAGCCAATATACGCCCTTGGGTCGAATTCCTATGCAACGCTTGTTCACCGTGAGTGAGATTTATTTTGCCACGAATGAGGCATCAGGTTACGAAACCTTTGCTAATTTAGCGGATATTGGACGATTAATGCGGATTAAACCTGAAAATGCACAAGGTGTACGATTATTTCTGCAAGATCCTTTTCAAATTACTGAACTTCCCCAAATTTTCCCTGAAGAGCAATGGCAAATTGATGATTGGCGAAGTCAAAAAGGCGAATTTTTTCAAGCGGTACGCATGGAAAAAAACATGATGGGCTTGTTAATTAGCTTAATTATCGTGGTGGCGGTGAGCAATATTATTACCTCATTGAGTTTAATGGTGGTGGATAAACAGGGTGAAATTGCGATTTTACAAACCCAAGGCTTAACTAAAAAACAAGTGCGGTGGATTTTTATTCTACAAGGTTTTTTTGTGGGATTGGTGGGAACCTTGATCGGTGCCGTGTTAGGCGTGTTGATCACCCTGTATTTAGGCGATATTGTTAATGCTATTAACCCTGTGGGTATTTATTTACCGACCGAGATTAATCTGTGGCAAATTGCGGTGATTGTGGTGTTTTCGTTGGGATTGTCGTTGGTATCGACGGTTTATCCGGCGTATCGGGCGAGTCGGGTGGAGCCTGCCGAGGCACTACGATATGAGTGATATTTGTGGGGTTTCGCCCACGGGGCGACTTACTTTTTCTTTGCTTTGCCAAAGAAAAAGTAAGCAAAAAGAAAGGCAACCCCAACTTTGCCTTGTTTCCTGAAAATGTTTTAATTTGCTTAACGGAAAATGGCTGAACTCGCTACGCTCAGACAGACGCCATTTCCCTACAAATTAAAACATTTTCAGGCGGCAAACATGGGGTCCATTGGTGATGAAATAAAGTGCGGTGGAAAAATACCTAGTACTGGCATACTAGGTTAAGCATGGTAACGCTACTTCGTAGCTTAGAAAAAAATATCTATTTTTTAACCGCACTTTTATTTATGCTCGGTCAAAACTTGGGGCCCCGTCTGAACCGCCTGAGCGTTTTGGTATTTTTAGCTAAATTTTGCATGTCTGAGCGTAGCGAGTTCAAAATTTAGCGTGAAGAAAATACCAAATAAGCTCAGAAAAGCGGTGAAGTCGGGGTGTGCTTTTCTTTGCCTACTTTCTTTTACACAAGTAAAAGAAAGTATGGTCGCCCATCGGGCGAAACCCGATTTAAATAAATTAACCAATTTAAACTAAAAAACTTAACAAAGAACATAAAAATGACAACAGAATTATTAACCTGCAACAACATCACCAAACACTACCACGATGGCGAAACCAAAACCCAAGTGCTTAACAACGTTAATTTTACGTTGAACGAAAAAGAATTGGTCGCCATTGTCGGCTCGTCAGGTTCGGGCAAAAGTACCCTGCTTCATACCCTCGGCGGACTGGATCAACCGACCACAGGCGAAGTGTTTATCAAAGGGCAATCGCTACAAAAAGCAAGTAGCGATGAATTAGCCAAATTACGTAATCAATATCTCGGTTTTGTGTATCAATTTCATCATTTAATGGCGGATTTCACCGCACTAGAAAACGTGATGATGCCAATGTTAATCGGCAATCAAAACAAAACCGAAGCCAAAGATCGGGCGGAAAAGATCTTAAAATCTGTTGGACTTTCGCACCGCATTTCTCATAAACCGTCTGCCTTATCAGGCGGTGAACGTCAGCGTGTGGCGATTGCAAGGGCGTTAGTCAATAATCCAGCGTTGGTATTGGCAGACGAACCAACAGGGAATTTAGATCGTGCTACCACCGAAAGTATTTTTGAGTTAATTCAACGACTTAATCAAGAACAAGGTATTGCCTTTTTATTGGTCACGCACGATTTGCATTTGGCAGAAAAATTACAACGTCGCATGATTATGCAAGACGGCGTATTGCGAGTGGAGTAGGCGATGAATACCGCATTCTTAATTAGTTGGCGTTACCAACGAGCCAAGCAAAAAAATCATTTGGTTTCCCTGATTGCGTTTTTCTCTACACTCGGTATTGCATTGGGCGTGGCAGTATTGATCGTGGGATTGAGTGCCATGAATGGGTTTGAGCGAGAACTGAATAACCGTATTTTAGCCGTTGTTCCTCATGCTGAAATTATATCGGCGGAAAATCAGCCCATAACTGACAAACAACAATTAGTCAGCACCTTGCAACAAGTACCCAATATTCAAGGCGTATCGCCTTTTGTCAGTTTTACTGCTTTAGTGGAAAATGGGGCAAAAATGAAAGTGGTGCAAGTGAAAGGAGTGGACAAAACAGTACAAGATACGGTCAGCCGACTAGGGGATTTTGTCCTCGATCAGGCATGGCAATCGTTCTCTAATCATTCAGGCTTAGTATTAGGCTACGGCATTGCCAAAGAGTTAGAGGTACAAACAGGCGATTGGGTGACATTGCTGATTTCGCAAAATAACGGTGAAGACATGGCACAGCCAAGTCGTGAGCGGATTCAGGTGTCGGGAATTTTACGTTTAGACGGTCAACTTGATCATAGTTATGCCCTCATGCCGTTAGCCCAAGCACAACAATATTTAGACTACAATGCTAATCAAATTTCGGGTGTCGATCTGAAAGTAGCGGATCCGTTTAATATGAATAGCTTGGATTTTTCTGCGTTAAACAGCTATCCACAATTACTCAATTTACAAACTTGGGTGAGCAAATTCGGCTATATGTACCGTGATATTCAACTGATCCGTACCATAATGTATATTGCCATGGTGCTAGTGATTGGGGTAGCTTGCTTTAATATTATTTCCACGCTGATTATGGCAGTGAAAGATAAAGCAGGCGACATTGCGATTATGCGAACATTGGGGGCAAACAACGCCTTTATTAAACGCATTTTTGTTTGGTATGGCTTACAAGCAGGCATGAAAGGCTGTTTAATCGGCATTGTATTAGGGGTATTTTTAGCCTTAAATTTAACCGCACTTATTCAAGGTTTAGAAAGTCTGATTGGACGAAAATTATTGTCTGACGGCATTTACTTTGTGGATTTCTTGCCAACAGAATTACATTGGCAAGATGTGCTATTCGTGTTGGTTTCAGCATTATTATTGAGTTTATTGGCAAGTCTTTACCCAGCCAATCGAGCTGCAAAATTACAACCTGCTCAAGTATTAAGCAGTTATTAAAATAATTGCATTGTACTAGTTTACTAGTGCAGAAATTGATGCTACATTAACAGCATGTTTACACGGAAAGTGTTTTATTGATTTTATGAGAGTGATGAATTATGGTAAAAAGTAAAAATGAAATTCGTATTGCGAATGACGATACCCGTATTGGTAAAATTGAACAATTATTACCCCCAGTTGCCTTATTAGAAAAATATCCAGCCAGCGAGATTGCCGTTGAAACGGTGAAAACGGCACGCTCTGAAGCACATAATATTATTCACGGTGAAGATGATCGCTTGTTAGTGGTTATTGGCCCTTGTTCGATTCATGATCCAAAAGCAGCAATGGAATATGCTCAACGTTTAAAATCATTGCGTGATAAATATCAAAATAATTTACAAATTATCATGCGTGTATATTTTGAAAAGCCTCGTACGACAGTGGGTTGGAAAGGGTTGATTAACGATCCGTATTTAAACGACAGTTATGCGTTAAATGACGGTTTGCGTCTAGCACGTAAATTATTAGCCGATATTAATGATTTAGGCTTGCCGACCGCTGGCGAATTTTTAGATATGATCACGCCACAGTATGTGGCGGATTTAATGAGCTGGGGAGCGATTGGGGCAAGAACCACCGAATCGCAAGTTCACCGTGAATTAGCGTCTGGCTTGTCTTGCCCTGTGGGCTTTAAAAATGCCACCAACGGCGGCGTAAAAATTGCCCTTGATGCCATTGGATCCGCAGAAGCAACACACCATTTCTTATCGGTGACAAAATTCGGCCATTCCGCTATTGTCTCTACCAAAGGTAATCAGGATTGCCACATTATCTTACGTGGTGGCGATAAAGCCACTAATTATGACGCAGAAAGCATTGCCAAAGTCTGTGCCGATATTGAAAAAACAGGACATATTGGTCACGTTATGGTCGATTTCAGCCATGCCAACAGCAGCAAGCAATTTAAACGTCAAATGGACGTATGCCAATCTATCAGCGACCAATTAGCCCAAGGCTCAAAACAGATTTTTGGTGTGATGGTAGAAAGCCACTTAGTAGAAGGTCGTCAAGATTTAGTTCCGAATAAACCACTCACTTACGGACAAAGTATCACCGATGCTTGTATTGGTTGGGAAGACACTGAAATCTTGTTGCAACAGCTTGCAGAGGCGGTTGAGGAAAGAAGAAAAGGGTAATTTATTCAGTGAGATAGAAGTGCGGTGGAAAAAATAATAGTTTTTTTCACCGCACTTTTTTTGTTTGTGTATCTTCCTGAAAAGCCCCTTATACAAAGGACGATCTGCCGTTTGAGATTCCGAATAGTTGGGAATGGGTGAGATTGGGGGATATTTTGGACGTAAAAGGGGGAAAACGTATTCCAGCAGGATTAAAACTTCTTAGAGAAGATACTGGCTTCAAATATATTCGTGTTGCAGATATGAAAGATGGCTCTATTATGGATTCGGATATTCATTATATATCTGAAGAAATTTATCAAAAAATTTCTAACTATACTATTTCTTCAAATGATCTCTATATAACTTGTGCTGGAACGATAGGAAAGGTTGGTTTAGTTCCTGAAATTTTTGATGGTGCTAATTTGACAGAAAATGCAAATAAACTTATCTTTTCATATTTAAATAAAAAATGGTTATTTTATTTTTTATCTTCCAATTTTGTGCAAGAGCAGATAAAAGAAGCTACTACGAAAGTGGGGCAACCTAAATTAGCAATTAAAAGGATCTTAGAAGTACGTATCCCATTAATACCATTAAACGAACAACACCGCATTGTCGCCAAAATAGAAGAGCTACTTCCATTTATCGATCAATACGACCAAAAAGAACAAGCTCTAACCGCATTAAATAAAAATTTCCCCGAGCAATTAAAAAAATCCATTTTACAAGCGGCGATTCAAGGCAAACTCACCGAACAGCTAGACACCGATGAGCCTGCGATTGAGTTGGTTAAACGGATTCAAACGGAAAAACTGCGGTTAATTTCGGAAAAGAAATTGAAAAAGACGAAAGGGCAAATGAATATTTTTGATCCTGATAATTTACAGAATGAGAATGTGCCGTTTGAGATTCCTGAGAATTGGGTTTGGGTAAGGTTGGGAGCGATAATTTTATTGAACCCAAGAAATAAACTAGATGACGATTTAGATGTGTCATTTATTCCTATGAATTTGATTTCTGATGGTTATAAAAATGAACATTCATTCCAAAAGAAAAAATGGAAAGAAATTAAATCTGGTTTCACTCATTTTTCAGAGAATGATTTAGCTATTGCTAAAATAACACCTTGTTTTGAAAATAGAAAATCGGTTATTTTTCAAAAATTAAAAAATGGATTTGGAGCAGGAACGACTGAGTTATTTATCCTGAGAGCAATTAAAGAAACGATAAATATTCGTTATCTTTTTTGGTTTGTTAAATCTCATTACTTTATCAATAATGGGGTTAAATCTTATACTGGAACTGCAGGACAGCAGAGAATATCATCAAATTATATTAATAATTGTTTATTTCCACTCCCTCCTCTATCCGAACAACATCGCATAGTGGAAAAAATTGAATTGTTATTAAATCAAATCAATCATTTATCGTAGGGTCGGATCTATGTATCCGACCGAAATTACGCTCCGTTAATCAATGGGCGGATACGTAGATCCGCCCCTACAAAATTATCACCAATCAATAATCTTATTCACAATTGCCTGTTGTTCCGTGCTAGTTCTACGCAAATAAATTCGGGTAGTTTCAATACTTTCGTGTCCCATTAAATCGGCTAAAAAGGCAATATCATTAAATCGTTCCAAAAAACTTTTAGCAAAGCGATGGCGAAATGAATGGGGATAAACTACTTTCGGATCGAGTTGATAACGTTTTGCCAAGATCTTTAATTGCCCTGAAATGCCCCTCGTAGTAATGCGTTCGCCGTATCGATTTAAAAAAATAAAACCATATTGTTTATGTTGAGCCGTTAGCCAAGCTAAACATTCTTGTTGTAATTTTTCGGGGATATAAATTCGGCGTAATTTCCCGCCTTTGGAATAAAGATCAAGAAAACCCACTTGAATATGTTCGCATTTAAGTTGAATAAGCTCGCTCACCCTTGCCCCAGTCGCCGCCATAAATCGAATGACAAAATACCAATAAAGCTCATTATCTTCTTTTAAACGTTGTTTAAAATAATGATAATCGGCTTCGCTAATCACATTTTCTAAAAAAGGCTTTTGTTGTACTTTTACGAAAGACATTTTCCACTTTTCTTTTTTGATAAATTCCAAATAAGAATTAATAGATCGTAAGCGTAAATTAACGGTTTGCGGTTTGAAATGTTCAATTAAATAAACCTTATATTCTTTCAAATTAGATTTATTAATTTCGGGAAAAAGATGAAAATATTGTTTCACGGCAAATAAATAAGCGGAAACGGTATTTTTAGCGAGATTAGATTGCATTAAATGCTGTTGATATGATTTTATCATATTGATTTCCTTTTGTTGGTTGAAAATCAATATGATAAATCAAGCATTGTTTGTTTATACAGGTAATGTTAAAATAGATAAAAATTTAATTGAAAGGTCTAGAAATGACAAAAAAGATAAAGATTAATGAAAAAGGGTACGACTTATCTCATTTGGATGTCTTTTATCATACATTTATACAAAATGAAACTAAAACATCTAATCAAAAGACATACCGTTGTCTTATTGAATTTAGTCATCACTGTTTTACTAAGAGTCCTAATATTCATAAGGGTGAAACATTAAATGATTATGACACTATGTTACATTATAAAACAGAAAAAGAAACAAGAATATTTGATTATGATAGATATGAATTATCAAAAAAGTTACCAGAAATTCTAAAAAATATGGATAAGCAAAAATGCTTTTTCACTTCTGCTGACGATAAATTCTTGACTATTTCAATACAACGATTAGATGGAACATTCATTGATTACGAAATTTATTTTTCACTCAAGCGATCTAAAAAATGTGATGTACATATCTTCATAAACAGTGCGTATGCTAAAGACGTAAATTACAAGCACAAGGAAAGAAAACAGATCAGACGTAAACCAATTTCATTTTTTGTATTACTGAAAAATACATTAGAAAACAAGAAAATAAAACGCCCGAAATAGTAAAGCCCCATAAAATTATGGGGCTGTACAGAAACCGCTTTATAACCGCTCTTGGGCTAGTAACCTAAAAAGGCTGGACAAACGCTAGGGAAATTCCCCATTTCTGCTTACACGTCTTGTTAGTAATCTTAGTATATAATATCTATTCTTTAATAGCAAAATATTTTGAAGCTTACTAGAGCTAGATAGGATCAAATCCATTGATCCTGCTATAGGCTCAGGCGGTTTTCTTGATTTAATAACAATTCAATTTTTTCTACTATGCGATGTTGTTCGGCTAGTGGCGGGAGTGGTATAAATTCATCTTTTAATAATACATAATGTCGGGCATATCCACGATTTCTGAGTTTATCTGAGATATACTGAAACCAATAATACATATATAAATAATTAACAAGAATAAATTTATGTAATTTTGTTCCATCAGCACCAATAACGAATGGAAAATCAATATATTTTATATTTCTAGTATGGTCTCCAAATAATACAACAGGAATATCTTTAATTAATTTTAATTCCTCATCAACATAACCATCTATAATATTTTTCCCTTGACTAACTACAGGATGTTTCCCTATTTTTTTTATTTCTTTTGATAATACTTGGTTATCTTTACTACCTATAAGGTAGGATATTGTTTCTAACTTCACCCAAACCCAATTCTCAGGAATCTCAAACGGCACATTCTCATTCTGTAAATTATCTGGATCGAAAACTGCCGATTGCCCTTTCGTCTTTTTCAATTTCTTTTCCGAAATTAACCGCAGTTTTTCCGCTTGAATCCGTTTCACCAGTTCAATAGCAGGCTCATCGGTGTCTAGCTGTTCGGTGAGTTTGCCTTGAATCGCCGCTTGTAAAATGGATTTTTTTAACTGCTCAGGGAAATTTTTATTTAATGCGGTTAAGACTTGTTCTTTTTGATCGTATTGATCGATAAATGGAAGTAGTTCTTCTATTTTTGCGACAATGCGGTGTTGTTCATTTAATGGGGGGAGTGGAAATAGTATATTATTTAATTCATCAACAGGAAGCCCTTTTACTGTTAATCCCTGCCCTTGTAGCTTTAATGTTTTGAAGAAATAAATGAAAAATAATTTATGTATATCATCAGATAATATAATTCCTCTAAGATCTTGATTTATGGCTAAATCTATTTTATTTATTGCAATTTTTCCTAATCCCATTCTAGTGCAGAGAATGATATTTTCTTTTGGTATTATGTTGGATGAACTATTTTCTAAACCTATTTGAGAAATGAGATCGGTAGTTCTATCTATATAAATACTATCTTTATCCAAGTCTTTAACACTAGCCCAAGGAATTTTTCCATTCCAATATTCAAATACATTTTTTAATGGCGTACCGCCACCAATATTTTGAATAATAATATCCCCCAATCTCACCCACTCCCAACTCTCAGGAATTTCAAATGGCAGTTCGTCCTTTGTATAAGGGGCTTTATCGGCAGATTTTTTGCTTTTTTTAATTTTACCTTCGGCAATCAAGCGGTCCTTTTCCGCTTGAATTTTACCTAGCAAAACACTTGCAGGTTCATCATTCGGATCTTGTGGCACAAGTTTGCCTTGAATGGCAAGTTGCAAAATCGCATTTTTTAATTGTTGAGCTTTCATTTTTTGTTTTACTCTGTTTAAAATTCAGTTATCAAGTAATACTTAATAACTGAATTTATCATAATATATTGTTATATAATGATTAATCTCATTATTGATTGATTTTTAATCGCAGGTGTCAAAATTTTTAATCTACAACTTAATCCCCAAAATCCCCGTAATTTCCCCCAAAATGCGATCAATATCGGAATTCAACGCGGTGCGTTTTTGTTGATATTGTTGGATCAACTCATCAGGCGGTAAAATTTCTTCTTCTTCGTGGGGGAAACCGCATAAATCAAGGTTAAATTGACGATCAGCAATCTCTTGATAACTAAAACTTTTCGCCTTAAAAAATCCTTCAATTTCAATGTCTTTGCGGTCATTCCACCATTCCACTACATCATTAAAATGTTCCAATTTCATCGGTTTGGTTTTAGAGAAATTTTTATAGCCTTGTGGCATATCTAAGCGATAAATCCAGGTTTTTTCCGTGGCTTGGGTGTTGTCAAAAAATAAAATATTGGTGGTAATCGACGTATAAGGAGCGAACACGCTATGGGGCAAGCGAATAATGGTATGCAAATTCATTTCGCTCATTAATTTTTGCTTAATCGCCACTTTGGCATTGTCGGTGCCGAATAAAAAACCATCTGGCAACACAATCGCCGCTCGTCCATTTTTCTTTAAACGGTACATAATTACCGACATAAACAAATCCGCCGTTTCGCTGCTACGTAAATTGGCGGGAAAATTGGTTTTTATTTGCTCAATTTCACTGCCCCCATAAGGCGGATTCATTAAAATAATGTCAAATTTATCGGCTTCGGTATAATCTTTCACCGATTTTTCAAGGGCATTGTCGTGGTGAACATCGGGGTTATCAATGTCGTGTAATAACAAATTGGTGATACAAAGTAAATGTGGCAGGGCTTTTTTCTCAATGCCGTAAACCGATTGATTAAACAAACTGCGGTCAGAAACCGACTGAATTTGCAACTCCAACACCTTTAAGGCGGAAGTTAAAAATCCGCCCGTACCACAGGCAAAATCCGCAATGCGTTCGCCTAATTTCGGCTTGATCATCTGCACCATAAAATCGGTTACGGCACGTGGGGTATAAAATTCCCCCGCATTGCCCGCACTTTGTAGGCTTTTTAAAATATTCTCGTAAATATCGCCAAAAGCGTGGCGTTCTTGGTATTGTTCAAAATTAATTTCATCAATAATATTAATTACTTGGCGTAATAATACACCATTTTTCATATAGTTATTATTATCTTCAAACGCCGCCCGAATAATCCGTTGATTCATCGGGGTTTGAGCGGAAACAGGCAGATTTTTCAACGCAGGAAAGAGATCGTTATTGACAAAATTGAGCAGTTCGTCGCCTGTCATTGCTTTGCCGTCTTTCCGATCTTTCGCCCAATTTCCCCAACGTAAAAAATCGGGGATAAGAGAGCGGTAATTATCGTTAATCAACTCCCATTCTTGTTCTTTGGCATCGTAAATTTTTAAAAACAAAATCCACACGATCTGCTCAATACGTTGTGCATCACCGTTAATCCCTGCATCATTTCGCATTACATCTTGCAGGCGTTTGACTAAATTATTTAGGCTCATAGGGTTCCTTGTGTTGTTGTTCGTTTAAAAGTGCGGTTCAAAATGGGGGATTTTTATTCTGCATAAATCATCTTCTCCAACCCTTTTACCGCTTTTTGATACAATTCTTTGCCACCAAATTTTTTGATAATCGACACTAAACCGCCAAAAGGGCTAAATTGTGGCGTTTGCAAGAGTTCGGTTTTGGCTAAATCTTTTACGCCTGATTTCACATATTCATCAAGTAGCAAGCCTAAAACCTGTTGATTTTCTTCGGGATATTGTTCCACATAGCCACTTTGTTTGACTCTCTCGGCTCGTTCGGTTTTGGTGAGTGGGGTTTTGTTGAATGCCACGCTACTGAGCAAGTCAAAATCATCAATATTGTCATCGAAATGGGCTTTTTTGCGTAAGCTGACGAGCCATTTATTGTTGGCGTAGAATTTTTCGGATAGGGTTTCAGAACCTTGCTGCCATTGTTGTTTAAATTGTTCAAAGTCGGCAAAATCTTGTTGAATATGGCGTTTGGAGAATTGATCGATGTCTTCATAAACCAATTCGCCTTGTTCGTTGAGATATTGCACTTTTTCATCAATAATGCGTAAGGTGAGTTTGCCTGCTTCAATGATGATCGCAGGTTTGTAAATTTTAGGTTCTTCTTCTACCTTGTCAGGTTTATTTCCGTTATCTGGATCGGGATATTTTGTTGGTTTGGGATTAGGCTCAGGATCTAAAATGACAACAGGTTCCCCATCAAAATCAGGATCGGCAAACAATTTGCTTACACCACGAAAATCCATAATGGTGAAGAAATTTTTATCCGCTTCGGGGCGAAGTCGGGTGCCACGTCCGATAATTTGTTTGAATTCGGTCATGGATTGAATATTGGCGTCTAATACCACCAGTTTGCAGGTTTGGCTGTTGACGCCTGTGGTCATTAATTTTGATGTCACCGCAATCACAGGATAGGCTTTTTCTTCGTTTTTTACATCACAAAAGGCTTCTAAATCACCTGTTTTGCTGGACTGATCGCCGGTGATTTGGCGAATATATTTGGGATTTTGTTGTACCATATCCGCATTTAAGCGACAAAGCTCGGCGACCATTCGTTGTGCGTGGTCAATATTGGCACAAAAAACAATGGTTTTGTCATTGCGATCGTTTTGCTTTAAATGCTCGGTAATGCGTTCCGCCACAAGGCGAGTGCGGTCATCTAGCACGATGTTGTAATCAAAATCTTTCACCGTGTAAAGGCGGTCTTCTACGGGATTACCGTTTTTATCTAACAAGCCTTTAGTCGGTCGCCAGCCTTTTAAATCGCAATCTAAATTGACATCAATCACTCGATAGGGTGCAAGAAAGCCGTCCTCAATGCCTTGTTTTAGGCTGTAAGTGTAAATCGGATCGCCGAAATAATGAATATTGCTGGCATCCGCCGTTTCTTTGGGCGTGGCGGTCATCCCAATATGGGTAGCTTGATTGAAATAATCCAAAATGGCTCGCCAGTTAGAATCTTCTTTGGCACTGCCACGATGACATTCATCAATAATAATCAAGTCAAAAAAGGACGGTTGGAACTGTTTAAACAGCTCATTTTCTGCGGTAGGACTGCCGTCTAATTGCTGATACAACGCCATATAAATTTCAAAGGCACTGTCCATTTTGCCTTGTACTTTGGTGAGCACTTTTTTAAACGGCTTAAAATCTTCTCGAATGGGTTGATCCACCAAAATATTGCGATCCGCCAAGAACAAGATCTTTTTCTTCGCTCCACTGGCTTTTAAACGGTGAATAATTTGAAAAGCGGTGTAGGTTTTGCCCGTTCCTGTTGCCATTACAATCAAAATGCGTTGCTTTCCTTGAGCGACCGCTTCAATGGTGCGATTAATAGCGATTTCTTGATAATAACGCGGTTCCCGAAAGGTATTTGCGTCGGTGTAATAAGGCTGTTGAATCAGTTTTAACTGTTCGGGCGTATAGCGGCTGAAAAAACGCTGGCTTAATTCATCAGGCGTTGGAAATTGGTTTATCGGCAAAGTGCGTTGTACGCCAGTTAAAAAATCATGTTCTACAAACTCGTCACCATTACTACTATAAGCAAAGGGAATATCAAGTAGTTGAGCGTAATCTATGGCTTGTTGTAAGCCAAATCTGGAGGAATGCGTATTATCTTTAGCCTCCACAACGGCAATTTTCCGGTTGGGGGAATGATAAAGCAAATAATCTACTCGCTTGGCTTCTTTGCGAGAGGCTTTTTTCGTTTTCGGATCTATCAACATTCGTCCGTCAGTAAATGGTTTTCGCACCGAAAAGCTGTATTCTTCGCTGATTTGACGCTCGTTCCAACCTGCTTGAACAATGGCTGGCGTGATAAATTTGGTGCGAATATCCGCTTCGGACATTTGGCGTTTTTCTTCTGGTGTGAATTCCGTGGACATAAGGTTAACTTCCGATAATGATTTATTATGTTGAGATTATGCCAAAATTCTTGAGATTTTTCTATCTTTCCAACAAGATAAAAATTTCAGAAATTTATACCGCACTTTTCCCTTAAAAAGCCCATGAATTTGGTATATGATATACGGCATATTTTGTTATGCAGAGATAGATTTTATGGCTAAAAAACCGACGTCCACACGAGAGCAAACGCTAGAGCAAGCCAATATTCCGCCGCATTCTATTGAGGCGGAACAGGCGGTGTTAGGGGCGGTGATGTTGAATAATCAGCATTGGGAAAATGTGATTGAACGTGTGGTAGCGGATGATTTTTATACGGCAGCACATCGTTTTATTTTCCGTGAAATGGACATGTTGGCTCGTCAGAATTCACCGATTGATTTGATTACCTTAGATAAATCCTTGAAAGATCGAGGGGTAATTGACGAAGTCGGTGGGTTTGCTTATTTAGCAGAATTATCTAAAAATACGCCAAGTGCAGCGAATATTAATGCTTATGCGGAGATCGTGCGAGAAAAAGCAGTGTTGCGTGAGTTGATTGGGGTGGGGAATAATATTGCTCAGATGGCCTATCAACCAAAAGGCAAAGATGTCAAAGATATTCTCGATCAAGCCGAGCGAGAAGTGTTTCAAATTGCGGAAAAACGCACCTCTGAGAAAGAAGGACCAGAAAATGTGTTGTCGATTTTGGGGCGTACCATTGATCGCATTGAAATGTTGAGAAATATGGAAAACAATGGGTTAACGGGCGTATCGACAGGGTTTATTGATTTAGATCACATCACATCAGGTTTACAGAAGTCAGATTTGATCATTGTGGCGGCGCGTCCCTCCATGGGAAAAACGACTTTTGCCATGAATATTTGTGAGAAAGTCGCATTAGCAAATGAAAAACCCGTGTTAGTGTTCAGCTTGGAAATGCCAGCAGAAAGTATTATGATGCGTTCTTTGGCGTCTTTATCAAGGGTGAGTTTGAAGTCGATTATGACAGGTAAAATTAATTCTGATGATGATTGGGCGAGTCTGTCGTCCGCAATGGGACTTTTAACCCAAACACCCAATATGTTTATTGATGATTCCTCTGGGTTGACGCCGACAGAATTGCGTTCCCGTGCTAGACGAATATATCGTGAGAATGGCGGATTGAGCCTGATTATGGTGGATTATTTACAATTAATGCGTGCCCCCGGTTTTGACAATAACCGTACTTTGGAGATTGCTGAAATTTCTCGTTCTTTGAAAGCGCTTGCTAAAGAATTAGAAGTGCCAGTAATGGCCTTGGCGCAGCTTAACCGAACCTTGGAAAATCGTCCGAATAAACGGCCTGTGAATTCAGATTTACGTGAATCAGGATCTATTGAGCAAGATGCGGATTTAATTATGTTTATTTATCGTGATGAAGTTTATAATCCAACGGAAGAAAACAAGAATAAAGCCGAGATTGTGATTGGTAAGCACCGTAATGGCCCAATCGGGCGTGTTCCGTTGATATTCCAAGGGGATTTTTCACGCTTTGATAATGCCGCACATAAACTTGATGATGAAGATTAAGAAGAAAAAATGAAACCAGCCACCGTAAAAATTAGTTCAGTTGCACTGAAACATAACATTCAAAAAATTAAACAAAAAGCACCGCACAGTAAGTTAATTGCCGTGGTGAAAGCCAATGCCTATGGGCATGGGGTTGAATTTGTCGCTCGAGCCGTAGAAGACAGTGTCGATGGTTTTGGCGTCGCACGTTTAGAAGAAGCCTTAACCTTACGTTCTAATGGGATTATTAAACCGATTTTATTATTAGAAGGCTTTTTTTCCGCTACCGATTTGCCGATTATTGCGGTGAATAATATTCAAACCGTCGTGCATAATCAGCAACAATTAAGTGCATTACAACAAGCGGATTTGCCTAATCCGATTAAGGTCTGGTTAAAAATTGATACTGGTATGCACCGTTTGGGCGTGCATTTAGACGAAGTGGATTATTTCTACCATGAATTGCAACAATGTCAAAATGTGCAACCGCAAATCGGTTTTGTCAGCCATTTTAGCTGTGCGGACGAATTAGAAAGCGGTTATACCGAGTTACAATTACAACGTTTTTTACAAGCCACCGAGCATAAACAAGGTGAACGCACCATTGCTGCATCAGGCGGTATTTTATTTTGGCCACAATCCCATTTAGATTGGATCCGCCCAGGGATTATTATGTATGGCGTGTCGCCAACCAATACACCGGCCGATATTTACGGCTTAAAACCGGTGATGACCTTAACCTCCTCCTTGATTGCCGTGCGAACGCATCAAGCCGGTGAACCAGTGGGTTATGGGGGCATTTGGGTGAGTGAAAAAGACACCAAAATTGGTGTGGTGGCGATTGGTTATGGTGATGGTTATCCACGCAATATTCCCGTAGGTACACCGGTATTTATTAACGGTCGCCGAGTGCCAATTGTGGGACGTGTTTCCATGGATATGGTGACGGTAGATCTGGGAGCAGATTGTCAAGATCAAGTGGGTGATGAAGTCATTTTATGGGGCAACGAATTACCTATTGAAGAAATTGCCAGCATGTCGGGGATATTGAGTTATGAATTAATGACTAAATTGACACCACGAGTATTAACAGAATATGTCGATTAATCAGAATATTACCCCCTCTCCCTTTGGGAGAGGGCAGGGGTGAGGGTAATATAATATTAAAATGGTTTAAACCCTCACCCTAACCCTCTCCCAGAGGGAGAGGGAACGAATTATTAATCATTAAAAAAGGAAATTACAATGAAAAACATCAATCCAACCTCTACCGCTGCGTGGAAAGCCTTAGAGCAACATAAAGCAACTTTTGCTAAAACCACGATTCAACAACTTTTCGCACAAGAACCAAACCGCTTTGCAGATTATTCATTAACCTTTAATGATGAAATCTTAGTGGATTATTCTAAAAACAATATTAATCAAGATACCCTGAAATTATTACGTCAATTAGCGGAAGAATGTTCCCTTTCTACTGCGATTGAAGCGATGTTTACAGGCGAAAAAATTAACCGTACCGAAAATCGTGCCGTATTACACACCGCACTTCGTAACCGTTCTAACACCCCTGTTTTGGTCGATGGCAAAGATGTTATGCCTGAAGTCAATGAAGTCCTTGCTAAAATGAAAGGTTTTTGCCAACGTGTGATTTCAGGCGAATGGAAAGGTTACACTGGCAAAGCTATTACAGATGTGGTGAATATCGGGATCGGCGGTTCAGATCTTGGTCCTTATATGGTCACGGAAGCGTTACGCCCCTATAAAAATCATTTAACCATGCACTTTGTGTCTAACGTAGACGGCACGCATATTGCGGAGACCTTGAAAAAAGTGAACCCCGAAACCACACTTTTCTTAATCGCCTCTAAAACATTCACGACGCAAGAAACCATGACCAATGCAGGATCGGCTCGTGACTGGTTCTTAGCACAAGCGAAAGATGAAAGCCAAGTGGCAAAACATTTCGCTGCACTTTCTACCAACGCCACTGAAGTGGCGAAATTTGGTATTGACACTGACAATATGTTTGGTTTCTGGGATTGGGTAGGCGGCCGTTATTCTTTATGGTCAGCGATCGGGTTATCTATTGCGTTGTCCATTGGTTTTGAAAATTTTGAAGCCTTATTATCGGGTGCTCATGAAATGGATAAACATTTCCGCACCGCACCGATTGAGCAAAATATTCCTGCCACATTAGCCTTAGTCGGCTTGTGGAACACCAGTTTCTTAGGGGCTCAAACAGAAGCGATTTTACCTTACGACCAATATTTACACCGTTTTGCGGCGTATTTCCAACAAGGTAATATGGAATCCAATGGTAAATATGTGGGACGTGATGGCAAAGTGATCACCAATTACCAAACTGGCCCAATTATTTGGGGCGAACCCGGTACCAATGGTCAACATGCGTTCTATCAATTAATTCATCAAGGCACCAGTTTAATTCCTTGTGATTTTATTGCTCCGGCTAAAACCCATAATCCATTAGCGGATCATCACGAGAAATTACTCTCTAACTTCTTTGCTCAAACGGAAGCTCTTGCGTTTGGTAAAACCCAACAAGAAGTCGAAGCAGAATTTGTCAAAGCCGGTAAGAATTTGGATGATGTGAAAGACATTGTGCCATTTAAAGTATTTACAGGTAACAAACCCACCAACTCAATTTTAGTACAAAAAATTACCCCATTCACATTGGGTGCATTGATTGCCATGTATGAGCATAAAATCTTTGTACAAGGTGTGATTTTCAATATCTTTAGTTTCGACCAATGGGGCGTGGAATTGGGTAAACAGCTTGCTAACCGTATTTTACCTGAATTAAAAGATGGCGAAAAAGTGGCGAGTCATGATAGCTCAACCAATGGGTTGATTAATCAGTTTAAGGCGTGGCGCTAAACATTTTTTGAAATAATTTATGAGGTCTTTCTCTCAATTTAGGGAAAGACCTTTTTATTGTGCGGTTGTCAGAATTCACATGCCCCTTGAGGGGCATGTGAAGTAATAGGCCCTTATAGGGTAGCCGAAAAAACGCACGTTTTACGTGCGGATTGTTATTACCCCCAATCCCTTTCCCACGCCCGATCATCCAATTCTTGTTCAAAATGGCTTTCCACTAGCCGTTTAGTAATATCGCTTTTCGGATGGCTAAACACATTTCGGGTGTCGCCATATTCCACCACCATGCCCTTATCTAGCACGAGCACTTGATCCGCAATATGTTTGACAAAACCAAGGTGTTGGCTTACATAAATATAGGATACGCCACGGCGTTCTTGCACGTTTAGCATCAAATTGGTCAGTTGTGTTTTGACGGAGGCATCTAGGGTGCCAATGGTATCATCTGCAATAATGATTTGCGGTTCTAAAATAAGGGCTTGTGCTAGGGCAATACGTTGTTTTTGACTGGCGGAAAGTGTCTTGATTTTGACATTGGTATGGTCTGGATAAAGACCCACTAAACGCAAGGTTTCAAAGATTTTCTCATTGCGTTGTGATTCATCTAGTTCGGTGCCAAGGCGTAATGGTGTGTCCAGAATTTGCCCAATATTTAAACGAGGATTAAAGGCAAAATTGGGATCTTGCATCAGCATGCGAATACGTTTTGAACGATACTGATAATCCCCGAATGTCACGGGTTTTCCCTCTAATAAAATACAACCTGACGTGGGGCGTGTAATGCCGACAATCATTTTCGCTAAGGTCGATTTCCCCGAGCCATTATTACCGATAATCGCCAAGGTTTTTTTATGTTCAAGGCTAAAACTCACGTCTTGCACGGCATGAAAGGTATCGGGGCCAAATAACCCTTGGTGTTCTTTAAAGGTTTTGGATAAATCGTTAACTTCTAAAAGTGCGGTCATTTTTTCTTCCATTTTTCGGGCAAACCCATTACTCGGTCTGTTGTTGTGCAGTATTGTCAATGTTTAACACTAACGGGCTAGCCGTTTCTTTGATGGCGCCATTTTCCCGTAAGTTGAGCGGGTGGTGACAAGCAAATTCATGTTGTCGAACACGGCGTAGAGGCGGTTTATTGACACAGTCTTTTTGTGCAAATGGACAACGGGGGCCTAAGCGACAACCCATCGGCATGTGTTCCAATAATGGTACGCTGCCTCGCAAGGTACTTAAACGGCTTTTGAGTGGTAAAGGTTGACTGAAATCTGGCGTGGCATGCAACAACGCTGCTGTATAAGGGTGAAATGGGGTCTCTAGTACGCTTTCTTTCGGCCCCATTTCGGTGTTTTGGCCACAATAAAGTACGCTAAAACTGTCACACCATTCACTGATTTCGGCAATGTCGTTACTGGCCAGTAAAATGGTCATGCCGTTATTTTTATTCATGCTAGACAGCAAGCGAAAGATTTGTAATTGCGTAGTGGGTTCCAGTGAATTGGTCGGTTCATCGGCAATCAGTAAGCGAGGTTGATTCGCCACCGCAATGGCAATCATCACTTTTTGTCCCTCTCCCTCAGTGATTTCTTTCGGGTAGCTGTTCATGATGTCTTTGTGTTCTTTGATCCCGACACGATGTAACAATTCAATGGCACGGCGTTTTTTCCAACCGAACCATTTCCACCAACGGCCTTTAAACGTCCAAGAGGGAATATTTTGAATAATTTGTTTACCAATTTTACGGCTCGGATCAAGATAGGTGAGCGGTTGTTGATAAATCATGGAAATGGCTTTGCCCACCAGTTTACGTCGTTGATAAGGGCGTAATTTCAGCAATTCCACATCGTCAAAACGAAAGCGATCGGCGCTGATGATCCAGTCTTCTTTTACCGCATTACAAATCACTTTGGCAATGAGGCTTTTGCCTGATCCTGTTTCGCCCACCAGTCCGCAAATTTCACCCTCATTTAGGGTTAAATTGACATTATCTACCAATTTAATGCGCCCTTGTGGGGTGGGAATTTCAATGCAAAGATTACGAATATCTAATAATGCCATGTTGACTCCTATTCATAATATTTGTTGATGGTTTTACATAAGCCGTTACCAAATACGACCACCACGAGCAAGGATAAAATAATGGCAATACCCGGTAGAATCACCGTCCAAGGGGCGAGATAAACCAATTCTAAGCTATCTCGAATCATTGCCCCCCATTCTGGTGTTGGGCGTTGTGCACCGAGGGCAATAAAACTTAATGCACTGATTTCCATCAGGGTGACTGAAAAAGAACGAATGACTTCTTGAATATAGCGTACGCTGATATTCGGTAAAATGGTTTCTTTCAGCAACACCAAATTAGATACGCCCTCTAAACGGAGGACCAAAACATATTCTTTTTTCAATTCTTGTCGGATTGCTTGATAAATTTCATGGATAAAGTGCGGTAATAATGCGAGGAAAATCGCCAACATCGCATTGGGGAGGCTCGGTTCCATTAATGTGGCAATCACGATACTGATTAACAAAATCGGAATGGATAAAAACGCATCTAGAAAATGCCCTAACATACGTGATTTTAACCCTTTCGACATACCAGCCAGAATACCTAAAATGCCGCCCAGTAGCGAAGCAAAAAATACCACAATCACGCTGCCACCAAAGGTGTAAGTGACACCATAAATCAAGCGACTAAAGACATCTCGTCCAAGATCGTCTGTGCCTAAAAAGTAAATCACTTTACCGGTATTGTTCCAAGAGGGCGGCGTTAATTCTTCGCCAACAAATTGCATATCGCTACTATAAGGCGCCAGCCAAGGGGAAAAAATCGCAATAAATAATAAACCTAGAGTGGCATAAAAACTAAATAGCGCAATACGATTTTTGCGGAACAATAACCAAATTTGGTTTAACGTATCACTTTCACGAAATTCGTAGGGTTCTTTATCGAGCATTATTCAGCCATCCTTTTTTGCCAAAGGGATCGAGTATAAATAAACTCAATTCCGCCATAATATTTACGATTATGATAAATAAACCAATAATTATCACGCCCACCGCAATACTATTATAGTCCTGTTGTTCCATGGACAAAATTAACCAACGCCCAATACCAGGCCATGCGAAAGTGGTTTCAATTAACATGGACAAGGCCAAAGTAAAGGTGATTAAGCGGGGAATTTCTGGGATCAACACAGGGAGCGTGTTACGAAAGATGTAACGGCGCAAAATGGTAAAATTTGACCAACCACGGGTCATGGAAAATTTGACGTAATTTTGCGACAAAATCCATTCGGTGCGTTGTTGGATTAGCTTGGTGATTTCCATGGTCGGTGAAATGGCCAACACTAACGTTGGTAACGCCAGATGTTGGAATACATTTTGAATCACTTTGATGCGATAAGGCACATCTAAAAACCATACATCAATCACACTAAACCCCGTGATCTTTGGGATTTCATACAACACATTGTATTGCCCTACGGCGGCAATTTCCCACTGATAAACAGCGCCTAAATACAGTAAAATTGGTGCAATCCAGAACACGGGCACCGACACACCGAAAGAAGACAAGGCGCTGATGGTTTTACCGTAAATCCGATTTTTGTTAAAGGCACCAATAATCCCCCAAGGCACACCAAATAAAAAGGCCAGAAAAATGGCGGCAAAACACAGTTCCAAGGTGGGTGGAAATACGGTAAAAATTACCGAATTGAGAGAATCGCCGCCGTTATAGGTTATACCTAAATCGCCGGCTAATAAATTGCTCACATAGTCGATATAACCCGAAAAAAAGTGCGGTCTAGAAAAAGCAAGATTGGACGGCTCACGCATAAAAATCGTGTAGCTTACCAAAGAAAGTAACAGTAAGTTAATAAAGGTCAGAAAAATCCGCCGACAAAACGCATAAATCATTTTTTCCGTCCTTTCATGGATAATTTACCAAAATGAATATTCCCAAAAGGGGTGATTTCAACACCTTGCACATTGGTATTGGAAATCAACAAACGCTTGATATTGGCAATAGGAAAAATCGGCAACTCGGTTAAAATTTCTTGTTGTGCCAAAGCATAATCTGCGTTACGTAATTCCGTATTGTTACTCATTAAGGCTAAATCTAACAGGTTATCAAATTTGTGTGAACACCAGTTAGAAAGATTGGTGATTTCGTTGGTGGTGTTGCAGGTTAACAACGGGCGTAAAAAACTATCAGGATCAAGGCTACTAGACAGCCAACCGCTGACGATCAGATCATAATCTTCGGTTTTATTATATAGGTTACGCATTAAAAAGTTGCGAGAAACCGACCGCAGTTTGACGCTCACGCCCACTTTGGCTAAATCGGATTTGATCATTTCGGCCATTTTTATTGGTGAGGGATTATACACTTGTTCTTGATCGATCACCCACATTTCTAATTTCAGTTTTTTATCTTGTAATAAGGCTTTAGCTTGTTGTGGATCGTAAGGATAATCTTGATAACGACGGTTATCATGCCCCGCCCAAGAGGCGGGGGGGATAATGCGATTGGCGATCGTTGCTGTGTCATAATAAATATGTTGGATAATACGCTCACGATTAATGGCTTGCGCAATGGCACGGCGAACATTGACATCTTGCATGGCTGGACGCAAAAAATTAAAGGCCAAATAGGCTAAATTCATGCCGTCGGTCATGGTCATTTGAAAACGCTCGCCACGTTGTTTTAACAAGCCCAGTTGGCTTGGATCGGGATAATTCGCAATTTGACATTCATCATTGAAAAATTTGGCCAAACGCCCCATTCTATCGGTCGACAGATCAATGACAATATGCGGAATTGAGGCTTTTTTGCCCCAGTAATGAGGGTTGCGCTGTAAGCGAATATATTGGCTACGGAAATAATCTTTCAGTTGATAAGCGCCCGTTCCCACCGGTAATTCATCTAACTGGCTAAGGTTATCCTTGGCATTCAGTTGTAAGACATATTCCTGTGATAAAATCACCGCATATTGACTGGCCAAATGAGATAACACTGACGCATCGGGCGCAAACAGTTCAATTTGCACCGTATAAGGATCGATGGCGGTAACTTGTTTGATTTTTTGGTTGAGTTTGATACTTTCAAAATAAGGAAAGCGGGATTTTTTGGCTAACTCGTGATAAATCTGATATTGTTGATTGACTTTTTGATTGCTATCAGCGGCAAATTCTGGCAAAGCGGTATCATGCCCTAACACCCTATTTAACGAAAAAACCACGTCATCTGCATTGAGTGTACGAGTTGGGGTAAACCAAGGTGTATGGTGAAATTGCACGCCTTTACGTAAATGAATAGTAATGATTTTGCCATTGGGTGACACTGTATAGGACTGTGCCAGTGAGGGCTGAATGGCAGCGCTATTGTGAGTGGGTTCAAATAATTTATTATAGATTTGCTCCGTGACCACATTCATACTGGTGCCAGCGTCTGCGGTTTGTGGATTAAATGAAAATCCACTGGCATTGGTGCAGTAAATTAAGCCATTATTTGTTATAATTTGTGGCACTTTCGGGGCAGCCAATGCCATCGTCGTGGCGCTGAGTAGGCATAGCCACAAGAAAAAACGGCATGGACGAAAAGCAAATGTGTTAAGCATAATGTCAGTTATTTGTGATAAATTAGCTTAATTTTATAGGATTTAGGCCGAGATTAAAAATAAAAATGTTCAATAGTTTACAAAAAGAAGTGAATCAATTTATTGACCGTGGTTTAGACCGCAGTTTACGTCTGGCAGTGACGGGACTGAGCCGTAGCGGAAAAACTGCTTTTATTACCAGTTTAATCAATCAGTTATTACATATTAACCGTGCCGATAATAGCCATTTACCGCTGTTTGATGCTGCTCGCAATCATCGTATTTTAGGCGTAAAACGTATTGCACAACAGGATTTGAGTGTACCACGTTTTGACTATGAGCGAAATTTGGCCGAACTTATGCAAAATCCACCGCACTTTCCGCAGTCTACCCGTGGCGTGAGTGAAACCCGTTTGGCGATTCGTTATGAACGCCAAAGCGGATTGATGCGTTATTTAAAAGAAACAGGCACATTGTATCTGGATATTTTTGATTACCCCGGTGAATGGTTGCTCGATTTACCGTTGTTGGAACTGGATTATCAACAATGGTCACAAGGTTTATCGGCGTTATTTTCGCCCCACCGTCAGGCGTTGGCGCAAAATTGGTTAAACAAAGTCGCAACATTGGATTTAACCGCAGTGGCGAATGAAGATGTATTGGCCGAGATCGCACAGGATTACACCGATTATTTACAGGCCTGTAAGGCGCAAGGGTTGCATTTTATTCAACCGGGGCGATTTGTGTTACCGGCAGAATTAGAGGGGGCGCCAGCGTTGCAATTTTTCCCGCTGTTACAGCTCACAGATGAACAATGGAAACAGTTAAAAAATACTGCCAGTTCAAACAGTTATTTTTCCGTGCTAGAAAAACGTTATGAATATTATCGTAATAAAATTGTGAAAAAGTTCTATCAGGATTATTTTGCGCATTTTGATCGTCAAGTGATTTTAGCCGATTGCTTGACACCGCTCAATCATAGTCGCCAAGCCTTTGAGGATATGCAAGAGGGCTTAACCCAATTATTTCACAATTTTCATTATGGTAAACGTCATTTGTTAAGCCGATTATTTTCCCCTCGCATTGACAAATTAATGTTTATTGCGACCAAAGCCGATCACATTACTACGGATCAGTTGCCGAATTTAATGAGTTTAATGCGTCACTTGGTGCAAAAAGGCGGGAGCTATGTGGAATTTGAGGGCATTGAAACCGAATACAGTGCGATTGCTGCCATTCGGGCCACCCAACAGGTGAACGTTACGCAAAATGGACAGAAATTCAAAGCCATTCAAGGCGTGCGTTCCAGTGATTTACAACGGGTAACGCTGTTCCCCGGTTCAGTGCCAATGAATATTCCCAACGAGGCTTTTTGGCAACAGAATAAATTTGAGTTTGATCAGTTTGAGCCACAACGGCTAGAACAAGGCGAAATCATACCGCACTTGCGTATGGATACCGTATTACAATTTTTACTCGGTGATAAGTTAGATTAGGACAAGATATGAACGATAAAATGATTTTTGATGAAACCCAAGCAACGGAAAATGACAATGTTTTTCAAGCGAAACAAGAGTTTAGCGAAACCGAGGCGGACATTGAACTGGACAATTCACCTTTAGAGGGGGAATTATTAGAGGAACAATTTGAACAGGCCATTGGGGCAACATCCAACTGGTGGGTGAGAGGATTGATGATCGCCTTTGGATTATTATTCGTGGCTACGGTGGCACAATCTATTCAATGGTTAGTGGATACGTGGCAGCAACATCAATGGATTTATTTTGTCTTTGCTTTGGTGAGTTTTTTTGTGGTGATATTGGGCATCACGGCCGTTGGGCGGGAATTGCTACGCTTGCGCCATTTACGCCAACACCTCTTAATGCAACAACAAAGTACGCATTGGCAAGCGAATACGACATTGAATACGATGCAAAGTGCGGTGCAATTTGAGTCAGATTTTTCTCATGAACAAGCCCAATCCTTTTGCTTAAAGGTGGCGGAGGCAATGCAGATCGATCCACAACAACCGAGCATTGTGCAATGGCAAAAACAAATTTCCGAAAGTCATAACGCACAAGAAGTGGGCTTTTTATTTAGTCAAACCGTGATGCAACCCTTTGATAAAAAAGCCAAACAACTGATTACGAAAAACGCCTTAGAAAGTGCGGTAGTGATTGCTATCAGTCCCTTGGCCGTGGTGGATACCTTTTTTATGGCGTGGCGCAATATTCGCTTAATCAATCAAATTGCCCGCTTATATGGTATTGAACTGGGCTATTTCAGCCGTTTGCGTTTGATGAAATTAGTGTTGATGAACATGGCGTTAACTGGTGCCTCTGAACTGATTCAAGAAGTGGGCATGGATTGGCTGTCACAAGATATGTTGGCGAAATTGTCTGCTCGAGTGGGGCAAGGCATCGGTGCGGGATTATTGACCGCACGCTTAGGCATTAAAACCATGGAATTTTGCCGCCCGTTAGCGTTCCAAAAAGGCGAAAAACCTCGTTTGAGCCATATTCATAAGGAAGTGTTAAGCCATTTAAAATCCACGGTCTTGATGTCAAGCAAGTTGAAACAAACGGAAAAATTGTAAAGATTAATTGACGATTTGCCTTTTTTGGTTTACATTTTAATCATCTAACGCTATAAAAACGTAGAGAGAATGAAAAAATGACCGAAAATGCACCGCAGTTCATGCCCACTTTTACTGACATCGTGGCTGAAAGCGACAGTATGCAAGCCTTGTTGGCGACCGCTAAAAAGTTTGCCGCACTGAATGCACCGTTGTTAATTCAAGGTGAAACAGGCACGGGTAAGGATTTATTGGCCAAAGCCTGTCACCAAGCAAGTGAACGGCGAGGCAAGAAATTTATTGCGGTGAATTGTGCTGGTCTGCCGAGTGAAGATGCGGAAAGCGAGATGTTTGGTCAAGCCAAAGGTGATAAAACCAGTATCGGCTTTTTTGAATATGCCGAGGGTGGCACCGTGTTATTGGATGGCGTGGCGGAATTATCTTTGCCACTACAAGCAAAATTATTGCGTTTTTTAACCGATGGTACGTTCCGACGAGTAGGCGAAGAACAAGAACATTATGCCGATGTGCGAGTGATGTGTACAGCGCAACAGCCTTTGCACTATGCGGTGCAACAGGGAAAAGTGCGTGATGACTTATTTCATCGTCTGAATGTACTCGTGTTAGATGTCCCCCCTTTACGCAAACGTCAGCAAGATATTCCAGCGTTAACGGCATTATTTATCCAACAAATTAGCCAAAAACTGGCAATTTCTCCACCGCAGTTTAGCCCAGAATTGATAACTTATTTACAGCATTATACTTGGTCGGGCAATGTACGAGAATTGTACAATGCCTTGTATCGGGCTTGTTCCTTAGCTGAACATCAAACGCTTGATATTCAAGCCCTGAATTTATCTGAACAAGCCATGCCATCCTTAGAACATAATGCCTTGTCTATTGAACAATTTGGCTCACAAACACTAGATCAAATGATGGCGGATTTTGAATGTCAGGTGTTAACAGCATTTTACAAAAAATACCCGAGCACTCGAAAATTGGCACAACGTTTAGGTGTATCTCATACGGCTATTGCGAATAAGTTGAAAGCCTATGGTATTGGGAAATAATTAAGGGTTAAAGACGGTTAATGCTTTAAATTTTTTTACCAACTTTAGCCATTCTACTTGATCGATTCGCAGTTGTAATTGATAGTCACCAAGGTCGCTCATTTTTTCTTGGCGAACGCAATCAAGCTGATAAAAGGCGTGGCGAATTTTGCCATCTTGGGGAGAGAGCTGGATGTTTAAGTTGAGAATGGTATTGCTTAAGCGCTGACGAATCGCCTCTCGCAATAAATCTATCCCTTTGCCTAATTGTGCCGACAGATAGACCGCAACAGGTTGATTTTCATCATTATATTCAATATGAGCTTGCACATTGTCGAGTTGATCGATTTTATTATACACCAACAAAGTCGGCACCTTATCGGCCTGAATTTCTTGTAACACGTCATCCACGGCCTGAATATTTTCCCTTTGACGCTGATCCGCCGCATCGACTACATGCAATAATAAACTGGCCTCAGTGGTTTCCTGCAATGTGGATTTAAAGGCAGAGACTAAATCATGAGGCAGTTCACGAATAAAGCCCACGGTATCTGCCACAATGGTGGTGCCGAGATCTTGAATGCTCAAACGGCGTAGGGTTGGATCTAGGGTGGCGAACAGTTGATCTGCCGCATACACATCAGCTTGGGTGAGCTGATTAAATAGGGTGGATTTGCCAGCATTGGTATAGCCCACGAGGGAGATCGTGGGAATGGCGGCCTTTTGTCGAGTTTGGCGATTTTGCTGGCGCTGTTTGCTCACTTTTTCTAAGCGATTTTGTAGCTGTGCCATACGTACTTTAATTAAACGGCGATCGGTTTCCAGTTGGGTTTCCCCTGGGCCTCGTAAGCCAACGGCGCCTTTTTGTTGATCTAAGCCAGTTTTTCTTCGCACTAATCGGGTGGCCAGATGTTTTAGTTGGGCCAGTTCAACTTGTAATTTTCCCTCGTGGGAACGTGCTCGTTGCGCAAAAATATCTAAAATTAGCCCCGTGCGGTCCACCACACGGCATTGGCATAGGGTTTCTAAATTTCGAGTCTGGGCAGGGGTGAGCTGATGATTGACTAAAATTACATCCGCTTGATGACATTCCACGGCTTGTGCAATTTCTTCCGCTTTGCCTTGACCAACAAAATATTTGGCTTGTGGTGTTGAGCGAGCGGTGGTGAGTACTTGGGCAATGTCCACTTGTGCAGACTTGGCTAATAATTGAAATTCATTCAAATCATCCAGATTTTTATCTTGTGAGAAAAAAACGTGAACAACAATAGCACGGTCTAATTGGCGCAAGTCAGAGACTGCGGTAGAAATTGATGAATTTTCTACCGCACTTTTCAGGTTATCAGCACAATATTGTGTCTGAATGGGATCGAAATAAGTCAATCTTATTCTGTGACAGTTTCGACTTCAGCGGATTGTTGTGTATGTTGCTGTCCGTTATTATTATGATGTGATACTGAACGAGCAGGTACAACCGTTGAAATCGCATGTTTGTACACCATTTGATTAACAGTATTTTTCAGCAAAATCACAAATTGGTCGAATGATTCGATTTGGCCTTGTAATTTGATGCCGTTGACTAAGTAAATAGAAACTGGAATACGCTCACGACGGAGTGCATTCAAATAAGGATCTTGTAATGATTGTCCTTTTGCCATGTTGTTTTCCTTCTTATTGTTATTATGCGTTAGCCGTGTCGGTTAACTGTTTCACTATATCAATTTTGCATAGCAAGATCAAAGGCTTGTTGCACCTTTTTTAAATTTTGTTCATTTTGTAAGCTATCTAGCCATTGAATCGGGCTTTTCCAACCTCGTAACCACGTAATTTGACGCTTGGCAAGCTGTCGGGTGGCGCAAATTCCTCGATAGATAGCCTCCTCTAAATCATAATCACCTTGTAAATGTTCCCACATTTGACGATAGCCCACACAGCGCATAGCGGGCAAATTAATATGTAAATCAGGGCGTGCGTAGAGTTTTTCCACTTCCGCTTGAAAGCCTTGTGCGATCATGTTTTGGAAACGTAAAGCGATCCGTTGATGTAAAATCGTACGCTCTTCTGGGGCGATGGCAAATTGCAAAAGCTGATAGGGCAGTGTCTCGCCTTTTTGTGCGGTGAGTTCGGTCAGTGATTTGCCCGTTAAATAAAATACCTCTAATGCCCGATTAATGCGTTGGCTGTCATTGGGGTTAATACGTTGTGCAGAAACAGGATCTACCAGTGCCAACTCTTGATGTAACGCCACCCAACCTATTTTTTCGGCTTTCGTTTCAATCTCAGCTCGCAAGATTTCATCGGCATTGGGCAAAGGAGAAAGCCCCTCTAATAAGGCTTTGTAATATAACATGGTGCCACCGACCAACAAGGGAATTTTGCCTTTGGCGGTAATCTCTGCCATTTCTCGCAACGCATCGGTTCGAAAATTCATGGCGGAATAGCTTTCTGCGGGATCCAAAATATCAATTAGACGGTGTGGCGCTTGTGCTAATTCTTCGGCGCTAGGTTTGGCGGTGCCAATGTCCATGCCTTGATAAATCAAGGCACTGTCTACGCTGATAATTTCCACGGGAAGTGACTGATACAGTTTAATGGCTAAATCGGTTTTTCCCGAGGCGGTAGGCCCCATCAGAAAAATGGCAAGAGGTTGAGTTGACATAGCGGTGAGGTTTTCCTTAATCAAGATACGGGGAAAAATCCACGTTAATCAATAATGATGATAATTGCGGTGCGGCTTGCTTGTGCTGTTCTACTTCTTGCAATACATTCACCGCACTGGCCAATGTTGTGATGGGCGAGGATTCCACCAAGTCTATGAGTGCGGTGCGAAAATCGTCCATTTTGGCTAAAGGTAAATTAAGCAAAGACAGCACGATTTTTTGTAAATTTTGTTGGCGTAAACAGACGGGGACTTGATTGAGCGTAAGGCGTTGTTGTGCCACATTTTCCACAAATTCAAAGCCAACTTCTGCAAAATAAGCCTGTTGTTGTTGCCAACGATCACGTTGTGACGGGGCTAAACGAAAGACCACGGGAATTAATAATGGCTGTTTCGGGGCATGGTTCGTCAGGGCTAACTTCAGCGCTAACTTTTGTAAAGCGGCTAATGGCAACAAATAGAACGTCTCATACTGTTGTAATAATAACGCACGATTTTCGACGAGTGCTAAAGCACGCAACATTGTGGTTTGGGCTAACTGTGGCGCAGTATTGACCTCGACAGACATGCTTGGTGTCGTATTGCTAGAGGGGGCCACTGTCGGTGTTGTTTTAATCAGCTCCGCATATAAGTGTTGCTCTGTTTGGGTCGGACGGTTAGCGTCAACCGATGAGGTAAAGTGCGGTGGAAAATGTGCTGATTTTGCCGCTGTATTTGAACTGGAATGGCGAGAAAAAATATTTTCTCCTGCCGCTTGGCGATTCGGTTTTATGCTGACATGATACTCAGCTTGTGGTTCTTGCACTTGCCCATGATTGGCGTCAACTGGTTCAGCTTGTAAGTCTAACTGATCGGCCGATAATAGGGCATTGCTTACACCCTGAAAAATAAAATCATGAATTAAACGAGCCTGTTGAAAACGGACCTCATGTTTAGTCGGGTGAACATTCACATCCACTTCATTGGGATTGAGATCCAAAAATAACACAAAAGCAGGGTATTGTTCCGTGCCTAAATAGTCCGCATAGGCCTGACGAATGGCATGAGTAATAACTTTATCTTTCACCATACGCCCATTGATATAACAATAACTTAAATCATTTTGGGTACGAGTAAATTGGGGGGGCGCCACCCATCCTGATAAATGCAGATCATCGTGTTTCCAATTGATATGCAAGGCGTGCTGTACAAAATCTTCGCCACAAATGGCGGCCACACGTTTTAAAATCTGTGATTTTTCCACCGCACTTTTATATTGACGCATTATTTTGCCATTGTGCGTGAGTGTAAAGGCAATCTGTGATTTGGCTAAAGCAATACGACGAATCACTTCATCAATATGGGCGAATTCCGTTTTATCCGCCCGTAAGAATTTACGTCTGGCGGGGGTATTGAAAAATAAATTAGCCACTTCAACCGTTGTGCCCACTGGGTGAGAGGCGGGCGTGATGGTGCTTTGTTGATCTCGCCCTTGCACATACACTTGCCAAGCCTCATTTTGTTCTGCGGTGCGAGAGGTAAGGGTTAAACGTGAAACCGAGCTAATACTCGCCAACGCCTCGCCGCGAAAGCCAAGGCTTAAAATGGCTTCCAAATCTTCTAAGCACGTGATTTTACTGGTGGCATGGCGAGCTAAGGCCAACGCTAGTTCTTGTTTGGCAATCCCTATGCCATTATCCCGAATACGAATTAACGTGGCGCCGCCGTGTTCAATATCAATTTGAATACGATTGGCGCCTGCATCAAGGCTATTTTCAACCAATTCTTTCACCACCGAGGCAGGCCGTTCCACTACTTCGCCCGCAGCGATTTGGTTAGCCAGTTGAGGGGGGAGAATTTGAATCGTCATCTTGATCAATCCCCTTATTCTCGAATTTGGATTTTCTGGCCAACAACCACTTTACCATTTTTCAATTTCGGATTTAATTTCAAGATCTTATCTGCCGATATCCCATATAAACGTGAGACCGCATAAATGGTTTGATCTTTCTCAATGGTGTGATATTTCGGGATTGCCTGACTTTTTTCTTTTTTATGCTCCACTTGATTGGCCGTTGTTTTTTGCTCTGTTTTTGGCGTTGTTTTTACCGTCGTTTTGGCAGTCGCCGAGGCGGTTTCTTTGGTCTGGGTTTTGCCCGTATTTTCCTTGTTTTTAGTGTTTTTCTTCTGGCTTTCTTTCGCATTTTCCCCATGACTATTTTTATCGACCGTTTTTTTACTGTCAACTTTCTCGCTAGAACTTGTGGTGGTTTTGCTACTCGCCGGGATTTTGAGGGTTTCACCAATCCACAATTCTTTACGTTTGAGGTGATTTAATGTCACAATGTCGTCCGATTTCACCGCATATTTTTGCGCCAATCCACCGAGCGTTTCTCCTGATTTTACCTTATGTCGAACCCCACTATCTGATATTTCATTGGAGGCATTTTTCTTGTTATCTTTATCCTCTTTATGGGTTGTTTTATCCGAGTTTTTACTGTCTTTTTTCTCACTGGTTTGATTTTTTTCTTTAGCACTTTCTTTATAAGCTACCGTGGTATTCACGTCTAATCCGCCATTTTTACGGCGATAATCCACTAAGCCCTGATAAATAATATAGGCAATGCGACGACGATAAGAAGGCGTACTTAATTTAGCCTCTTCTTCGGTATTTGACAGAAAACCAGTCTCCACCAAGACGGAGGGAATATCTGGCGAACGCAACACGCCGAGGCTCGCATGTTGAGGGCGGCTGCGGCTCAATGTGGTGATGCGTGAAAAATGTTGTAAAATGGTATTACCCAACTCATAGCCCACACGTTGGCTATGACCAAATTGTAAATCAAGAACAGTTTGATTCAGATAGACTTCCTTGCTATGGGATAACACTTTGCCAGCGCCGCCCAGTAATTCCGATTGTTTTTCGTGATCTTCCAACCATTGCCCCATTTCATCATTGGCACGACGATTAGACAGTACCCACACGGAGGCGCCACGCATACTGCTTTTTACAGAGGAATCGGCATGAATGGAAATTAAATAATTCGCTTTGTTGCGACGGGCAATTTCGGAACGAGAGGGCACGGTAATATAATAGTCGCCATTACGGGTTAATACGCCACGGAAATTCGGATCTTTATCCAATAACGCTTTGAGTTCACGAGCGATAGAGAGGGTGACATTTTTTTCATAAATATGTAAATTACGCCCAATGGCACCGGGGTCTTTTCCGCCATGGCCAGGATCAATCGCAATCGTCCACACCTCCGCCAAGCTGACAGAGGAAAAAAGTGCGGTTAAAATTAACAATAAAATACGTTTCATAGGGTTATTGGATGTTGTTGTAATTGTGTGATGATTTCGGCACCAAGAGTACTATTGGCGCTTAATTCAATACGTCGTGTGTCGTTATCGTAGTCGATATTCACGAATAAATCTGCGCTATTTAACACGCCCTCGCCTTTTTCAGCCCATTCAATCAAGCAAATCGCTTGTGCGGAAAAATAATCACGAATGCCCATAAATTCTAATTCTTCGGGATCGTTTAAGCGATACAAATCAAAATGATAAATGTCTCGCTCGGCCACATGATAGGTTTCCACTAACGTGTAAGTAGGGCTTTTTACATTGCCTTGATAGCCTAAACCTTGAATCATACCACGGCTTAATGTGGTTTTTCCGGCCCCCAGTTCACCATTTAAATAAATGACCACGCCATGTTCATGGGTGAACGGATAAATAAGGTTCACTAATTGGGCGCCAAAGCGACAAGTAGCTTGTTCATCAGCAAGTGGTTGGCTATAACTTATATTCATGTGTAGGCGTTTGATATATGACGAAAATTGCGAAAATTATACCGCACTTTACACATTTTAGCAGTAAAAATATACTTTTTATTGGCTGACTTATGAGGTGGAGCGGCGAGTTACGCCGCAAATTTCATGCTATTTTTACGTGGTTTCATTTGATGAATCGTATTGGTCACTGTGCCAACAATAGGCAGACTATCCCAATGTTGGGTTTTAATATGCTGTGCTTTTGAACTCAAGGGAAAGAAAATAAATTCACCATTATTGTGGCTTACAAACTCATAGACTTCCATTTGTTGATCCACATCAATCACAATCAGATCACCCAAAGATAAGCTATCATTTTTTTCTACCACGAGCATATCATCTTGTTCAATGCCCCAAGCTAACATATCGGGATTGGTGACCCGAATAAAACAAGTTTGTTGTGGCCGTTTGATACAATATAAATTGAGATCGAGCTTACGACTGTAATTTTTCGTCATAGACTGGCGATCCTCAAAATAGGGAATCGGGTGGTAAGAAAAATCATTGGCGATTCGACTATTGGTATCATGGTAGTGAGCGTTATTCATAATAATGACCCTGTAAATAAAGTAACTTGTTTTCTTGAACAGGTGTATGTTACTGTATTTGAAAACAGTTAGTCAAGTGAAATTTAGATTTTTTTTAAAATTTTTAATTTTTTTTGTAAAAATATCGTAATTTATTTTTTTACTATTTCTTTTAATTTAAATTTCAGCTATCTTTGAAGCGCTTATTGGATCGTAAGATCTGTGTGATTAACCGCAAGCAAACGCTTGCCTCATTTTGTGGATTGAAATTATGGAGAGTTCACGTTTATTTTCATTTTTATTCCAAGGAAGTTTAGTTAAACGCATTTCTATTGGTTTAGTTCTCGGTATTTTACTGGCTTTGGTTGCGCCTGAATGGGCCGCTAAATTTGGTGTGTTAGGGACGATTTTTGTTAAAGCATTACGTGCTGTTGCCCCGATTCTTGTGTTCGTGTTAGTGGTCTCAGCCATTGCCACTCGAGATGTGGGCGCAAAAACCAATATGAAATCTATTGTTTGGCTTTATATTTTGGGGACTTTCTTAGCTGCATTCACTGCTGTGATAGTGAGCTTTGTATTCCCTGTGACCATTCCGTTGCAAGCCGCTGAGCAATCCTTAACTCCTCCAGGATCGATTAGCGAAGTCTTGATGACAGTAATCTTAAATATTTTTGATAACCCAATCAAAGCCATTGCAGATGCTAATTTTATCGGTATTCTTGCTTGGGCGATTGCTTTGGGCTTAGTGTTACGCCATGCGGCAGAAAGCACAAAAAATGTGTTTAATGATATTTCCGAAGCGGTGTCTAAAATTGTTCATTTAGTGATTAGTTTGGCACCATTTGGGGTATTTGGTTTAGTGGCGGATACCTTAGCAGATAAAGGATTAGGCGCATTAGCTAATTATGCTTATTTATTAGCTGTGCTATTAGGTTCCATGTTCTTTGTGGCGTTCGTGATGAACCCAATTATTGTATACTGGAAGATCCGCCGCAATCCTTATCCATTAGTTTGGGAATGTATCCGTGTGAGTGGGGTGACCGCATTCTTTACACGCAGTTCAGCAGCCAATATTCCAGTGAACATGGAGTTAGCTAAACGCTTAAACTTAAATGAAGAAACCTATTCGGTATCCATTCCGTTAGGAGCCACCATTAACATGGGCGGTGCAGCCATTACGATTACCATTTTAACTTTAGCTGCCGTGAATACCTTGGGTATTCAAGTATCGATTCCGTCAGCCATTTTGTTAAGCCTAGTGTCTGCGATCTGTGCTTGTGGTGCATCGGGTGTGGCAGGCGGTTCATTATTGCTGATTCCATTAGCTTGTAGCTTATTTGGTATTTCTGCTGATGTAGCCGTGCAAGTGATTGCTGTTGGTTTCGTCATTGGGGTGCTACAAGATTCCACAGAAACCGCATTAAACTCCTCCACTGATGTACTCTTTACCGCAGCGGTTTGTCTGGCGGAAGAGCAGAAAGGAAATCAAGAGGCTTAATTGATATTGATAGCCTACATGAAAAAGCGATCCTGTGAGGTCGCTTTTTTATTGCCATAAAAATAAAATTGATCAGCAAGGAACTTATTACCTATTTAAGACTCTTAGCATACGAGTATGATCACTCTATATATTTTATTATCACAAGGAATTTACATGAAAGCATTTGCCTCTATTTTAACATTAGGGTTTGGTTTAGCCATTTCTTCCACCTCATTTGCGAGCAGCGTGACGAATACGGTGTTATCCACCGCAAAAGACAATGCAAAATCGGCTGTGACAGAGAAAGTCACATCTAGCACCAGTTCTGCCACCAATGCGGTGAGTTCAGCGAAAACAGCGGTTAGCGATAAAATTAACGCAGTAAAAACTTCTGCCACCAGTACGTCGACCAGTTCGGTAACGGATAAAGTTACCTCAGCCAAAACAGCGGTAACAGATAAAGCGACTTCAGCCAAAACAGCCGTAACAGACAAAGCGACTTCGGCAAAAACAGCCGTAACGGATAAAGCGACTTCAGCCAAAACAGCGGTAACTGATAAAGTCACGTCAGCAAAAAGTGCGGTATCTTCAAGCGCTAAAGTGAATATTAATACGGCGGATGCCAGTACCTTACAATCACTCAGCGGCATTGGTGAAACCAAAGCAAAAGCCATTATTGAATATCGCAATAAAGTGGGTAAATTTACCTCAGCCTCTGATTTATCCAATGTATCAGGCTTAGGCAGCACCACTATTGAGAAAATCACCCCATATTTAAGTTTCTAACTTTTGGCTTACGCAATAAAAAAACCGAGTGAAAACTCGGTTTTTTGTTGCCAAAAATTGGCGAAAAATGACCGCACTTTACGTGCCGTTAATACCACAAATATGCTTTATTAATCAGATTTTCTACTTGGTTCCAATACAGGGTCAAGGTTATCTCCCCCTCGGCATAATAACCAATCGCATAAGGCGGATAAACAAAATTTATACCCTCAGCGGTGAAATAAAATGCCTCTGAAACGGTGACATCTTTTTGGCTCGCATAGAGTTCGCCATTAGAACGTTCTTGACGATAGGTTTTGTAGGCCTCCCAAAGCAAATCTTGCACTTGCTGTTGATTGGCTTTGGGAATCAAATCATCCAGTTTAATTTTGGCTTTTTTGTTGATGTCTACATTAATGTAATCTGTCCAACCATTGCCATGAGCGCCGCCAGTAAATGTGTACATACTATGGGAAAAGGTGACTACATTTTGACGTTGACCTAAATAGAAAACGGAGTCGGAAAGCTCGTTGCCAAAAGTATTAAATTCCTTGGCCTCTGCCAATCCCTCTTGATAATACACCTCATAGAGTTTGAGTAAACGATCTTTTGGTGTTGGGAGTGCTTTAAGTTCAGCCAATAAATTTTTATCTTCAGTGGTGGAGATATCGCCAATCAGTTCGTTGTAAAGCAAATCATCTAGCCACGTTATTCCTGTTTCAACGCTCGATAAATGATAATCCACGTAACTTTGACTTACACCAAAATCATCTTCTTTGATGCTATCAGGATCACGGTTAAATTCTTGTCTTTTCTCAAACAAGGTGACAGGTTTTACTTGTAACGCAGGGACTTCCGTGCGCTTTTCTTGTGCGACTTTTAATTCTGCTTGCGATTTTTCCAACTGTGCATTTAGCTGACTAATCGTTTGCTCGGCGGTTTGTAATTTGGCTTGCGTATCTTTGTCATCACAAGCAGAAAGTACCAAAGTGGAGGCTATCAATAAAGCAAGGAGCGATTTTTTCATACCATTTTCCTTTTGTTATCTGAACATCCCCTCTCCCCATGGGAGAGGGCTAGGGTGAGGGGCGTTACATTTTCTCAACCGTTTTAATCCCAAGTAAATCTAAACCTTGTTTTAAAATACGTTCGGTTAATTGAGCTAATTTTAGTCGGCTTAATTTTACATTTTGCTCGGCATTTAGAATCGGGCAATGTTCATAGAAACTCGAGAACACGCCAGCCAATTCATATAAATACGCACAAAGCACATGCGGTGTACCGTCTTTCACCACGGTTTGCACGGCTTCTTCAAATTGCAATAATTTTATTGCCAATGCCCGTTCTTTCTCTTCATTTAACACAATAGAGGCTTGTGAAAGTGCGGTGGAATCCACATCTGTTTTATTGAAAATCGAACGAATACGTGTATAAGCATATTGCATATAAGGTGCCGTGTTGCCCTCAAAGCTCAACATATTATCCCAATCAAAAACGTAGTCCGTGGTGCGGTTTTTAGACAAATCCGCATATTTCACCGAACCAATGGCCACCGCCTCAATCACCTCGGCTTTTTCTTGCTCAGAAAGTGCAGTGGATTTTTCATTAATTAATTTGCCAGCACGTTCCACAGCCTCGTCTAACAAATCCGCTAATTTCACCGTGCCACCGGAACGCGTTTTAAATGGCTTACCGTCTTTACCTAACATCATGCCAAAATTCTGGTGTTCAAGGCTAAAGCTGTCTGGCACATAACCCGCTTTGCGAGTAATCAACCAAGCCTGTTGCATATGTTGACTTTGGCGAGTGTCGGAGAATACTAACGCACGGTCGGCGTGCAAGGTTTCATAACGATATTTGGCTGCTGCAATGTCCGTGGTGGTGTATAAAAATCCGCCGTCTTTTTTCTGCACAATTACGCCCATTGGGTCGCCGTCTTTGTTTTTAAATTCGTCCAAATACACCACTAAGGCACCGTCATCTTCCACGGCTAATCCTTTTGCTTTCAAATCAGCGACAATTTCAGGCAACATTGGATTATATAAACTTTCGCCCATCACATCTTTTTCAGTGAGACTCACATTTAACCGATTATAATTAAGTTGATTCTGTGACATGGTCATATCAACTAATTTTTTCCACATGGTTAAGCAATATTGATCGCCCCCTTGCAATTTCACCACATATTGACGGGCTTTTTCAGCAAAGACTTCATCGGCGTCATAATGTTCTTTGGCAGCACGATAAAAGGCCTCTAAGTCGCTTAAGTCCATTTCGCTAGCATGTTCATTTTCCATTTTTTCAAGGTAAGCAATCAACATACCAAACTGCGTTCCCCAGTCGCCCACATGGTTAGCACGGATCACCTTATGTCCCATAAATTCCAAGGCACGGACAACGGCATCACCGATAATCGTAGAACGCAAATGCCCCACGTGCATTTCTTTGGCAACATTCGGAGAGGAGTAATCTGCCACCACGGTCTGCGGTTTATCCGTTTTTATGCCAAAATTCACCGCACTTAACGCCTGTTCGGCGTTGTCGGCTAACCAGTTTTTATCTAAGAAAATATTAATAAAACCGGGCCCCGCAATTTCTAATTTTTCCACTATCCCATTTAATTCAACCGCATCCACTACTTTTTGTGCAAATTCACGAGGATTTAAGCCTAATTTTTTGGCTGCACCCATAATGCCGTTGGCTTGATAATCACCAAATTGAGGTTTACCCGATTGACGTACTGCTGGCTCGACATTGTTTTCTGCCCCAGCCTTAATCATGGCTTGTTGAATTTTTTCCGATAAAAGAGTTTGAATATTCACGTTTTATACCTATAAATAAATGATACTTGTTAATGGGTTATGATACCGTTGTTTGTTGGTTTAGAAAAGGAAATTTGCACAATCAAAGGGTAATTTGCTGTTTCTATTTGGTGGTTTTCCACGGTGCAATCCAAATCAAACACAACATTCCTGGGATCGCCAACCAAAAACAAAGCCAAAAATAATCATAATAACCCAACCGATCAATTAACGCACCGGCTTGTGTATTGATCGTGGCACGTGGCAAGGCGGATAAACTGGTAAATAAGGCGAGTTGCGTCGCCGTATAAAGTGGATTGGTTTCCCTTGCCATAAAGGCCACAAAGGCGGCGGTGCCTAAGCCGACGCCGATATATTCAGCGGCAATCACTAGGCTTAAAGCAAATAATTCATAGCTGCCGATTTGATCAAACGGCCCTTGTTTAGCCAACCATGCAAAGCCTAAAATGGTGAGAATTTGCACCACACCAAATAACCATAAGGCTTTATTAATGCCAATTTTCAGCATGATCACACCACCCACAATACTGGCAATCACCATAGGCCAAAGGGAGGCATTTTTGGCCACAATCCCGATTTGACTGTTGCTAAAGCCCATATCTAAATAGAATGGGGAAATCAACGCCGTTGCCATGCTGTCGCCGAGTTTATACAGGAAAATAAAGGCGAGAATGGCTAAGGCTGACCAAAGTCCTTTGCGACCAAAAAATTCTTTAAATGGCTCAATCACATTATCCCGTAAAGTGCGGTGTGAATTAAGCAAGATTTTAGGTTCACGGCTGATAAATAAGGTCATAAAAATCCCCGGCAACATAAAAAGTGCGGTGATAATAAACACGGTTTGCCAATCAAAATAATCTGATAAAATCAATGAGAGAGAACCCGGCACTAAACCTGCAATGCGATACGCATTAACATGAATAGAGTTGCCCAAGCCCAATTCTTCGTCCGATAAAATTTCTCGCCGATAGGCATCCAACACCACATCTTGATTTGCCGAAAAAAACGCACAAAGGGTGGCCAGTCCTGCGATTAGGGTTAAGCCTTGATTGCTTTGAGGGGAGATAAATCCAAATAACGCCATGGAGAGTAATAACAGAAGTTGCGAAACCAAAATCCAACCACGGCGGCGACCGAGAAAAGGGAGCGTGTAGCGATCAAGCAACGGCGACCACAAAAATTTCCATGTAAAAGGGAGCGTAACGGCGGTGAAATACCCGAGCGTTTTTAAATCCACCTGTTCAGAACGTAGCCAAATAGGCAACAGGGAAATCAAAATATAAAAGGGCAACCCAGAGCTGAATCCAGTAAAAATACAGATCAGCATATTACGGCTGAAAATTTGGGAGAGAACGGTCGGTTTATTTGGCATAGTCAATTGATTATTGTTGTTAAAACCCCCTCACCCAAAGGGAGAGGGGATTTTTGGGGTTAGTCTTTATAGCCCTTTGGATTATTTTTCTGCCAATTCCACGTATCACGCATCATGGCATTTAAATCACGTTCCGCTTTCCAACCTAACTCTTTCAAGGCACGGCTGGCATCGGCGTAATTTTCGGCAATATCACCTGCACGACGTGGTGCGAATTTATACGGCACTTTGATATGGTTGGCTTGTTCGAAGGCATTGACCATATCTAACACGGAATACCCCACGCCCGTACCCAGATTATAAATATGTAAACCGCCATCATTTTCGTGACGAGCTAAGGCTTTGACATGTCCGATAGCCAAATCCACCACGTGAATATAATCACGTACACCAGTGCCATCTGGGGTTGGGTAATCGTTACCAAAAATAGATAATTCTTTCAATTTACCGACAGCAACTTGGGCAATATAAGGCATTAAATTATTCGGGATTCCATTTGGATCTTCGCCGATCAAACCGCTTTCGTGGGCACCAACAGGGTTAAAATAACGTAATAGGGTAATGCTAAATTTCGGCTCGGCTTTGGCAATATCGGTGAAGATTTGTTCTACCATTAATTTAGAGGTGCCGTATGGATTGGTTGTTCCACCCACTTTGCAATCTTCGGTGACAGGAATCACTTCAGGATCGCCATACACCGTGGAAGAGGAGCTAAACACAATATTCCATACGCCAGCTTGTCGCATTTGTTCGATTAAATTGAGTGAGCCGACCACGTTGTTGTGATAATACGCAATGGGTTTTTGCACGCTTTCGCCCACCGCTTTTAAGCCGGCAAAATGGATCACTGATTCAATGTTGTTTTCGGCGAAAATACGCTGTAAAAGTGGACTGTCTAAAATATCCCCTTGATAAAATTTGGCTTGTTTGCCTGTAATTTGTGCCACTCGTTCAAGGGATTTGGCGGAGGAATTACATAAATTATCCAATACCACCACCTCTTTACCGACGTTTAATAATTCAACCACGGTATGTGAACCGATATAGCCGGCACCGCCTGTGACTAAAATTGCCATAATATTTTCCTTTTATTAAACTGAGTTTAACTAGTATAAATCCGATTCGCCTTTTCACAAAGGGATAAATTATTCGGGTTTATTGCTTGCAAATTGTTTCATTAAATCGTGCATTTTGGCACATTGTGCTTGAAATTTTCGGCAATGTGGACAAAGCATGACATGGGTTTTAACCCCAATTTTTTCGTTAAAATTGAGTTCACGTTCCTGTGCATCAGAAATTAATTTGGTGGCTTGTAAGCAGTTCATGAGTCATCTCTTATTTCTAATGTAATTTATGGGTTAAGCAATGTTGTAGTTGTAATCTGGCACGGTACAGCAAAATATGCAAGTTGCTACTGGTAATATCGACTTCTTGGCAAATATCCTGAGCAGAGTAGTCCAAATATTCTCGCATCATAAACACTCGACTTTGTTTGGCGGGCAAATGGGTTAAACAGGTTTCAAACACTAACCAAAATTCATCAGAATACACCGCACTTTCGGGCAAATTTTCGGGGGAATATTCGGCTTTCCAATGACCATGTTGATCAAAAAAGGCATTGTCATCTTCATCGTCCACCAAATCGCTTTCCACCACAAAACGATCTTTCTGACGCAAATAGTCAATAATCTTATTTTTCAGAATAGCGAACACCCAAGTTTTCAACGCCGATTGACGTTGAAAATTCTCAATATTTTTCACCGCACTTAACAAGGCCTCTTGCACGATATCTTCCGCTACGGTTTCATCTCGCAGTTGAAGTCGGGCAAATTTCAGCATTTGCTCCCGAATTTCAACTAGCTGTGCAGATTGCATTAAAGAGAGAGTTTGCACATTAATGTTCTCTGGTTTTGAAGAATGTCACATCAGGATAACGTTCCTGAGCCAAATTTAAATTTACCATGGTTGGAGCAATATAGGTTAAATTATCGCCGCCATCTAATGCCAAATTCTGCTCATTTTTGCGTTTAAATTCTTCAAATTTTTTCACATCGCCACATTCCACCCAACGAGCGGTTGCCACGTTGACATTTTCATAAATCGCCTCGACGTTGTATTCAGATTTTAGGCGAGAAACCACCACATCAAACTGCAACACACCCACTGCCCCGACAATTAAATCGTTGTTTATTAATGGACGAAACACTTGCACTGCTCCCTCTTCAGAAAGCTGTACTAAGCCTTTGAGTAATTGCTTTTGTTTAAGCGGATCTTTCAAACGAATACGGCGGAACAGTTCAGGGGCGAAGTTTGGAATCCCAGTGAATTTCAGATCTTCTCCTTGGGTAAAGGTATCGCCAATTTGAATGGTACCGTGATTATGTAAACCGATAATATCGCCTGCGTAGGCTTCTTCTGCATGGGTGCGGTCGCCTGCCATAAAGGTCAAGGCATCGGAAATCACCACATCTTTACCAAGGCGAACATGACGAAGTTTCATGCCTTTTTCATATTTGCCTGATACCACACGCATAAACGCCACTCGGTCACGGTGTTTTGGATCCATATTGGCTTGAATTTTAAACACAAAACCGCTGAATTTTTGTTCGCTACTTTCTACTAAACGTATATCTGCTTGACGAGCTTGCGGAGCGGGCGACCATTGGGTTAGTCCATCTAAGAAATGATCTACACCAAAGTTACCTAACGCTGTACCAAAATAAACAGGGGTTAATTCGCCATTAATAAATAAATCGTGATCAAACTCATTGGAGGCACCTTGCACCAGTTCCAATTCATCACGCAACTGTTGAGCCAAATCTTCGCCCACGGTTTGATCTAACTCAGGATTATTTAACCCTTTGATAATACGGACGTCTTGAATGGTATGCCCTTGCCCTGTTTGGTATAAATAGGTTTCATCTTTATATAAATGATATACCCCCTTAAACAGCTTGCCACAACCGATAGGCCAAGTAATCGGGGCACAATGGATTTTCAACACATTTTCCACTTCGTCCAATAATTCCATGGGGTCACGAATATCACGGTCGAGTTTGTTCATAAAGGTGACAATGGGAGTATCACGTAATCTTGTGACTTCCATTAATTTAATGGTACGTTCTTCCACCCCTTTGGCACTGTCAATCACCATTAAACAGCTATCCACCGCAGTTAACGTGCGGTAAGTATCTTCCGAGAAATCTTCATGCCCCGGGGTGTCGAGCAAATTCACCAAACAATCGTTGTACGGAAATTGCATCACGGATGTGGTAATCGAAATCCCCCGTTGCTTTTCCATTTCCATCCAGTCCGATTTCGCATGAGCCTGAGAGCCTTTACCTTTCACAGAACCTGCGGTTTGAATGGCATTTCCATAGAGCAACACTTTTTCCGTAATGGTAGTTTTCCCTGCATCGGGGTGAGAAATAATCGCAAAAGTGCGGCGTTTGTTTACTTGTTGTGGGTAGGTCATTTTTTGTCTGTTTTTTTAAAATAAAATTAATAGCGTATTGTCGTTGATTTTGTGGGTGGGTGCAAGGTAAAAATTGGAGAAAAAACACCGCACTTCAATCACTCAAAGTGCGGTGTAAATTTTACGAATTTTTGCTTATTGTGTCGCTTGAATCGCTGTCAACGCAATAGTGTACACAATATCATCCACCAATGCACCACGAGATAAGTCGTTTACTGGTTTACGCATACCTTGCAGCATTGGACCGATAGACACTAAATCTGCAGAGCGTTGTACTGCTTTGTAAGTAGTGTTACCGGTGTTCAAGTCTGGGAACACGAATACAGTCGCTTTACCCGCAACAGGGGAGTTTGGCGCTTTGGATTTTGCCACATCTTCCATCACGGCGGCGTCATATTGTAATGGGCCGTCAATGATTAAATCTGGGCGTTTTTCTTTGGCAATACGGGTCGCTTCTTTCACTTTTTCAACATCTGCACCAGATCCTGATGTGCCTGTTGAGTAAGAGATCATGGCCACTTTTGGATCCACGCCAAAGGCTTTGGCTGAATCGGCGGATTGAATGGCGATTTCCGCTAATTGTTCAGCGTTTGGATCTGGGTTTACTGCGCAGTCGCCATAAACTAACACTTGATCTGGTAGCAACATAAAGAAGATAGAAGAAACAATCGAGCTACCTGGTGCCGTTTTGATGATTTGCATTGGTGGGCGAATGGTATTCGCTGTGGTGTGAACTGCACCTGATACTAAGCCGTCCACTTCGTTGGCCTCTAACATCATGGTACCCAATACCACATTGTCTTCTAATTGCTCACGAGCTGAGGTTTCTGTCATGCCTTTAGCTTTACGCAATTCTACTAAACGATCCACATAGTTTTCACGAACTGAGGCAGGATCAATAACCGTAATACCTTTTCCTAATGTCACGCCTTGCGCTTCTGCTACACGTTGTACATCTGCTGGATTGGCTAATAAAATACATTCTGCAATGCCACGTTCCGCACAAAGTACAGCGGCTTTAATGGTGCGAGGTTCGTCGCCCTCTGGCAACACAATGCGTTTTTTCGCCGCACGAGCTAATTCGGTTAATTGGAAACGGAACGCCGGTGGGGATAAACGGCGGATACGTGTAGAGGCAGCCGCTAATTGATTAACAAATTCTGCATCAAATTGTTCGCTAGTATATTGTTTGATATTTTCAATGCGTTCTTTGTCATCCACTGGCACTTCTAAATTGAAACTTTGTAGATTTAACGCCGTTTGCCATGTGTTACCCTCTACACGGAAAATCGGTAGGCCTGTGGTTTCAAAGGCACGTTGGCAGAGTTTGCTGATTTGTGCATCAATTTTGTAACCACCTGTTAATAAAATCCCCGCTAATTCTACACCGTTAGTGGCAGAAAGTGCGGCGGCGGCTAATACATCGGGACGGTCAGCGGAAGTCACTAATAAGCTACCGGTACGGAAATGTTCCACCATATTTTGTAAGCCTCTGGCACAGAATGTAATGCCACGGATACGGCGTGTGGTGATTTCTCCCTCATGAAGAATCGCCGCACCTAAATGTTTGACTAAATCAATGGCACGGGTGGCAATGAGTTCTGCCGACCAAGGAATACAAGCCAACACTTTAATTGGGCTAGTGGCAAATAAGCGATAGACTTCACCGGCTTGATTATGGCTATGTTGATAAGAATCGAAGATCTCGGTTAAATCTGGACGAGTACGTTCGGATTCATCCACAGGGGCATTAAATTTGTTCACTACTACGCCGAGTAAGTTTTTATTTTCTTTGCCACCAAAAGAGGCTGCGGCGGCTTCAATTCGTTCTTTTAATTCCACAGGGGTGTCATTGCCTGGTGCGGCCACTAAAATAATTTCCGCATCAAGGGCTTGTGCGATTTCGTAGTTAATGCTGTTGGCATAGGAATTTTTGCGAGCAGGGATTAAGCCCTCGACCACCACAATTTCATTGTTTTTACTTAATGCTTGGTGCTGTTCAACGATTCTTTCTAATAAGACATCGGATTGATTGCGACCAATTAAGGTTTCTGCCACACTTAACATTACTGGTTCGGCAGTTTCCAGTGCGGTACTGGTGCGAACAATGGAAGTGGTGCGGTCTAATTTATCCTCACCGGAACTTGGTTGTGAAATGGGTTTAATAAAGCCGATTTTGACCCCTTTTTGTTCAAGTGCTCGAATTAAACCCAGACTTACGCTGGTTAAGCCCACGCCACTACTAATGGGAATAAGAATAATCGTTCTTGACATAATATTTCCTATATTGAGATTGTACTGAATGCAAAAGTAAACAGCCGATAATTATCGGCTGTTGTTGGGATTATTTAATGCAAAGACGAGCGGTGTCTTGTGCAATCACTAATTCTTCGTTAGTTGGAATTACCATAGCGATTGGTGACCCCTCTTTGGTAATTACGCCCTCTTTGCCGAAACGTGCGGCTAAGTTTTTCTCATCATCCACGTTATAACCAAATAATTTTAAGTGGTTTAAAGTGATTTCACGTACGTGAGCAGAGTTTTCGCCGATACCACCAGTAAACACGATAGCGTCTAGACGTTCACCGATAACGGCCATGTAAGAACCAATGTATTTAGCTAAACGGTAGCAATACACATCTAACGCACGTTTGGCTGGTTCTTCTTTATCGTAGTTATCTTCCGCATAACGGCAGTCGCTCGTCACTTCAGTTAAGCCTAATAAACCTGATTTTTTGACTAAGGTTTCTTCCACTTCGTCCATTGACATACCAAGATTTCTATATAGATAGAACACGATTGCAGGGTCAATATCACCAGAACGAGTTCCCATCACTAAACCCTCTAATGGGGTTAAGCCCATGGACGTATCAATACATTCACCATGACGAACAGCAGACACTGAGCCACCGTTACCTAAATGGCAAGTGATGACATTCACTTTATCTTCCGCCACACCTAAGCGTTTAGCGGCTTCACGGCTCACAAAATAGTGGCTTGTACCATGAGCACCGTAACGACGAATAGCATGATCTTTATAAAGTGAGTAAGGAAGAGCATATAAATAGGCTTCTTCTGGCATGGTAGTATGGAATGCAGTATCAAATACCACCACGTTTTTGTCTTTTAAGTGAGGGAAAATGTTGAATGCTTCTTTAATACCGATTAAGTGAGCAGGGTTGTGTAATGGAGCAAATTGAATAGCGTCTTCAATACCTTTTACCACTTCATCTGTCACGATAACAGAGGAAGTAAATTTCTCACCACCGTGAACGATACGGTGACCGATTGCGACAATGCTGTCTTTTAATTCTTGAGTTAATACATTTTCAACGATAAATTTCAAGGCTTCGCTGTGAGCTGCACCGGCACCTAAATCGGCATTACCTTTTTCACCGTGAATTTTCCATTTAATCCGAGCTTCTGGCAGATAGAACGCTTCAGCTAAACCTGATAATTTTTCGTCACCAGACACAGGATCTAAGATAGCAAATTTTAAAGATGAGCTACCACAGTTTAAGATAAGAACTAATTTTGACATAAATTAACCTATATTAAGGGTTGAAGTTAGAAGATATTCAGCAAATACTGAACAGACGTTTTAAAAGTCATAATGTGGTATAGAATACACTTTTCTGACGATAAAATAAATTATTAAACAGAGAAAAATTGCATCTTTATCAAAAAAGTTGAATATTTAAACATTTTTTATAAAGTGCGGTGTGAATTTATTGAATTTACATCTTAAAATTGATATTAATCAATGAATAGGTGAATTAGACTTTTTATTTGTAAGGTTTTTGTATATGATTCCCGCATCAAGAGAAGATGCTTGATAATTCATAAAGTTCCTAAATAAATATAACTAGATAATAGCTAAACTACTTTCCTACCACCCAAAATTTGGGTGGTTTTTTTTATTTATAAGCTAGCAATTAGCAACTGAATAAAAAAGATCAGCGAAATCACCATTTCGGCTAAACCCACCTGTTTGGTGGAGAGCTTTTTCGTTGGCAATATAATCGCTCTGATTAATGGAATAACAAACGCCAGTGCTAATAAACATTGTTGAAAAGGCAGAAAAATTATCACGCATACGGTATGGTAAAGAATTGAAGCAATGAGATAATAAGGATTTTTCCGCTCACGTAATACCGATTTGACATAAAGTGTCACGCCAATAAAAAATAGGCTCGGTAATACGGCAACCCACCAAATTCGTTGATCAACTTGGTTTTCCGCAAAATAATAGGCGGCCATTCCCGCTATCGCAAAAATCACAATGGCATTGAGATCATTGAATAAAGCACGTTCATTTTTTTGTTTTGCATAGTAGATACTGATGAAACTGAATGGAATAAACAATATGGCAAAATATAAAATTCTCCAATTATGCAAAAGTGCGGGAATCACAAAAATGACACAGGCGACAGCATAAATGAGGGTCCATTTTTTATATAAGGCGAGATTTCTTCCTTTAAACAAATTGAGAAAAGGGTAGCTCATTAGATATAAGGAAAACCAAGCGAGCAGCAGAAAAGTATGTTGCCAAATGGGGTGGGAAAGCAACATGCCATATAAAAAGGGCATTAATGCCATCACAATGGCGCCGTGTTGGTTGGAGATTAATAATTTCATGCTTAAATAATTGATTGACAAAATAAGAAATTTTCGTTTATTTTAGCTTTCCCTTATTTAAAACACAATCCAAAGGAAGTAAACATGACAGTTCAACGTTTTCACATTAGCAAGCGTTTATCCGAAGTAACGGTATACAATGGCGTCGCCTATTTGGCGGGGCAAATTCCAGCCAATATGCCAAATCAACCTATCTATGAGCAAACGAAAGATGTATTAGCTGAAATTGATCGTTTATTGGCGGAAGTTAATTCCGACAAAAGCCGTATTTTACGGGCTGAAGTGGTATTGGTGGATATGAATGATTATGCCGAAATGAACCGTGCTTGGGACGAATGGGTGGCCGACAATAATGCGCCACCACGAGCGACGATTCAAGCGAAATTAGCCAATGAGGCGTGGAAAATTGAAATTGTGATCACCGCCGCAACAAATTAATCACCCTTAAAAAACAGGTAATGTGCATCACTCATAGCATATTACCTGTTTTTATTTTCAGATAAAAACAAAATAAAATGCTTGCCTTTTAGGCAAAAATGCGTATTATAGCCGTCTATACTTCTAAATGAAAAAATTAAGGAACATTATGTCAAGCTATTTGTTTACTTCTGAAAGCGTATCAGAGGGACATCCTGATAAAATTGCCGATCAGATTTCCGATGCGGTGTTAGATGAAATTTTAAAACAAGATCCGAAAGCCCGTGTTGCCTGTGAAACCTATGTGAAAACAGGGATGGCGTTGGTGGGCGGTGAAATTACCACTTCTGCTTGGGTAGATATTGAAAACTTAACCCGTCAAGTGATTTGTGAAATTGGTTATGAACATTCTGATATGGGATTTGATGGCCATTCTTGTGCCGTATTAAATGCCATTGGTAAACAATCTTCCGATATTAATCAAGGGGTTGACCGTGCGAATCCATTAGATCAAGGGGCGGGTGACCAAGGTATTATGTTTGGTTATGCCACCAACGAAACCGATGTCTTAATGCCAGCGGCGATTACTTACGCCCATCGTTTAATGGAACGTCAAGCACAGGTGCGTAAAAATGGTACCTTAGATTGGTTGCGTCCCGATGCGAAAAGCCAAGTTACCCTGAAATATGATAATAACAAAATTATCGGTGTCGATGCCGTAGTGCTTTCCACGCAACATAGTGATGCAGTGAGCCAAGCCGATTTAATTGACGGCGTGATGGAAGAAATTATTAAGCCGATCTTGCCAGCAGAATGGTTAAATAAAGACACTAAATATTTTATCAATCCAACAGGACGTTTTGTGATCGGTGGTCCAATGGGCGACTGTGGTTTAACAGGACGTAAAATTATCGTGGATACCTACGGCGGTGCAGCTCGTCACGGTGGTGGTGCCTTTTCAGGTAAAGATCCGTCAAAAGTGGATCGTTCCGCCGCTTATGCTGCACGTTATGTGGCAAAAAATATCGTGGCAGCAGGGCTGGCAGATCGTTGTGAAATCCAACTTTCTTATGCGATTGGCGTAGCGGATCCCACTTCTATTATGGTGGAAACCTTTGGCACAGGCAAAGTGAGCAATGAATTGTTAGTTAATCTTGTGCGTGAATTTTTTGATTTACGCCCTTATGGCTTAATTAAAATGCTCAATTTAATCCAACCGATTTATCGTCAAACCGCCGCTTATGGACACTTCGGACGTGAGCAATTTCCGTGGGAAAAAACGGATCGTGCAGAAGAATTGAGAAAGGCGGCTGGGTTGTAATTTGATATAATTTATTGTGAAGTGGGCGAAATGCCCACTTTTTTGTTTGTTGCAAATCAGGTATCATGTTGCCCTAAATTTCTATCAAGGGGACTTGACTTTTAAAACAAGGGGCTAACAATGACAGACAGACAGACAGACAGACAGACAGACAGACAGACAGACAGACAGACAGACAGACAGACAGACAGACAGACAGACAGACACTAGAAATTCACCTTTATCAAGCCTTACAATCTGATCATAGACTGTGGACGGATGAGAATAAAACTGAATTAAATCGCACCGCACTTTTGGATCTGATCAACAAAACCGATCCGCAAGTGATGGCATTATTATTAAGTGATGCCGAACTTCAACGTCATTTTTTTACCCCAATCAACGATGTTTTTGTTTTCAAAGCACAAGATTTCCATTTCTTTTTGGATAGCCGAAAAATTGATAATTCTTATACTCGTTTTGCCAACCGCATTGGTTTAAGCACCAATCAAAAATTATTGCGAGAAAATGCGGATGTCGTGCTGGATTTTCCCTTTAAAGATTGTGTTTTATCAGGCGGACAAAGCACAGAAGATGGCACGGACACGGCATTTAATCTGAAAAATGGCGAAATTGAACAATCTACGCAAAAACGCCAGGAAATTTTCTTTAATCAAGTGTTAGCTTTTGATGAAATAGACCGCCTGCTCGATCCCAAAGCCTTTGCCAATGCTAAACGTATCAATGCCAGTGGCAAAAGTGTGGCAACTAAACTTAACCGCAATGAAAATGGTGAGATTACCGACAATATAATTATTAAAGGCAATAATCTCATCGCTCTGCATACCTTAGCGACACAGATTCGTGACAAGGTGAAATTGATTTATATTGATCCGCCCTATAACACGGGCAACGATAGCTTTAAATATAACGACCGCTTTAATCATTCCACTTGGCTGACTTTTATGAAAAATCGTCTGGAGATTGCAAGGGAACTTTTAAAAGATGATGGCAGTATTTGGATAAATCTTGATGATAACGAAGCACATTATTGCAAAATATTATGTGATGAAATTTTCGGCAGAGAAAATTTTGTTAGTAATATTGTTTGGCAACACAGAAAAAGCGTTCAAAGTGATATTGCAATTAGTTTGTCCCATAATCATATTTTAGTTTATGCGAAAAAATCTAATGAAATAACTTTAAACCGCCTTGAAGTTGATGATACAAAATATGAAAATCCTGATAATGACCCAAGGGGGAAATGGGTGGCAACGCCTTTTGACGCTCCTAATATCCGTCCCAATTTAACCTATCCAATTACTAATCCCAATACAGGTGAAACCTATTATCCGCCACAAGGTAGGTGTTGGAGAACCACGCAATCAGAGTATGAACGTTTATTATCGGAAAACCGTATTGTATTTGGCAAAACAGGAAATTCAAAACCACAAGCCAAATTATTTTTAAGTGAAGCTAAACAAAAAGGCAATAGTGTTAAAACTTGGTGGGACGATTGCGGAACAGCAACCGAAGGAACTAAGGAATTGCAAAAAATTTTTGAAACGAAAAATACTTTTTCTACACCAAAACCTGAAAAATTATTAGAAAAAATAATACACATCGCCACCCAAGAAAACGACATCGTCCTAGACTTCCACTTAGGCTCTGGCACAACAGCTGCCGTTGCCCACAAAATGAAACGTCAATATATCGGTATTGAGCAAATGGATTATATTGAAACCATTACTCTTGAACGCATGAAAAAAGTCATCGCTGGTGAGCAAGGCGGGATTTCAAAAGCAGTAAACTGGCAAGGCGGTGGCGAATTGGTGTATTGCGAATTAGCCTGCCTGAACGAAACCGCAAAACAGCAAATTCTTTTGGCAAATTTACCTGAAAATTTGACCGCACTTTTTGCCGAAATTTGCGAGCGTTATTTTTTAAAATACAACGTTAATGTGCAGGAATTTGCCGAAAATATTTTACCAAGTGTGGAATTTAAGGAGTTGGATTTGAACGAGCAAAAATCCATGATATTGGCAATGTTAGATTTAAATCAGCTGTATTTGTCTTATAGCGATATGACAGATAGCGAGCATGGATTAAGCGAAGACGAACAGGCGTTTAGTTGTTCATTTTATGGGGAGAGTAAATAATGAAAACCCTATTAGAAACCATAGAAAACAGCAAACAAGCCTTAAAAGGTTTTAAGCAAAACGCCTTATTTGCTATTCCTGATTTTGTCAGCCAAAATTTAAAATATCCGCTATTTGAATGGCAACAAAGTGCGGTGGAAAATTTTATGGTTTTTGCAAATATGGACGATGTGCCGAATTTCCCTGAACTCAAAAATCAACCCACGCATTTACTCTTTCAAATGGCAACTGGGGCAGGGAAAACCTTGGTTATGGCAGCTTTGATTTTATATTACTATCAAAAAGGCTATCGCCATTTTCTGTTTTTTGTCAATCAAAACAATATTGTGGATAAAACCGAAAGTAATTTTGTGGAGAGTATGCACTCGAAATATTTATTTCAACCGAAAATTATGCAAGGTGAAACGGTGATTCCTATTAAAAAAGTAGAAGCCTTTAGCCCAAATCCGCAAGGCATTGAAATTAAATTTACGACGATTCAAAAATTGTATAATGATGTGCGTATCGAAAAAGAAAATCAAACCACATTAACCGATTTACAAAAACTTAATATCGTGATGTTGGCAGATGAAGCCCATCATTTAAATAGCCAAACTAAAAAAGGACAGCAAGTTAATTTAACCGAAATTACAGGGAAAACCAAAGAAAGCGAAATTGAAGCGAAAGGCTGGGAATATATGGTTATCAATCAGCTATTACACAAAAATGGTAAAGATAATCAAAATATCTTATTAGAATTTACCGCCACGATTCCAGAAAATGCCGAAGTACAAGCCAAATATGCCGATAAAATCATTACCCAATTTGATTTGAAAGCCTTTATTTTGAAAAAACATACCAAAGAAATTAATTTAATTTCCTCTACGCTGAACAAGAAAGAGCGTATTTTACATGCCTTATTATTTGCCTGGTATCGTCATCAAGTGGCGTTGAAATATGACATTGCAAATTTTAAACCCGTGATGTTGTTCCGCAGCAAAAATATTGCCAGTTCTTGGCAAGATTATGCGTTTTTTATACAGTTAGTCAAAGATTGTTCGGCTCAAGATTTTGATTTTTTAAACCATTTACAAGACAGTTTGACACAAAATAATGATGATATTTATGTGCAGGGCAAAACCCGAACAGAACAAGCCTTGCAATTTATGCAGCGAGAAAATTTATCCAGTTGGCATATTGCGGAGTGGGTGAAAAATAATTATCAAGATCGCAATGTGATTATTACCAATTCAAAAACGAATACTAAAAAGTCGGAACAAACCGATGCGGATACCGAACGATTATTAAATAATTTAGAAGCCGCCAATAATCCAGTGCGAGCGATTTTTACCGTAGATAGGCTGACCGAAGGCTGGGACGTGTTGAATTTATTTGATATTGTGCGATTGTATGAGGGGCAAAATAGTGGAGGTAGTACTAAAAAAACACCAGAAACCACCATTAAAGAAAAACAGCTGATTGGACGTGGTGTGCGTTATTATCCATTTAATTATGGCGATAAATCCAAGCATCAACGTAAATTTGATAATGAACTTAATCACGAATTACGGATTTTAGAAGAATTGTTTTATTATACTTTTGATGAGAAAAGCCGTTATATTTCTGAACTCAAAGCTGAATTGCGAAAATCAGGCTTTTTACCTGAAAATGAAAATAAAGTATTGGCAACCTTTGCGTTAAAAAGTGCGGTGAAAAATAGCCAAGCTTTGCAAAATTGGTTGATTTGGGGCAATCGGAAAGTGGCTAATCCGAATGCGAAACAACATAATGTGGAAAGTTTGCAACAAGCTAATGAAATTATTACTTATCAAATACGAAGTCAGCAAATTACCGAAACCCATTTAGATTGGCAAACCGAGCAAGATCAAGATCTTCGTATTAATGAGCAAATGGCAAGCTATGTGCCAAGTCAATTTATCGCCAATATGGAAAAACATATTTTTGATAAAGCATTGCATATTAAAGGCAAGGCAGTTAATTCGTTATTTCATTTTTGCAATTTACAACAAAAATTGGGGCTAACCCGCCGCAATCAATTACAACAAGACGTGTTAGCAAATTGGAAAATCTTATGGCAAAGCAATAAAGCACCGCAAGCGGATGATAAATTGCAGGCTTGTCTTAAAGTCTTAGAGCGTATGGAAACCTTGTTAGCCCAAACCGATACGCCTTTTATTGGTAGCCAAACTTTTAATCCAGAAAGTTTAGGCGATATTTTTACGCCAAAACAAAAATATGTAGACAAAAATGCACTCAATCCACAACTTGTAGAGCAATATGATTGGTTTATGTTAGATAATTTTGCTGGAACAAGTTCTGAACAAGCCTTGATTGAGCTGATTGAGCAAAATATGGCGAATTTAACCGAGCAATTTGATGTACATTTATTACGCAATGAAGAAATTTATAAAATTTATGATTTTAAAAATGGACAAGGTTTTCAACCTGATTTTTTGCTGTTGCTCAAATCTAAGCAAAAACAACAAATTGATGGGCGAGAACAGCATTTATGTTATCAAATTTTGATTGAACCGAAAGGCGAACATATCAAAGATAACGATCAGTGGAAACAGGATTTTTTGTTAGAGATCACCGAAAAATATGGCAAAGCGAAACCAATCAATGGTGATTTTGCCAATTATCGGGTCATTGGCTTGCCGTTTTTTGTGGAAGCTGAACAGGAAAACTTTTATCAAGCCTTGAATGAAGTGATCTAACCTTAACAATCTGCTTTTTTATTGTATAATCTGCTTACTTTATTTTAATAAGCAGATTTTACCATGAAAAAACAAAACCTCGTTATCCTCGGCTCAACAGGCTCAATCGGTACCAGTACACTTTCCGTTATCGAACATAACCCCGAACAATATCAAGCATTTGCCTTAGTCGGCGGTCGTAATGTGGAGTTAATGGCTCAACAATGCGTGAAATTTCAACCGCAGTTTGCAGCCTTAGATGATGAAAGTGCGGCGAAAAAATTACACGAAAAATTAACCGCACTTGGGAGTAAAACGGAAGTATTAAGCGGACAAAAAGCGATTTGTGAATTGGCGGCTCACCCTGATGCGGATCAGGTAATGGCGGCGATTGTGGGGGCGGCAGGATTGTTGCCAACGCTTTCCGCTGTACAAGCCAGTAAAAAAGTGTTGTTAGCCAATAAAGAAAGTTTGGTTACGTGCGGACAGATTTTTATTGACGCAGTGAAAAAACATCAAGCCCAACTGTTGCCCGTGGACAGCGAACATAATGCGATTTTCCAATCTTTACCGCCCGAGGCTCAGCAAAAAATCGGTTTTTGTCCGCTAAAGGAATTGGGTATTAGCAAAATTGTGCTAACAGGTTCTGGCGGTCCTTTCCGTTATACGGATTTAAGTGAATTTGATAGCATTACGCCAGCCCAAGCGGTGGCTCACCCGAATTGGTCGATGGGGAAAAAGATCTCGGTGGACAGTGCCACTATGATGAACAAAGGGCTGGAATATATTGAGGCTCGTTGGTTGTTTAATGCCAGTGCCGATGAAATGGAAGTGATTATTCATCCACAATCTATTATTCATTCTATGGTGCGTTATATTGATGGCTCGGTGATTGCACAAATGGGGAATCCTGATATGCGTACGCCGATTGCGGAAACTATGGCCTATCCTAATCGTATTATTTCAGGTGTTGCACCATTGGATTTTTATCAGCTTAACGGCTTGACTTTTTTAGCCCCTGATTTTAACCGCTATCCGAATTTAAAATTAGCCATGGATGCCTTTGCTGCAGGGCAATATGCCACTACTGCCATGAATGCGGCCAATGAAATAGCGGTGGACGCTTTTTTAAATGGGCAAATTAAATTTACCGATATTGCCAAGGTCAATCAACAGGTGGTGGAAAAAATTCAACCGCAACAGATTTCAGCGATTGATGATGTCTTGGAAGTGGATCGCTTGGCTCGGGAATTTGCAAGGAATGTGGTAAAAACTCAATGACATATGGCTTGGAAATATGCTATATTCACGCCCAAATTTTCAATTCACCTTTGTGATTTAGGATTAAATGAAAGAATTAGATCCGCATAATATACCGAAACATGTGGCCATCATTATGGATGGCAATGGACGTTGGGCGAAAAGCCAAGGTAAAATGCGTATATTTGGGCATACAAATGGGGTAAAAGCGGTACGCCGTGCGGTGTCTTATGCTCGCCAAATCGGGGTGCAATCCTTGACCATGTATGCTTTTAGCAGTGAAAATTGGAATCGTCCTGAGCAGGAAGTGTCGGCCTTGATGACGCTATTTATGCAAGCCTTGGATTCGGAAGTGAAAAAGCTGCATAAAAATAATATTCGGTTAAATATTATCGGCGATACTTCCAAATTCAGTGAAAAATTACAACAAAAAATTATCAACGCAGAAAAATTAACTGAAAAAAACACCGCACTTTGCTTAAATATTGCGGCTAATTATGGTGGCTGTTGGGATATTGTGCAAGCCGCACAGAAATTGGCATGGCAAGTGAAAGCGGGAGAACTCGCTGTCGATCAGATTGATGAAAATTTGTTTCAGCAACATTTGGTCACAGCACAGCAACCGCCCGTAGATTTATTAATTCGTACCAGTGGCGAACAGCGGATCAGTAATTTTTTACTCTGGCAAATTGCCTATGCCGAATTATTTTTTTCACCGGTATTATGGCCAGATTTTAGTGAACAAGAATTTAACCAAGCTATTTGGGCTTATCAACAACGAGAACGCCGTTTTGGCGGGGCTTAAAGAGGGAAAACACGTGCTTAAACAACGTATTTTATCGGCAATCGTGATGATTGCACTGGTCTGTGCAGCATTATTTTTATTCTCGCCATTTTATTTTACTTTGGCGTTGGGCGTGATTGTCACCGCCGGTGTTTGGGAATGGACGCAATTTCCACGCTTAAAAATCGTCTGGCGTTTTGTGGCGACCTCGATTGCTTTGGCAATGTTATTTGTTTGGATTTTTAGCCAAGCAGATTATCTCAATGCTGGGCGTGTGTTTGCGGATTATGCAGAACCCTTATTATTAGTCGCCGTGATTTGGTGGGTTGTCGCACTGGGTTTGGTGATCACCTATCCGACCTCCGCCAATATTTGGGGTAAATCGGTCATTTTGCAAATTATTTTCGCTTGTGTGACGTTGGTGCCGTTCTTAATTGCGGTGGCCGCATTACGTTTAGAAAATTACAATGTTGACAGTTTACACGGCATTCAATTATTGCTTTATGTATTTGTGTTAGTCTGGGCGGCCGACAGTGGAGCCTATTTTGCAGGGCGGAAATTTGGCAAACATAAATTAGCCCCGAAAGTGTCGCCGGGGAAAACTTGGCAAGGTGTGATTGGCGGTGTGATTACCGCTGGCGTGTTGTCAGAATTATTTATTTATTTTGTTGGCGATCAGTTCTTTATGCACGGAAATACCTTAAGTTTAACCGCACTTTCCATTGCGACCGTGGCGGTTTCGGTGTTAGGCGATTTAACCGAAAGCATGTTTAAACGTCAAAGTGGCATTAAAGACAGCAGTAATTTAATCCCAGGGCATGGTGGTATTTTGGATCGTATTGATAGCTTAACCGCCGCCGCGCCATTCTTTGCGTATTTCTACTTTTTCTGGCTTTAACAGGCGGTATTGATGTCATTTTTGTGGTCGTTGGTTTCGTTTATTATTGTGATTGGTGTACTGGTATCGGTACACGAATATGGGCATTTCTGGGCGGCCAGAAAGTGCGGTATAAAAGTCCATCGTTTTTCCATTGGTTTTGGTAAAGTCTTGTGGTCAAAAAAAGATAAGCAAGGTACCGAGTTTGCCGTTTCCTTAATCCCTTTGGGGGGGTATGTGAAAATGCTAGATGAACGCAATGAAACCGTGCCAGCAGAGCTAAAATCACAATCCTTTAACAGTAAAACCGTGTTACAACGCATGTTTGTTATTGTGGCCGGCCCTTTGGCCAATTTTATTTTTGCTATTTTAGCCTATTGGGTGGTGTTTGCCGTGGGGATCCCGAGTGTAAAACCGGTCATCGATGGCGTTAAACCCAACAGCATTGCGGCACAAGCACAACTTGCTCCGAATAGCCAAATTTTGGCGGTAGATGGGACGGAGTCACCAGATTGGGAAACCATTAATATGTTGTTGGCGACCAAGTTAGGCAATGAGCAAGTCACATTAACCGTCACGCCGTTTGGGGAAAATCGTCCACAACAAAAAACCTTAAATATCCAAGCATGGACATTTGATCCCGATAAACAAAGTGCTTTTGGTGCCTTGGGCATTCAACCCGTAGGCAATCAAGTGGAAATGAAAATCGCTAAAGTGGTGGAAAATTCACCGGCTGAAAAAGCGGGTTTATTGGTTGGTGATGAAATTTATACTGCACTGGGTGAAACCTTTGCATGGCAAGATTTTGTTAAACAAGTGCAACAAGGTCATCCGTTATCGCTACAAATTCATCGTGAGGGGCAAATCTTGGCGGTGACTTTAATACCAGAACAGCAAGAAAACCGTTATGTGGTAGGGATTGCACCGACCATTCATCCGATGAATGAACAGTATCGTACGGAATTAAAATATGATATGCTTGATGCCCTGTGGAAAGGGGCGGAAAAAACCGCACAACTTTCTTGGTTAACCCTGAAAGTGATCGGCAAATTATTGACTGGCGATTTATCGCTGAATAATTTAAGTGGTCCAATTTCGATTGCCCAAGGTGCGGGGATTTCCTCACAAATCGGTTTCGTGTACTATCTTGGGTTTATGGCGTTAATTAGCGTAAACCTTGGGATGATGAATTTATTTCCATTGCCCGTATTAGACGGCGGACATCTGGTCTTTTTGGCAGCGGAAGGAATTAAAGGCAAGCCTGTTTCTGATAAGGTGCAAAATGTGTTTTATCGCATTGGTGCCACCCTTTTATTGATGTTAACAGCCTTTGCTTTGTTTAATGATTTTTTACGTTTATAGAACGTTTTAAAATTTTAGCAGTCTGTATAGATTGTATGGATGCGTATCCTATTTGTAAACGAATGTGTAAAAATTTTTAATATAGAAATTTTATCCGCGTTACTTTAATTTAATAAGGTCATTGTAAGATGAAAAAACTTTTAATAGCTAGTTTATTATTCGGTTCTGCGAGTGTTTATGCGGCCCCTTTTGTGGTACAGGATATTCGTGTGGAAGGTGTGCAATCTGGTTCAGAAATGAACGTGCTAGCAGGGTTGCCCGTGCAAGTTGGCAAACGTGCTACTGATAATGATATTGCCAATGTGGTGAGAACCCTTTATGCTCGTGGTTATGATAATGTACGAGCAGACAGAGAGGGCAATACATTAGTGATTGGGGTGACTCAGCAGCCGATTATTACCGAAGTGACCTTTGATGGTAACAGTTCTATTCCAAATGATGCCTTAAAATCCAATTTAGAATCCAACGGATTTAAATCGGGTGAGGTGTTAAATCGTGAGAAATTAGAGGGTTTCCGACAAAGTTTAGTGGAACATTACGCCAGTACAGGGCGTTATAATGCCAAAGTAGAAGCTATTGTTAATTCATTGCCAAATAATCGTGCAGAAGTAAAATTACAAATTAAAGAAAATGACGTTGCATTATTAAAAGAAGTGACCTTTGAGGGCAACGAACATGTTTCTAGCAGCAAATTAAAAGAACAAATGGAACTACAAGCAGATTCATGGTGGAAATTATTTGGTAATAAATTTGCAGCCGAGCAATTTAGTAAAGATTTGGATGCGATTCAAGATTATTATGGCGAAAATGGCTATGCCAAAGCCAAAGTGACGAATACTGACGTACAAATAAGTGACGATAAAAATGAAGCTCGTGTCAAAATTGTGGTAGATGAGGGCGATGTTTATACTGTGAATAGCGCCAGAATTATTGGTGATGTGGGCGGTATGCAAGATGACTTAGCACCGCTATTGAAAAACATTCATTTACATCAAGAGTTCCAACGTAGCGAAGTTAAAAGCGTGGAAGACAGCATTAAAGCCAAATTGGCTGAGCAAGGTTATGCCACGGCGAAAGTGAATATTCATCCGGAATTTGATGAAACGAATAAAACCATTGATTTAACCTATATCGTGGAAGCTGGGCGCCGTTATTCAGTGCGTCAAATTCGCTTTGAGGGCAATACGGTGAGCGCAGACAGAACCTTGCGCCAAGAAATGCGTCAACAAGAAGGGACTTGGTTATCTTCGCAATTAGTTGAACTGGGTAAAATTCGTTTAGAGCGTACCGGTTTCTTTGAAACAGTAGAACAACGTACGGAAACGATAAAAGGTACCAATGATGAATTGGATGTGATTTACACGGTAAAAGAACGTAATACAGGGAGTATTAACTTCGGTATTGGTTATGGTACAGAAAGTGGTTTTAGCTATCAAGCCAGTGTGAAACAAGATAATTTCTTAGGAATGGGGTCTTCTATTAGTTTGGGTGGCCGTAAAGATGACTATACCACCAGTGTTAACTTAGGTTATACCGAACCCTATTTCACTAAAGACGGTGTGAGTCTTGGTGGAAATGTGTATTATGAAAAATATGATAACTCCGATGATGATACCTCTGCAAGCTATGCACGTACGACATATGGGGCAGACTTAACCTTAGGTTTCCCTGTAAATGAAAATAACTCTTACTATTTAGGTGTGGGTTATGCTTATAATAAATTGAAAAATGTGTCGCCAGAATATACTCGTCAGAAATATATTGATTCCATGGGATATAGTGGTTCCTCATTTAAATCACAAGACTTCACCTTTAAAGCCGGTTGGAACTACAACAGTTTAGACCGTGGTTATTTCCCAACCAAAGGGGTAAGAGCGAGTTTAGGCGGTTCTGTGACGATTCCAGGATCGGATAATAAATTCTATACACTAAGTGCTGACGCACAAGGTTATTATCCATTAGATCGTAATCGTACATGGGTGCTTTCCGCCCGTGCGGGGGCGACCTATGCCAATGGCTTTGGTGGAAAAACTTTACCGTTTTACCGTCATTATGCTGCTGGGGGAATTGGTTCCTTGCGTGGTTTTGCCTCTGGTGCGGTGGGACCACAAGCTATTTACCTAACCAAAGATGGATATCGATTGGATGATGATATTATCGGCGGTAATGCCATGGTGACATCCAGTATTGAATTAATCGTACCGACGCCATTTGTAGCAGATAAAAACCAAAATTCCGTGCGTACTTCTTTATTCTTTGATGCCGGCAGTGTCTGGAATACCAAATGGTCTAATGCAGATAAAGACAAATTCAAAGCTCTTTATCCGAATATGCCAGATTATAGTGACCCAAGTCGTATCCGTACCTCTGTTGGGGTGGGTTTCCAATGGCAATCACCAATTGGGCCATTAGTTTTCTCTTATGCGAAACCATTGAAAAAATATGAGAATGACGATATTGAACAATTCCAATTTAGTATTGGTGGCTCATTCTAATTGATTTAGATTGAACTAATAGTGATTCATTACGTCTAAACAATACCTGTGCTGAATAGCAACTAATCGCATTATTTGGCACGTAATTAAAATAAATAAAAAGGAAATTTATATTCATGAAAAACATTGTAAAAGCTACCGCACTTTCTTTAGCCTTAGCATTTGCCTCCTCGGCTGCCCTTGCAGAAGAAAATATCGCATTCATTAATGCCGCTTATTTATTTGATCATCACCCTGATCGTGAAACGGTTATGAAAAAATTAGATGTGGTTTTCAAAAAACAAGCTGACGAATTGACCGCAAATAAAAAGGTCATTGAGAATAAAATCGCAGCCTTACAAAAAGAAGCTAAAAACTTACGTAGTGCAGACATTAAAAAACGTGAAGATGAAATCAATAAATTGATGAAAGATCACGATGCTAAAGTGCAAAAATATCAGCAAGAAGCACAAAAACAAGAAAATGCTGAACGTGCTAAAATCTTAGAATCTATTCAAGAAACCACCAATAAATTAGCGAAAGAAAAAGGCTATACTTATGTGTTGGATGCCAACTCTGTCGTATTTGCTGTTGATGGTAAAGATATTAGCGATGATGTGTTAAAAGCGATTGGTGGTAAAGTGATGACCACAGAAGAACCAAAAGCAGAGAGCAAAGACGCTGAAAAACCAGCCGCAAAATAATCCTTTAAAAGGTTAAATTTTACTATGCGTTCTTATACATTAAAAGAATTAGCAGAACATATCGGCGGTGTCATGCGTGGCAACGCCGATGTTTTTGTGACGGCCATTGCGCCTTTAGATAAAGCGAGCAAGACCCACCTCACGTTTATTTCCAATGTGAAATATCGTCCTTATTTATCCCTTTCGCAAGCCGGCATTTTGGTTGTGTCAGAGGCAGATGTGGAATTTTGTGCCGAGCAAGCAAACCTCATCATTGTGAAAAATCCTTATGTAGCCTATGCCTTACTGGCTCAATATATGGACAGCACGCCTAAAGCAGCGACAGATATTGCACCAAGTGCGGTGATTTCTAGCACGGTTTCTTTAGGTAAAAATGTCAGTATTGGCGCAAATGCCGTTATTGAAGATGGGGCCGTGATTGGTGACAATGCGGTGATTGGTGCCGGTTGCTTTATTGGACAACACGCCCAAATTGGTGCGAACACGCAATTATGGGCAAATGTGTCGATTTATCATCATGTACAAATCGGTGAACATTGTTTAATTCAATCAGGTGCGGTGATTGGGAGTGATGGTTTTGGTTATGCGAACGAACGTGGACGTTGGATCAAAATTCCACAAACGGGAACGGTCGTGATTGGTCACCATGTGGAAATTGGCGCTTGCACTTGTATTGACCGTGGTGCATTAGATAACACGGTGATTGAAGATAATGTGATCATTGATAACCTCTGTCAAATTGCCCACAATGTGCATATTGGGACTGGTACTGCTGTGGCGGGTGGCGTCATCATGGCGGGCAGTCTCACCGTCGGACGTTATTGCCAAATTGGTGGCGCCAGTGTGATCAATGGTCATATGGAAATTTGCGATCAAGCGGTCGTGACGGGGATGAGTATGGTTATGCGACCGATTACGGAACCCGGTGTTTATTCTTCAGGTATTCCATTGCAGCCCAATAAAGAATGGCGTAAAACTGCAGCGTTAACCATGGATATTGACAAGATGAATAAACGGCTTAAAGCCTTGGAAAAGAAATTAGCCGACTAAATTAACGCATTTCGATAAGCTCATCTTCATGGTGAGCTTTTTTATGATTAAAAATTGGCTTAAATTTCACCGCACTTCACCTATTCATGAACTCAGCGGATCACTGTTTTATGACGGTTTTACTACAATCTATTTTTTAAATCATGTATAATTAAGCAAGACATATTAAAAATTGAAAAACATTGAAGGTAATTATTGTGACAACAGAAACTAGCCCATCTCGTATTATTGAAACAAAAGAAATTATGACATTATTACCCCACCGCTATCCATTTTTATTAGTGGATCGTGTGTTAGATTTCAAAGAGGGTGTGTGGTTAAAAGCGATTAAAAATGTGAGCGTGAATGAACCTTGTTTTACCGGCCATTTCCCGCAAGAACCGATTTTCCCAGGTGTATTAATTCTCGAAGCGCTCGCACAATCCATGGGCTTGTTAGCTTTTAAAACCCATGAATTACAAGGCGGAGAACTCTTTTATTTTGCCGGAATTGATGACGCTCGCTTTAAACGTCCCGTGTTACCGGGCGATCAACTTGAATTATATGTCGAAGTGATTAGAGAACGTCGTGGTATCACGGCGTTTACAGGGATCGCTAAAGTCGATGGCGAAGTGGCTTGTGAAGCTAAACTCATGTGTGCAAGACGTTAATCATTAAGCATAAGGAGCAGATATGATCCATTCCAGTGCGAAAGTCCATCCCTCTGCCATTGTGGAAGAGGGGGCTAAAATTGGTGAAAATGTGGTGATCGGACCATTTTGTGTGATTGGTTCACAAGTGGACATTGGTAAAGGTACCGTTTTGCATTCACATGTTGTGGTGAATGGTATCACGACCATTGGCGAAGATAATCAGATTTTTCATGACGCCACCATTGGTGAAGTCAATCAAGATTTAAAATATAATGGCGAACCCACTAAAACCATTATTGGCAACCGTAACCGTATTCGTGAAAATGTCACCATTCACCGTGGTACCGTACAAGGTGGCGGGGTGACACGTATTGGGGATGACAATTTATTTATGGTCAACGCCCATATTGCTCACGATTGCCAAATCAAAAACCGTTGTATTTTAGCCAACAATGCAACGCTTGCTGGTCATGTGGAATTAGATGATTTTGTGATTGTTGGTGGCATGTCTGCTATCCATCAGTTTGTGATTGTTGGTGCGCACGTGATGTTAGGTGGCGGTTCCATGGTCAGTCAAGACGTGCCACCTTATGTGATGGCACAAGGCAATCATGCTCGTCCATTTGGTGTCAATCTTGAGGGCTTAAAACGCCGTGGTTTTGAAAAGCCGACGTTACACGCCATTCGCAACGTTTATAAATTAATTTATCGGAGCGACCGAACCTTAGAAGAAGTGATGCCAGAAATTGAACATTACGCCAAAACAGAATCGGCGATCAGTTTCTTCTTAGCCTTTTTCAAACGCTCCACACGTGGCATTATTCGCTAGAAAAAAGTCGACGAATTTACACCGCATTTTTGAACATAAAGTGCGGTGATTTTTTATAAAGGACAGTGAAGTGGAAAATCAAGTAAATCCTCCTCAAATTACGCCTACTATTGCCATTGTCGCCGGTGAAGTCTCGGGTGATATTTTGGGGGCGGGGTTAATTCGTGCGTTAAAAAGTCATTACCCACAAGCCAAATTTATCGGGATAGCGGGCAAAAATATGCTCGCTGAGGGCTGTGAAAGCCTGATTGATATGGAAGAAATCTCGGTGATGGGATTGGCAGAAATTTTAAAGCACTTGCCTAGACTATTAAAAATCCGCAAAAACACGGTACAAACCTTGTTAGCCAAAAAACCGGATATTTTTATTGGGATTGATTCCCCTGAATTTAATTTATATGTCGAACAAAAACTGAAAAATCAAGGTATTAAAACCATTCATTATGTCAGCCCGTCCGTGTGGGCGTGGCGACAAAAACGGATTTATAAAATTGCCCGAGCGACCGATCTTGTGTTAGCCTTTTTACCGTTTGAAAAAGCCTTTTATGATCGTTTCAATGTGCCTTGCCGCTTTATTGGGCATACCATGGCGGATGCGATTCCGTTAAAGCCAAACCGTGCCGAAGTATGTCAAATTCTTAATCTCGATCCAACACAACAATATCTGGCGATTTTGGTCGGAAGTCGGGGTTCAGAAGTTGAATTTCTCACCGAACCTTTTCTAAAAACTGCAATATTGTTAAGACAGCAATATCCTCATTTGCAATTTTTAGTGCCTTTAGTCAGTGAAAAACGCCGTGATCAATTTGAACGAATTAAGGCGCAAGTTGCACCCGAACTTGATGTGATTAGTTTGGATGGTAACGCTCGCCAAGCCATGATGATCGCACAAGCGACTTTACTTGCGTCAGGTACAGCGGCATTAGAATGTATGCTGTGTAAATCACCTATGGTAGTCGGTTATCGCATGAAACCACTCACTTATTTTTTAGCCAAACGCTTAGTGAAAACACCCTATATTTCCTTGCCAAATCTGTTAGCCAATGACATGTTGGTGCCAGAAATGATACAAGCGGATTGTACCCCTGAAAAATTAGCCGAAAAATTATCGGTTTATTTAGACCAATCCGAAAGTGCGGTGCAAAATCGTCAAGTTTTAATTCAGCGTTTTACTGAATTACATCAATTTATTCAATGTGATGCCGATAGCCAAGCCGCCAATGCCGTGATTGATTTATTGGAGGGAAAATAACCATGTCAGATTTTGAATATCCGCAAGGCGTTGAGTTGATTGCAGGCGTGGATGAAGTCGGGCGAGGCCCTTTAGTGGGGGCGGTGGTGACCGCTGCGGTCATTTTAGATCCCCATCAGCCTATTGACGGCTTAACCGATAGCAAAAAATTGAGTGAGAAAAAACGCTTATTATTAGCGGAAGAAATCAAGCAAAAAGCCTTAGCTTGGGCGTTAGGCCGTGCGGAACCCGAGGAAATTGATGAACTGAATATTTTGCATGCCACCATGCTTGCCATGCAGCGAGCGGTAAAATCACTGAAAATTCCACCGCACTTTGTGTTAGTGGACGGTAATCGCATTCCTGATTTACCTATGCCGGCACAAGCCGTAGTGAAAGGGGATAGCCTTGTGGCCGAAATTAGTGCGGCCTCTATTTTAGCCAAAGTGGCACGGGATCAAGAAATGGTGGAACTGGATCGACAATTTCCTCAATATGAATTTGCCAAACACAAAGGGTATCCCACTAAAGCCCATTTAGAAAAGCTAGCGGAATTTGGCGTGTTACCACAATATCGCTGTAGTTTTTCACCGGTGCGTCACATACTCGAGCAACATACCCTTTGATTTCAGGACATATTGTGATGAATGCTGACTTATTTACTGCGTTACACACCCCATTAACCGCTGTGATCGTTTTGTTATTGGGGGCGATCTTTTTGTTTATTCAAAATAAATTGCGTATGGATACGGTCGCATTGGTGGTCATGCTTGCCTTTTGTCTGAGTGGCATTTTAACCGTTGAAGATGTATTTGCAGGATTCAGCGATCCCAATATTATTCTCATTGCATTACTGTTTATTGTGGCAGATGGTTTAGTGCGTACCGGCGTGGCCTATCAAGTGAGTGAATGGCTCATGCACGTCGCCAATAACAGTGAAACGAAAGTCCTTATTTTATTAATGTTATCCGTTGCGGGATTGGGATCCTTTATGAGTTCCACGGGTATTGTGGCGATTTTCATTCCGGTGGTGTTGGTGATTTGTCAGCAAATGCACATTTCACCCAAACGTTTAATGATGCCGTTAAGCATGGCGGGCTTAATTAGTGGCATGATGACCTTGATTGCCACGGCGCCGAATTTGGTGGTAAATGCCGAATTAGTCCGCACACAAGCGGGACGTTTTGATTTCTTTTCGTTTACGCCTATTGGCTTAATTGTGTTGGTGTTAGGCGTATTCTATATGTTATTAGCTCGTCGTTGGTTAGCCTCGCCAGAGCAACATAATCCGCAAGAAACCGCCCGTTATTCCTTTAATGATCTCATTGAAAGTTATCAGTTACACCGCCGAATTAAACGTTTTGTGGTGTTAGCGGATTCCGATTTTATTGGGCAGAATGTCGAAGAATTACATTTACGGGCCAATTATGGTCTAAATATTTTAGCTATTGAGCGTTGGAAACGCTTTCGACCGATTTTTATGGCCGCCTCCCTTGGCAAAGAAGAAATTCGCCATAAAGATTTATTGATGATGGATATTAGTCAGCCAGACTTGGATTTGAGCGAATTTTGCCGTGCACATCATTTAGAATTGGCCCCTATTCGTAATGTTCATTTTAGTGAACAAGCCAAATCCATTGGCATGGCAGAAATTACCCCGATTCCCGACGGCAGTGCAGTGGGGAAAAGTGCGGTGCAATTACGCTTTCGATCCCATTATGGGTTGAATATTATTGGGATTAAACGTAACGGCGAGTTATTGCAAGGCAATCTTGCGGAAGAAATATTGAAAGTGGGCGATCTCTTGTTGGTGGTGGGGCAGTGGAAACTGTTACAACAATTACGGGATAAAACCAAATCTTTCTTTTTATTAAGTTATCCCAGTGAAATTGATAAAGCCGTTCCGGCTGCCAGTCAAGCATGGCATGCGATTTTTGCCATTGCGACCATGGTGGTGTTAATGGTCACGGGCGTCGTGCCGAATGTGGTGGCCGCTCTTATCGCTTGTTTAATGCTCGGTAAATTCCGTTGTATTGACGCCAAAAGTGCTTATGCCAGTATTCATTGGCCTAGCCTGATTTTAATTGTTGGCATGATGCCTTTTTCCATTGCGCTACAAAAAACCGGAGGGGTGGACTTAGCCGTAGATTTTATGATTCACACCGTGGGAACCATGGGCAAACACTGGATGTTGATTAGCTTGTTTATGCTCTGTGCGGTTGTCGGTTTGTTTATTTCCAATACGGCGACCGCTATTTTAGTGGCACCCATTGCGATTAGCATGGCGCAGCAATTACAGCTTTCGCCCATGCCTTTTGCCATGACTGTCGCTATTGCCTCGTCGGCGGCGTTTATGACCCCAATTTCTTCCCCAGTAAATACCATGGTGTTAGGACCGGGTGGCTATAAATTTGCGGATTTTGTTAAAATCGGTGTGCCATTTACATTGTTAGTCATGTTAGTCACGGTATTTTGTATTCCGTTGTTATTTCCATTTTAAAAATAAGGTAAAAAATGACCGCAGTTGATGAAAAAATCTTAAAAATTGGCTTGGTTTCCGTTTCTGATCGGGCCTCGCAAGGTCTCTATGCCGATCAAGGTATTCCCGAATTAACCGCTTGGTTAGAACAAGCATTAGTGGATAAATTTTTAGTAGAAACCCGTTTAATCCCTGATGAACAGGATAAAATTGAGCAAACCTTGATTGAATTAGTCGATCAACAACAATGCCAGTTAGTTTTAACCACGGGCGGTACGGGGCCGGCAAAACGTGATGTGACACCGGAGGCGACACTGGCCGTGGCGGATCGTGAAATGCCGGGATTCGGTGAACAAATGCGTCAGGTGAGTTTACATTTTGTGCCTACTGCCATATTGTCACGGCAAGTCGGGGTGATTCGCAAAAACAGTTTAATTTTAAATTTACCTGGGCAACCCAAAGCCATTAAAGAAACCTTAGAGGGCGTGAAAGACGAACAAGGGAAAGTGCAAGTAAAAGGTATTTTTGCTGCCGTGCCTTATTGTTTACAGTTGATTGATGGGATTTATATTGATACGGATCCTGCTGTGATTGAAAGTTTCCGTCCAAAATCCGCTAAAAAATAGGAGCAAATGATGAAAAAAATTGAGGCGATTATCAAACCGTTCAAATTAGATGATGTTCGTGAGGCTTTGTCGGATATTGGGATTACCGGCATGACAGTAACGGAAGTGCGAGGCTTTGGCCGTCAAAAAGGGCATACTGAACTGTATCGTGGTGCCGAGTATGCGGTGGATTTTTTACCGAAAGTCAAACTGGAAATTGTGATCGCAGATGATGTGCTACAACAATGTATTGACGCTATTGTGGAAACGGCTCAAACCGGTAAAATCGGTGACGGCAAGATTTTTGTGTATGATGTGGCTCGTGTGATTCGTATTCGCACCGGCGAAGAAAATGAAGAGGCGATTTAACTAAGTGCGGTATATTTTATGATAAAAAACAATCCATTACATCAATTTATTTTTGTGAGTGCCGCCTTGGTGATTATTTTGGCGGGCATTAAAGTGTCCTCTGTGATCGTGGTGCCATTTTTGCTATCGTTATTTATTGCGATCATCTGTTCACCCTTGATTCGTTTTATGACTAAGCGACATGTGCCGCATTGGTTAGCGATTGCCTTATTATTGCTGTTGATTTTATTGGTGTTTTTCTTTTTAGTCGGCTTGATTAACGGATCGGCGCAAGAATTTACGCAATCCATTCCACAATATCGGCAATTAATGACCGCTCGCTTGAACGATATTCAGGCCATTGCACAAAAATGGCATATTCCTTTTTCTGTCAAACCCGACGCTATTGTTAAGCATTTTGACCCGAGTTCAGTGATGAATTTCGCTAGCAGCCTGCTGATGAATTTCTCCAATGTGGTGTCCAATGCCTTTGTGTTAATTTTAGTGGTCATTTTTATGTTATTAGAGGCACCCACCGCTAAACATAAATTTGCGTTGGTGTTTAGTCGTCAAGATGGCGAGGAAGAAAACCATTTAGAACGCGTGTTAGAAAGCATTATTGGTTATTTGGGCGTCAAAAGCATGATGAGCCTGTTGACGGCGGTGGCGATTTGGACGTTACTCACCGTAGCAGATGTACAATATGCGATTTTATGGGCGACCTTAAGTTTTCTGTTTAATTATATTCCAAGTATCGGCTCGATTATTGCCACGATACCGATTATTTTACAAACGTTCTTATTAAATGGTTTTACCACCGGATTTGTGGTCACCATTAGCGTGATTGTTATTAACGTATCGATTGGTAATGTGCTAGAGCCGAGAATTATGGGAAAAAAATTAGGACTTTCTACTTTAGTGGTATTCCTTTCTCTCTTGTTTTGGGGGTGGTTATTAGGCACCGTGGGCATGTTGCTTTCTGTTCCTCTGACGATGGCATTAAAAATTGCCTTAGAATCAAGCCCAAGTACAGAACGTTATGCCATTTTGTTAAGTGATCGATTGCCGAATAAAGGAAAAATACCGTCATAATTTAATGCAATTTAGTTATAAAATAGAACAAATAGCTATTTTTTTATTATTAAATATTATGTTACAAATAACATCAACAATTAAATCATTCTTTCAAGGAGAAACACAATGACGATTTTTGCAGATAATTCCTATTCTATTGGTAACACCCCATTAGTTCGCTTAAACCATTTTGGTCAAGGCAACATTGTGGTGAAAGTTGAGGGCCGTAACCCGAGCTTTAGCGTAAAATGCCGTATTGGTGCCAACATGGTATGGCAAGCGGAAAAAGATGGCACGTTAACCAAAGATAAAGAAATTGTTGATGCGACCAGTGGTAACACCGGTATTGCTTTAGCCTATGTGGCCGCCGCCCGTGGCTATAAAATCACCCTCACCATGCCAGAAACCATGAGTACCGAACGTAAACGTTTATTACGTGGTTTAGGGGTGAATTTGGTGTTGACCGAGGGCGCCAAAGGCATGAAAGGAGCAATCGCCAAAGCCGAAGAAATTGTGGCAAGCGATCCAAACCGTTATATCATGTTGAAACAGTTTGAAAATCCGGCTAACCCAGCCATCCACCAACAAACCACAGGTCCTGAAATTTGGCAAGGCACAGAGGGAAAAGTGGATGTTATCGTGGCAGGTGTGGGGACAGGTGGTACCATCACGGGGATTAGCCGTTATATCAAACAAGATCAAGGCAAAGCCATTACTACCGTTGCTGTTGAACCAGCGGAAAGCCCAGTGATTACGCAAACCTTAAAAGGCGAAGAAGTGAAACCGGGTCCACATAAAATTCAAGGTATCGGTGCGGGCTTTATTCCGAAAAACTTAGATTTGAGCTTGGTTGATCGTGTTGAGCCAGTGGACAGTGAAACTGCCATTGCCACCGCACGCCGTTTAATGGCAGAAGAAGGTATTTTAGCCGGTATTTCCTCAGGCGCCGCCGTTGCCGCCGCAGAGCGTATTGCGAAATTACCCGAATTTGCTGATAAATTAATTGTGGTGATCCTCCCATCTGCGTCAGAGCGTTATTTAAGTACCGCTTTATTTGAAGGTGTAGAGGCATAAGCCCAATTTAATCCGAATCCCCTAAATAAAAATAATAAGTATAGATAGTATTTGACCAACTCAACTGAGTTGGTCTTTTTTGTCTGGGAATAGAAAATAAAAGCATGGGAAGTCAATGATTGATAACCTGTTGTTTGGCGTAGTTTTAGTTTATTTCGGCAGTTTATTTCGGCAGTTTATTTCGACACATAAAAAAAGACGGCATAAACCGTCTTTTCTTGTTGAATGGTGCGCTGAGCGGGACTTGAACCCGCACGCCGTGAAGCACTACCCCCTCAAGATAGCGTGTCTACCAATTCCACCACCAGCGCATGTTGTTTTGAGGTTAAATTAACTGTTAGTTTTGCGGAATATCTGCATTTTTATTTTCTTCAACGGCTGGCGCTACTGCTTTTTGTTGTTCTAACTGTTGTGCAGCTTGAGATAAGTCGTCAAATTTCCCCTCTTTTACTTTATCATGGTGAGAGTTTAAGTTGCCAAGCACGATACTTGAGGCGAAGAAAATAATAGCTAAGATAGCCGTGGTACGAGATAAAAAGTTACTTGAACCCGCAGAACCAAATACCGTACCAGAGGCACCGCCACCGAATGAGGCACCTGCATCAGCGCCTTTTCCTTGTTGAATCAGGATAAAACCGATCATCACGACGGAGACGATAAGGTAAACAAATAATAATGCGTTGTACATTGTAAATTCTTCTCTGTTATCAATTTATAATTTAAAAAACGTGTGGATATTACCGAATATTTCGTGTTTAATCAAGGCGTTTTTATTCGGTTGATGAAAATCTAAGCGGAATTCACCGCACTTTCTGCTTTATTTTTTGTTTTTGCTTTTCCTTTGTTAAATTTCGGCTTGGCAGGATTGTTTGCCACCGTACTTAATTGGCGTAATGCAGAGAAATTCACGTAATGCACTAAATCCGGTAACATTTGTGTGAGTTGCCACATAAAGTGTTGATAATTCGTTTCTTTTCTACTAATACTGGTTAATTGTGATTCCCATTGTGCGGTCATGTCGGGTTGGGTCGCCATATCGGGTAAGGCCTGAATTAAAATCCGTCCAGTGTCGGTGCTGTGGATATTTTTGCCTTTTTTAACTAAAAAACCGCGTTTAAATAATAATTCAATAATGCCCGCTCTGGTGGCCTCGGTGCCTAATCCATCCGTTTCACGTAGGATTTTTTTCAATTCTTTATCTTGCACAAAACGTGCAATGCCCGTCATGGCGGAAAGCAAGGTGGCGTCCGTGAACGGTTTGGGGGCTTGCGTTTTTTTACTGACAATTTCCCCGTGATGACAAAAAAGTAATTGCCCTTTTTTGACGACGGGCAATGGTGGGGATAATTGTTCTTCGTCATCTTCTTTGCCGATTAACTCTTTCCAACCGGCAATTTGTAAGTTGCGAGCTTGGGCAATAAAGGTGCCGCCCGCAATGGTTAAGGTGATTTTGCTTTTACGATATTCCGCATCAGGACAAAATTGCATGAAATATTGACGAGCAATAAGTTGGTAAATTTGCTGTTCTCTTAAATTTAAATTGACGGGGCGGTTTTTGGCGGTCGGAATAATGGCATGGTGAGCCTCGACTTTTTTATCATTCCAACAACGATTTTTTTGTTCTAAATTCACCGCACTTGGCACATTTTGATATTCGGCACAATGCGTGGCAATGGCTTGTATGACTTTATGGCGGTCAGCAAAATGCTCATTGGGTAAATAACGGCAATCGGAACGGGGGTAAGTAATAATTTTGTGTTTTTCATATAAATCTTGGCATGTGTCTAGCACTTCTTGGGCGGACAGGCCAAAACGTTTTGCCACATCAATTTGCAACGCCGAAAGGGAATAGGGCAGTGGGGCGGTTTCTTTTTCCCGTTTATCTTCATAAGCTGTGACTTCAGCAGGTTGTTGGGTGATTCGTTTCACCACATTTTCAGCTAAACCTTTAGATAGCACTCGGCCGTCATCATCTTGATAATCTTCGCAGGCTTTGCTCGGTTGCCAAAGTGCGGTGAAATTTGCCGGTGTTTGTTCATCATGGGAGAGATGGGCTAATACTTCAAAAAAATCTTTTGGTTGAAAATGTTCGATTTCTAAATCTCGGCGAACGATCAAGCCTAACACGGGCGTTTGCACCCGCCCAACAGACAGCACGCCATTGTAACCCGCTTGACGACCTCGAATGGTGTAGGCTCGGGTCATGTTAATGCCATACAGCCAATCGGCTCTGGCTCGGGCTAAAGCAGAGGTGGCAAGGGGAATAAAATTGCGATTGGGTTGCAATTTATTGACCGCTTTTTCCACCGCACTTGGGTTTAAATCACTGATTAAACAACGTTGGATTTTCGGGTATTTGTCGGCCGGTAAATTGGCGTAGTTAAACACTTCATCTACCAATAATTGCCCCTCTCTATCGGGGTCGCCTGCGTTAATCAGAATATCGGCTTGGTGAATGAGTTTTTCCACCGTTTTTAACTGTTTGGCCACTTCTTTACGTGGTATTAATTGCCATTTTTCCGGTATGATTGGCAAATGCTCCAACCGCCATTGTTTAAAATTGGGGTTGTAAGCATCCGGTTCGGCTTGCTCAAGCAAATGACCGACACACCAAGTGACATAATCCTGTTCGCCACAGCGAATAAAACCGTCGCCACGTTGATGTGGTTTGGGTAAAATATCCGCAATGGCACGTGCCAAGCTCGGTTTTTCAGCAACAAATAAACGCATTCAGTAAAAAATTAAAACACTTTTTTGAACGGTTTGATGATCACATCACCATATACGCCTGCGTCCACATAAGGATCCTCACTGGCCCATTGTTGCGCTTGCTCAATAGAATCGAATTGTGCAATAACCGTGGAACCGGTGACGCCAGCGCCATCAACGGTTGGATTGGGGCCTGCCGTTAAGAGACGATTTTCTTGTTGAAGTTGTTCTAAACGAGCCAAATGTTGGGCACGCACAGCCAAGCGTTTTTCTAACATATTGGGTTTGTCTTGCGCAAAAATTACATAATATTCCATATAAAACTCCTTAATTACACATTTTCGATCATAGCTAGCGCTTGATCTAATTCGGGATTATCCTCACGCGGAATGGCTTTGGGTTTCCCATTTTTGTCAATCGCCACATAGGTAAATAACGCCTCGGTGACGCAATAGCGATCACGCAATCCTTGGTACACTTTTTTGATCCAAACATCCACTTTCACTTGTAAGGAGGTTCGTCCCACTTTGACCAGTTTCCCATAGCAACACACCACATCACCGACCGCAATGGGTTGTAAAAAACTCATTTTGTCGACACAAACCGTGACCACAGGGCTTTTCGCAATTTCTTTGGCTAAAATCGCCCCGCCAATATCCATTTGCGACATAATCCATCCGCCAAAAATATCCCCATTGGCATTGGTATCAGAAGGCATGGCGAGGGTTCTTAATAAGAGGGTGCCGTGGGCTCTTGCGTCGACGGGTTGCTCGGTTACGGTATTACAACTCATATATCACTCCTTGTCTTTCGGTAAATAACGATAAATATAAACGCCTGTGCCAATGGTGGCAACAAAGGTCATGGCTAAAATGCCAAAGGATTTAAATTCTACCCACACTTCTTCGGAAAAGGCTTGGCTAATATAAATATTCACCAACATACACAGGATAAAAAAGATGGCCCAAGCAAGGTTGAGATTGTGCCAGACGGCTTGTGGCAGTTCAATTTCTTTACCCAATAATTTTTGAATCAGCGGTGTTTTGAAACCAAATTGCGCCACCAATAAAATCAGCGCAAATAATCCGTAAACAATGGTCACTTTCCATTGTAAGTATTTAATTTCATTAAAATAAGCGGTGAGTAAGCCGAAAAAAACGACCGCACTTCCCATCACAACTTGTTGTTTTTCAATTTTGCCGTATTTCCATTTTAAAATAATCAGTTGCAAAAGCGTGGCAATTACCAAGGTAATTGCAGCCTCACGCACACCAGCCAATTTATAGACGACGAAAAATAAAATAAGTGGAATAAATTCTAACAGTTGTTTCATATCAAGCCTGCTGATTGAATACGCTGTAAAAGCGATAAGTAAACACAATGGAGAACACATTAATCAATGACATAATGATTAAGGCGATCACAGTTAACAGAAAATTTTGCGCAAGTAAGGCCAGTTGAAAGCCAATCAGCGGAAAGAATAAATAGCTGATTGTGCAATAGAAAAACAACACAGAGGTGCGTCCTTTGGCAGAATTCAGGCTATTTTGCACCGCACTTTTTAGGGTTTCATTGGCCACCAAATAACGAACCGGTGCCAAGCACAAGCGAATTAAAATAAAAATCCCCGACACCATCAAAAACAGGCTCACAAAAGAAAGTGACGATTGACTTAACACGCCCGCAATGGTGCCGATTGCGCCGATAAAAAACGGCAAAAAGCACAGCACAGTGAGCAGAATAATGCCAATTAAGCGGCTAAATGTGATACCCGCTGTGTGAGCTAATTGTGGCGATTGGCGTTGACTAATGTGATGAACGGTTAAGGTACCCCAATAGACAATAAACACGGTGGCAAGGCCTTTTGCGAGGGTGAACCATAAAAAGGTTAAGTCACTGCTTTGTTGGAGTAAGACGTCCATTTGTTGTTCTTCAGTCAAGCTGTCAACATTTTCCAGAACAGGAAAAATCGCCTGTTGCAACAGGCCAAAACCCGCCGAGGCTAACACAAAGAGAGAGAGAAAGATGAACGCAAACTTTCGTTCATTTTGTAAAAAATGCCAACTGTCTTTAAAAAGTTGGGTAAAATTGATCGGCATGGCTTTTCCTTTTCGCACATCACAAATTCTTCGCCTAATTATACCGATTTTAAGGATAAATGTATAAAAAAGTGAGAAATTGATTTCCATCAACGTAGCGGGTTTGTTTAAAAAATTAACAAATAAGTAAAAACAATAAAAATTTTTTAACAATCTTTCAATTTTATGATCTAGATCACAGTTTTTATTTTCCAAAAGGGGTATATTTCTCCTCGTGTTAAACACATATTTTTTTTATGGGTATAATCTAGGGAATAAACCCCCTAATAAATAATCAAGGAGATCAATATGAAAAAATCAGCATTAGCAATCGGTTTAGCCACAGCGTTATTAAGCAGTGTGGCCATGGCTCACCAAGCAGGTGATGTGTTAATTCGTGCTGGTGGCGTAGCCGTTTCACCAACTAACGTGAAAAATACATCAAATGACCAAAATGCGGCGTTGAATTTAGATGTTAACACTAATGCACAATTAGGTTTAACCGCAACTTATTTGATTACCGATAATATCGGTGTTGAGTTACTTGCAGCAACCCCATTTAGCCATAAAATTACTTTAGGCAACACATTGGTTGGTAAAACCAAACATTTACCACCTAGCCTATTCCTACAATATTATTTTGGTGGCAAAGAATCTGCAGCTCGTCCTTATGTTGGGGTGGGTGTGAATTACACAACTTTCTTTGATGAACAAGAAAAATTAGCTGGAGTGACAGATCTAAAATTAAAAGATTCATGGGGTGTTGCAGTCAATGCAGGTGTGGATATTAACATTACTGATAATTTATTTGTTAATGCCTCTATTGATTATGCAAAAATTAAAACCAAAGCGACATTTAAAGTAGCTGGAGCTGAACATTCACAAGATGTTAGACTTGACCCAGTGGTTTACTTCTTAGGTGTTGGTTATCGTTTCTAATTAATCTGACTTAATCACTAACCTCGTACATTCGTACGAGGTTTTTTTATGCCCTGCACTGGCGTACAGGGCTAGGCAAATCACGATGCTCCGCATCTTAAACTATATGGAAAGCTACGGCGTAGCGACACTATGTTAACCACGTCAGTGTGGGGTATTTTAGTGAGCTATTTACCCTTGCTTTCTACTCTTAACTCGCCAAATCCAACATTTCTTGTGCATTCGCTAAGGCGGAATCCGTAATTTTACTTCCGCCCAATAACTTCGCTAAGGCTTTAACCCGTTGCGAGGCAGAAAGTGCGGTCATTTTTGTTTCGGTTTTTTCATCAACGGTAAATTTTTCTACCACAAAATGATGATTACCATAGCTTGCCACTTGCGGTAAATGGGTGACGCAAATCACTTGGCATTTGGTGCCTAAACGACGTAAAAGTTTGCCTACCACGCTCGCTGTGGCCCCGCTAATTCCCACGTCAATTTCATCAAAAATCAAGGTTGGAATGGCACTTTTATCGGAAGTGAGTACCTGAATAGCTAAAGCGATCCGTGATAATTCCCCGCCAGAGGCCGTTTTTGCCAAAGATTGTGCGGATTGTCCCAAGTTACTTTGTAAATCAAATTGTACATTATCCGCACCATTTGCCCCAATTTTACTGTAATCGGTATTTAATTTAATAAAAAATTGGGCGTTTTCCATGGCTAATTGCTTAATGGATTTTGTCACTTGATCGGCTAATTTACTTGCGCCCATTTCACGGCTTTGATGTAAGGCGGTGGCGGTCGCTTGCATTTGGGCAAAGGCCTGTTTTTCTTGTTTAATCAGTTCATCTTCACTTTCGGAATAATCGATCAACTGTGCCAACTCTGTTTTTAAAGTGCGGTGAAATTCCACTAAGTTTTCTGGCGAAATATAATGTTTCTTGGCTAAATGAATCGCTTGGCTCATGCGTTGTTCGATTTCTTCTAATAAATACGGATCTTGCTCAATATCAGAGGCCAAATGTTGCACTTCACTACTGGCTTCTTGTACTTGAATTAACGCATCTTGCAACATAGTTTGAATGTCGGCATAGCGAGGATCGAGTTCTGCCAATTCATCCACATATTGGGTGGCTCGATAGAGTAGGCTATCCGCACTCACGGTATCACTTTCACTTAAAATACCGAGCAAAGACTGGGAAAGCGAAGTCAGTTCTTCACTATTAGAAAGCCGTTTGTGATCTTCCTCTAATTGCTCAAATTCATCTTCTTGCAGATTAAATTCATCCAGTTCATTAACTTGATATTGGAGTAATTGTTTTCTAGCCTCATTTTCTGCACATTTTTGTTTAAATTCAGCCACTTGTTGTTGTAAGGATTTCCAACAGTGGTAATCGGTTTTCATTTGTGCCAATAAAGGCGCATGAGAACAGAACGTATCTAAGGTTTGTAATTGATACTCGGGTTTTAATAATAATTGTGAGGCATGTTGCCCATTAATATGAATAAGATAAGTCCCCAATTCCTTTAATTGCGCCACCGACACCGGCGTGCTGTTAATAAAGGCTTTAGAACGTCCATCTTGATTGATAATACGGCGTAAAATACAGCTTTCAGGATTATCCTGATCTTCTAATTCTTGCTGTTGTAACCAATGGGCTGCGGCACTTTGGGGATCAATTTGAAAGGTTGCACATACGTCTGCTCGTTCTTGCCCCTCACGTAGCATAGCAAGCTCGGTACGTTGGCCTAAACAAATCCCTAAGGCATCAATGGCAATGGATTTACCGGCCCCCGTTTCACCGGTGATCACCGACATACCTTGGGCTAATTCAATATCTAAATGACGAACAATGGCAAAATTATTAATAGTGAGTTGAGTAAGCATAAAAAATCCCCTTTACTGTATGGAATGCAGTATAATTCATAATAAATTTACAGTAAAGGTTTTTTTTACAGTTTTTAGAAAAGTTTTTTTAGCCAACCTAATTTTGAGCTTAACACATTGTAATAATTGTAATTATGCAAATGGAGCAAACGGAGCTTATAGGCGCTTTTTTGTACGGTAACCACATCATCACTGGTTAAATTTAAAGCTAATTGGCTGTCGCAGCTCACTTCTAATTGCGGTGTGTTGTAATCGGCAAAACGCAGTGAGATCTTGCTGTCACCGTCAATAACCAAAGGACGAGATGAGAGCGTATGTGGATACATAGAAACGAGCGTGATTGCGTTCATATTTGGGGTTAAAATCGGGCCGCCGGCAGAAAGCGAGTAGGCTGTGGAGCCGGTTGGGGTGGCGATAATTAACCCATCTGAACGTTGCGAAAAAGCAAATTTATCATCAATATACACATGGAAATCAATCATATGGGCGATTTGCGCAGGATGAATGACCGCCTCATTAATGGCATTACCGTTATTGATCACCACGCCGTTATGCTCAATATTAACCTCTAATAAAAAGCGTTCTTCTACAAAAAACTCACCGTCCAGACAAGCCTGTAATTGGGCGTAAGCATTTTTCGGGTCAATATCGGTTAAAAAGCCTAAGTTGCCACGGTTAATGCCGATTAACAACAGATCGTATTTCGATAAAATCCGAGCACGCCCAAGCATATTGCCGTCGCCGCCGATAACGATAGCCAGTTGTGCTTGTTTGCCGATTTGTTCTAATGACGCAATTTGTTGCTCGGGCAGTGCTAAGGCTTGGCCCACTTCGGTTTCCACTAAGACGGTATAGCCCTTTTCTTGCAACCATAAAAAAATATTTTTGTGCATTTGCAAGGTCATATCATTGCGTGGGCGACCGACTAACCCAATGGTTTTAAAGGTTTTATGTAGCGGGTTAATATGATTATTGATAAATTCCATGATCCTGATGACTTGAATTTTAAAAAAACGCCTTTATATTACATTGAAAATGACTTGGAGCAAAGGTTAACATTTGATTATTCCTTTGTTACAATGCGCAACCGCTCAGATTTTATCATATTTTTAATGGAGTACATGATGACAGAACAAGAAAAACAACCTACCGAAGACATGATCGCAGAAGAAATGGTTACAGAAGAAACGCAACCAGAGCAAGTGGAAACAGCAGAAGAAAGCGCCGAGAATGCAGAAGCCAATGAAGAAACAGATGCCTTGGAAGAAGCCATTTTACGTGTGCAAGAATTAGAGCAACAACTGGTTGAGGCCGCTCAAAAAGAACAAGAAAGTTTGTTGCGTGCCAGAGCCGAAATGGAAAACGTTCGTCGTCGGGCGGAACAAGATGTGGAAAAAGCGCATAAATTCGCTTTAGAAAAATTTGCCAAAGAGATTTTGAATACCATTGACAACCTTGAGCGAGCCTTAACTACGCCGGCAAATAAGGAAGATGAATGTGTGAAAGGCTTATTTGACGGTGTAGAATTAACCCTGAAAGATTTATTGGCCACCGTTGCTCGTTTTGGTATTGAGCCAGTGGGCGTGGTGGGCGAAACCTTTAACCCAGACTTGCACCAAGCGATTTCCATGCAACCCACCGAGGGATTTGAAACCAATCAAATTACCGTGGTATTACAAAAAGGCTATTTATTAAATAGCCGTGTGATTCGTCCCGCCATGGTGATGGTCGCTGCGTAATTTCACTAAAACGCCCCCTTTAGGCATAGTAGACAAAATAGTTGGTAAAAAACAGGTTAAAGCCTTATAGTAATTGGCTTTAACCTAATTTTTTGAAATATGAACAAAAAACTGCCCTTTTTGCCAAAATTCATCAATTCAGAAATATGGCACTCAAAACAATATTCAACGCTATAAATGTAGTACTTGTCATAAAACTT